>NZ_JBHTXK010000019.1:65600-89034 GCF_042791795.1 Leifsonia sp. NPDC056665
CCCTCAACCTCTTTGGGGGCCACCCAGCCGGTGGGGGGCTATACCACTCCCCTTGCCCCCCACCCCTCTACGCGGGGGGTCCACACCCCCCCCCCGCTTCTCGTGCTTGCGCTGACCCACCGCTCGTTCGCCTACGAGAACGGCGGCATCCCCAACAACGAGCGCCTGGAGTTCCTCGGCGACTCGATCCTCGGGCAGGCCGTCACCGTCAAGCTGTTCCGGGAGAACCCGCACCTCGACGAGGGCGAGCTCGCGAAGCGCCGGGCCAGCCTGGTCAGCTCCGTTGCCCTCGCGGAGGTCGCGCGCAGCATCGAACTCGGCCAGTACCTGCGCCTCGGCCGCGGCGAGAACCAGAGCGGCGGCCGCGAGAAGGCGTCCATCCTCGCCGACACCGTGGAGGCGCTGATCGGCGCCGCCTACCTCGACGCCGGCGGCGAGGAGGCGACCGCGCTCGTGCTGCGCCTGGTCGACCCGCTGCTGGCCGACCCCGACCGGTTCGGGGCGGCGATGGACCCCAAGACGAGCCTCCAGGAGGCGGCCGCCCACCGCGGCGCCGGCCTCCCGGTCTACACCGTGACGAACACGGGCCCCGACCACTCCAAGACCTTCCACGCCACCGTGTCGGTCGGCGACCTCGTCACCGCGACGGGGGAGGGGACGAGCAAGAAGCAGGCCGAGATGGCCGCCGCGCTCAGCGCCTGGACCGAGCTGAACCGCCGCCGTGCCCGAGCTCCCCGAGGTTGAGGTCGTCCGCGCCGGGCTGGCGCCGGCGGTCACGGGTGCGACCATCCTCGGCGTCGAGGTCTTCGAGCCGCGCTCGCTGAAACGCCACGACCCGGTCGCCGGCGCCTTCGAGACGCTGCTGACCGGTCGCGTGATGGAGGAGCCCGCCCGCCGTGGCAAGTTCCTCTGGATCCCGTTGCAGGGCGCCACGCGCCGCGCCATCGTCGCGCACCTCGGCATGAGCGGCCAGATCCTGCTGCGCGAGCCCGGCTGGGACGAGGCCGGCCTGCTCCGCATCCGCCTGCACATCGAGACCGCCGCGACGCTCCCCTCCGACCACCGCGAGCTGTGGGTGAACTTCGTGGACCAGCGCATCTTCGGCTCGATGGCCGTGGACACGCTGGTCCCGACCGCGGACGGCGCCGCCGCGGGCCTGGGAACGGCCGAGCCGCTCATCCCGACCCAGGTCTCCCACATCGCCCGCGACCCGCTCGACCCGGCCTTCGACGACGCGCGGTTCTTCGCCGCCCTCGCCCGCAAGAACAGCGGAATCAAGCGCGTCCTCCTCGACCAGACGGTGATCAGCGGCATCGGCAACATCTACGCCGACGAAGCGCTCTGGGCCGCCCGCATCCACTACGAGCAGCCGGCGTCGTCGCTGAGCCGCGCGAAGGCGCGCACGCTGCTGGCCGAGGTGCGCCACGTGCTGGAGAAGGCGCTGGCTGAAGGCGGGACGAGCTTCGACGCCCAGTACGTGAACGTGAACGGGAACTCGGGGTACTTCGCGCACAGCCTCAACGCGTACGGGCAGGAGGGGAAGCCGTGCCCGCGGTGCGGAACCCCCGTCGTGCGGGAGCGGTTCATGAACCGGTCGTCGCATTTGTGCCCGCACTGCCAGCGGCTGCGGTGAGACGTCCACTCGTGCACGTCGTGGGTTTGTTCCATAGACCTTGTGGGGTCTAAACTGTCGAAATGTGGAGCGTTGATATCGAGTTGATCGCTGGATGGCTCGCTTCGCTGGATCAGGAGTCTCGTGAGCAGGTGATTGCTGCGATCGAGTTGCTGGAGGATCGTGGTCCTCAGTTGGGGAGACCCATCGTGGACACCGTGACCGCGTCCCGGCACAAGAACATGAAGGAGCTCAGGCCAGGCTCAGCGGGACGCTCCGAGTTGCGTGTGCTGTTCGCGTTCGACCCGGATCGATCGGCGATCATGCTGATCGCTGGCGACAAGAGGAGAGTGACCGAGATGGCTATGTCCCTGAAGGATTTCGTCGCGGAGCACCCCGTAGACCGGGACCGTGTCGAGGCGCACAAAGAACGCATGCGTGCGGAGGTCCGCGCATATCGTCTGCGTGAACTGCGAGAGCAGGCTGGGCTGACTCAGGTTCAACTGGCTGCGCGCATCGGCGTCGGTCAGCGGCAAGTCTCAAAGATCGAACACGGCGACCTCGAAAGTGCGAAGGTCGGCACTATCCGCAGCTACCTGGAGGCCGTCGGCGGCGCGCTCGCCATTGAATATGTCATGGGTGACCAGCGCATCCAGGTCGCATGACCGGAAGGGTGTTTCGTGAACCGCGGACCCGGTTACGACTGCCGGAGCACCGGGAGGCGCGGATGTCCGCGCTCCGGGCCGCGCTGATGGCCGCTGATGAGAGCGGCGAGCCGGTGGCATTCGACTTCGACGCCTTCATCGCAGCGAAGAAGTCGAGAAACGGGCATCTGTAGCGCCCGCGCTACCCCACCGTCTTCTGCCAGTGGCCGGTGAGGGCGTGGAGCTGGAAACCGAACGCCCGATTGATCGCCAGCATCGGCGCGTTCTCGTCGGCGTTCCACGTCAGCAGCCGGTGGATGTGCGGTGCGTGGTGCGCCAGCTCGTGGATGTTCTGGAGCTTCACCAGGGTGCCGAGGCGGTGGCCGCGGTGGGGGATGGCGACCAGCGTGTCGTACTGCTCGGCCTTGTCGCCGTCGGCTGGGACCGCGATCTCGGTGTACGCGGCCAGCTCGCCCGTGTCGATGTGCTCCGCCGCCGTGACCAGGAGCGGCTCGCCGCGTTCGGCCAGCTCGCGCTCCTGGGCGCGCACGCGCGCGCCCGTCCACTCCTCCCGGTCGACCGCGATGCCGCTCTGCGGGATGTCCGTCGACATGCGCGCCTTCAGCGCGGCGAACGGTTCGAGCAGATCGTCGGGCGCGTGTCCCAGCCAGGACACCGCGCGGTAGCCGGTGGCGGAGGCCGCCGTGCTCGCGAGGCCGGCCTCCCTGGCGCGTGGTAACGGGAGCAGGAGCTCGCTCGAGCGCTCCACCTGGCCCAACCGGTAGCCGTGCCGCAGGGCAAAGCGGACGTCGCGCGACTCAGCGGGCAGCCCGGCGGTGCCGGAGCGGGCGCGGATGACCGACACGCTGTCGGCGAGGGTGCTCGCCGGGTGCTCGGTGTACGCGCTGACGACACGGCGTCCGCCGTCCGCCGCCAGCTCCTCGCCTGCCGCGAGCAGCGCCGAGCCGATGCCGCGGCCGCGCGCCGCCGGTGCCACGTCGACCAGGAGGCTCATCGTCTCGGCCGCCCGGTCGAGCGGGAAGTCGGCCTGGACGCGCCCGACCACCACGCCGTCCTCGATCGCGACGAGCAGGATCTTCTCCTGGTACTCCTGCGCGCGGAACGCGGCGAGGGCCTCCTCGGCCGTCTCCACGAAGTCGTCGGCCCTCCAGAGGGCGACGCTGATCCCGTTCAGGACGCCGACGAGCTCCTCGAACAGCAGCGACTCCGGAGTGCCGAGTGCCGGGGGAGGCGAGAGCCGCTCGATGCGCACCGCTGCCTCCTGCTGTCGTCGATTCGGATATGCGGCCAACCGCCCACACTAACCCGGCTTCGGATCGCTGTGAAGAGCGCCGAACGGTTTGGTTTCGATCGTGTAAATCTGGGCCCGAATGGCGGGTGCAAATGCTTGCATCGCATGTAGTCTCAGCACACATATTCGTGGTGCGACGAGGCAATCACGCAGCGTTCGACACGGATTCACGTCGAGAGGCAGAAGATGCTAGGAAAGAAAGTCACGATCGGTGCGGCTGTTGCAGCGTCAGTCGCACTGTTCCTCGTGGGATGCGCCAACCAGCCGTCCACAGGGGGCTCCACCAGCTCCAACTCGAAGGTGAACATCCCGGCAATCACCTCGGTTTCCACCCCCAAGAACGCGGTCCTCCCCGCGGGTGACGGCAAGGCCACCTGCCCGTCAGGGCTCACCATCGCGTACGTCGGAGCCGAGACCGGCCCGAACGCCCAGCTCGGCATCAACATCTTCAACGGCATCCAGCTGGCCATCAACCAGCACAACAGTGCCAATAAGGGATGCGTCGTCGGCTTCAAGAAGTTCGACACCGAGGGCGACCCGAACAAGGCGACCGGCCCGGTCACCCAGGCGGTCAACGAGTCCGACATCATCGGCGTCGTCGGCCTGCCGTTCTCGGGTGAGTCGAAGGCCACCGGCAACATCTTCGAGCAGCAGGGCCTGGTGCACATCACCCCGTCCGCGACCAACCCGGCGCTGACCCAGAACGGCTGGAAGACCTTCTTCCGCGGCCTCGGCAACGACGCCGTGCAGGGCCCGGCGGCGGCGAAGTTCATGACCGACAAGCTGCAGGCCAAGAAGGTCTACCTGGTGCAGGACGACTCCGACTACGGAATCGGCCTCGGCACGACGACCTCCAAGGCGCTCGGCAGCGCGCTGATCGGCACCGACAAGGTGACGACCGGCCAGAAGGACTTCTCCGCGGTGATCTCCAAGATCCTCAACGCGAAGCCCGACGCCGTGTACTACTCGGGTTACTACGCCGAGGGCGCCCCGTTCGACCAGCAGCTGGTCAACAAGGGCTACACGGGCACGTTCGTCGGTCCCGACGGTGTGAAGGACGACCAGTTCATCAAGCTGGCCGGCAACGCGTCCAGCAACGCGTACTTCACCTGCCCCTGCATCCCGGGCGAGCTGATCCCGTCGTTCGAGTCGGCCTACAAGTCGCTCGCGAGCGCCGAGCCCGGCACGTACTCGATCGAGGGCTACGACGCCACCACCGTCCTGCTCGCCGGCATCGACAAGGGCAACACGACCCGTGCGAAGCTGCTCGACTGGGTGAAGAACTACGACGCCGACGGCCTGAGCAAGCACTACAAGTGGGACTCCACCGGTGAGCTCCAGGCGCCGACCGTCTACGGGTACAAGGTCGAGGGCGGCAAGATCGTCCCGATCGGAACCATCGGATAACGCGACACGCGAAGGTGCCGCGGGCCACCGTGGCCCGCGGCACCTTTGTTTCGACTTACGCTCGTAAGAACTGAGCCGGACCAACGACGATCCGGCACTGAAACCTGGAAGCTCGAATGCTCGAAACCCTCCTCCTCGTCCATCCCGTCCTCGACAACTCCTGGATCAACTTCGATGTCGGCGCCCTCATCCAGAACTTCTGGAGCGTCACCTTCGACGGCCTCACCTTCGGCGCCATCTACGGCCTGATCGCCGTCGGCTACACGCTGGTCTACGGCGTGCTCAACCTGATCAACTTCGCCCACTCCGAGGTGTTCATCGTCGGCGCCTACGGCGTCGTCATCACCCTGACCTCGCTCGGCTTCGGCCCGAGCGCACCCAACCTGAGCCCGGTCGCGATCATCGGCGACCTCCTGCTCGCCCTCCTCGTCGGCATGGCGGCGTCCGCGTTCACCGCGTGGGTGCTCGAACGCGTCGCCTACCGGCCGCTGCGAAAACGGAACGCGCCACGCCTCGTGTTCCTCATCACGGCGATCGGCGCCTCGTTCACGATCCAGTACCTGATCTTCCTGATCCGGGGCGCGAACGCGGAGCCTGCGGTGACGATGTTCATCCCGACGCCGATCTTCAACGTCTTCGGGACGATCGTGAACAGCCAGCAGATCATCATCGTGGTGGCGTCCGTGATCCTGATGATCGCCACCGACTGGTTCATCCGGCGCACGCGCACGGGCCGCGGGATCCGCGCCGTCGCGCAGGACGCCGACACGGCCACGCTGATGGGCGTCAACAAGGAGCGGATCATCCAGATCACCTTCATCACCGGCGGTGTCCTCGCCGGCGCCGCCGCACTGTTCTACGTGATGCTGGTGCCCTCCGGCGTGATCTACAACGGCGGCTTCGTGCTCGGCGTCAAGGCGTTCGCGGCGGCCGTCCTCGGCGGCATCGGCAACGTGCGCGGCGCGCTGCTCGGCGGCCTGCTGCTCGGCGTGATCGGCAACTACGGCCAGATCCTGCTGGGCGACTCGCAGTGGACCGACGTCGTCGCGTTCGTCGTGCTGGTGCTGGTGCTGCTGGTCAAGCCGACCGGCATCCTCGGCACCTCGCTCGGAAGGAGCCGCGCATGAGCACGACGGAAGGCCCCAAGGTCCTGCCAGACGGCCGTTCGGAGCAGGCGGACGACGCCCTCGAAGCCGGACGCACGGGCAGGAAGAAGGGTCCGCTGCAGCCGCTGCGCGACTACTGGAACGGCCTCCCGCGGGCCGTGCAGTGGGCGTGGCTGCTCATCGTGGTGGCCCTGGCGTACGCACTGCCGTACCTGAACTTCTTCCCGCTCACCACCGAGCCGGGCAACGACTGGCCGCTCGCGTGCTTCGCGATGGCCACCTACGGCCTGATCGCGGTCGGCCTGAACGTGGTGGTCGGCTACGCCGGCCTCCTCGACCTCGGCTACGTCGCGTTCTTCGCCGTCGGGTCGTACACCGCGGCCATGCTCACCAGCCCCGACTCGCCGTTCATCAAGATCCCGTACCTGTGGACCGTGCCGGTCGCGATGGCGGTCACGATGACCTTCGGCGTCATCCTCGGCGTGCCGACGCTCCGCCTCCGCGGCGACTACCTGGCGATCGTCACGCTCGGCTTCGGTGAGATCGTGCGCATCCTCGCCACGATCATCCCGGCGATGAAGGGCCAGGTCGGCTTCCAGAACGTCGGGCACCCGCCGGGGGAGACCGCCAAGGGCATCCCGATCTTCTCCAACTCCGACGGCGTGCCCTGGTACTGGCTCACGGTGACGATCATCATCGTGATCCTGCTGCTGGTCGGCAACCTGGAGCGCAGCCGCGTGGGCCGCGCGTGGATCGCCATCCGCGAGGACGAGGACGCCGCCGAGATCATGGGCGTGCCCACCTTCAAGTACAAGGTGTGGGCGTTCGCGATCGGCGCCGGTGTCGGCGGCCTCTCCGGAGCGCTGTTCGCCGGGCAGGTCGGCTTCGTCAACAACCAGAAGTTCGACGTCCAGACGTCGATCCTGTTCCTCGCGGCCGTCGTGCTCGGCGGCGCGGGCAACAAGGTCGGCGCGATGATCGGTGGCGCGATCGTGGCGTACATCCCGCTGCGGTTCACCGCCATCGCCGACTACAAGTACCTGATCTTCGGCATCGCCCTCGTCCTGATCATGATCTTCCGCTCGCAGGGCCTGTTCCCGGCGCGGCAGAAGCTCCTGGCGTACGGGCGGCTCGCGTATCGAAGAGTGGCGCAGTCCGCGAAGGGAGGCGCGCGATGAGCGACGAGAACACCGCAGCTGTCCCGGAGTCCGCAGCGAACCCGGAGGAGCCGGCCCTCGGCGCCAGCGAGGACGAACTGGAGGCGGCGGGTATCGACCTCGACGTCGCGGAGGCCGCGGCCCCCGACCGGGAGATCGCGGTCGAGGTCGGCGAGAACATCGTGGAGGTCCGCAACCTCACGGTGAAGTTCGGCGGCCTCCTCGCCCTCGACGACGTCTCGTTCGACATCCGCCGCGGCGAGATCCTCGGCCTGATCGGGCCGAACGGCGCGGGCAAGACCACGTGCTTCAACGCGATGACCGGCGTCTACAAGCCGACCAGCGGCGACGTGCTGCTGGAGGGCCAGTCGATCAAAGGCCAGAAGCAGCACAGGATCACGCGGCTCGGCCTGGCGCGCACCTTCCAGAACATCCGCCTGTTCGGCGAGATGACGGCGCTGGAGAACGTGGTCGTCGGCCTCGACGCCCGGCACCGCACGTCGGTGCCCGGCGCGCTGCTGCGGCTGCCGCGGCACACGCGGGAGGAGAAGTCCTCGATCGAGCGCGGCATGGCCCTGCTCGAGTTCGTGGGCATCGCCGAGCACGCGGGCGACCTCTCCCGGTCGCTGCCGTACGGGTCGCAACGCCGCCTGGAGATCGCGCGCGCCCTCGCCACCGACCCCAAGGTGCTCTGCCTGGACGAGCCGGCCGCCGGCTTCAACCCCGCGGAGAAGGAGGACCTGATGGACCTCATCCGGACCATCCGGGCCGACGGGTACACCGTCCTCCTCATCGAACACGACATGAAGCTGGTCATGGGCGTGACGGATCGCATCGTGGTGCTGGAGTTCGGCCGCAAGCTGGCCGACGACGTGCCCCAGGAGATCCGGAACGACCCGCGCGTGATCGCCGCCTACCTCGGGGAGCCCGAAGATGACGTTGCTTGAACTGAAGAACATCAGCGTCTCGTACGGGCGCATCGAGGCGATCCACGACATGTCGTTCTCCGTGGAGGAGGGCGAGATCGTCAGCCTCATCGGCGCGAACGGCGCGGGCAAGTCGACCACGATGAAGACGATCTCGGGCATCCTGAACCCGTCGAAGGGCTCCATCCTGTTCGACGGCCAGGACATCACCAAGATGAAGGCGCACATCCGGGTGGTCCGCGGCATCTCGCAGGCTCCGGAGGGCCGCGGGATCTTCCCGGGGATGACGGTGATGGAGAACCTCGACATGGGTGCGTTCGGCCGCAAGGACAGGTCCAACATGGGCCCGGACTTCGACCGGGTGTTCTCGCTGTTCCCGCGGCTCGCCGAGCGCAAGTCGCAGGCCGGCGGCACGATGTCCGGCGGTGAGCAGCAGATGCTCGCCATCGGGCGCGCGCTGATGTCGAGCCCGCGGCTGCTGCTGCTGGACGAGCCCTCGATGGGGCTGGCCCCGCAGTTCATCCGGCAGATCTTCTCGATCATCACGGAGATCAACAAGCAGGGCACCACCGTCCTGCTCGTGGAGCAGAACGCCAACCAGGCGCTGGCCCGCGCGAATCGCGCCTTCGTCCTGGAGACCGGCAGCATCACACGCTCCGGCACCGGCCGCGAGCTGCTCGCCGACCCCGCCATCAAAGAAGCCTACCTAGGCGTCGGCTGACGCCGGGCAGCTGCCACCACTGTCGAGGGGCACGTCGTTGTCGCTTTTCCGCCCGGAATGTGACAACGACGTGCCCCTCGGCTGCAGGGGAGCACGCGCGACCTCGGGTAGATTCACAGCGTGTATTTGAAGAGTCTGACGCTCAAGGGCTTCAAGTCGTTCGCAACGGCGACGACTTTCGCCTTCGAGCCGGGCGTCACCTGCGTCGTCGGGCCGAACGGCTCCGGCAAGTCGAACGTGGTCGACGCGCTCGCCTGGGTGATGGGCGAGCAGGGCGCCAAGACGCTTCGCGGCGGCAAGATGGAGGACGTCATCTTCGCCGGGACCTCCACCCGCGGCCCGCTCGGCCGGGCCGAGGTGCAGCTCACGATCGACAACACCGACGGCGCCCTGCCGATCGAGTACACCGAGGTCACCATCTCGCGCACGCTGTTCCGCAACGGCGGCAGCGAGTACGCCATCAACGGCCAGTCCTGCCGCCTCCTCGACGTGCAGGAGCTGCTCAGCGACTCCGGCCTCGGCCGCGAGATGCACGTCATCGTCGGCCAGGGCCAGCTCGACGCCGTGCTGCGCGCCACCCCGGAGGAGCGCCGCGGCTTCATCGAGGAGGCCGCGGGCATCCTCAAGCACCGCCGCCGCAAGGAGAAGACCCTCCGCAAGCTGGACGCGATGCAGACCAACCTGACCCGGCTCAGCGATCTCGCCGGCGAGGTGCGCCGTCAGCTCAAGCCGCTCGGCCACCAGGCCGAGATCGCGCGCGAGGCGCAGTCCATCGCCGCGATCGTCCGCGATGCCCGTGCGCGCCTGCTGGCCGACGACGTGGTCGGGCTGCGCCGCTCGCTCGACGACCACACCCGCACGGAGGCTTCGCGCCACAGCGAGCAGATCGTCCTGCAGGAGCAGCTCGAGCAGAAGCAGCTCCGCCGCACCCGCCTGGAGCAGGCCCAGATCGGCGACGCCGTCGACGTCGCGCGGAGCACCGCCTTCGCGCTGGAGCAGGCGCAGGACCGCCTGCGCAGTCTCTACTCGCTCGCGACCCAGCGGGTCGCGCTGCTCGGCAGTCAGGCCGAGGCGACCGACGACGGTCCGCGCATCAGCCCGCAGATGGTGCAGGACGCCGCCGACGAGGTCGAGCGGCTGCGTGCCGCCGTCGTGGAGGCCGAGGCGGACTGGCAGGCGGCGCAGTCCGCGACCCGTGCCGCGCGCGGCCGGCTGGACTCGGTGGACGACGAGATAGCGGCGCAGAGCGCGCTCGTCTCCAAGCACGACCTGGAGATCAGCAAGCTGAACGGTCAGGCCGAGGCCGCCGCCCAGCGCCTCGCGGCCGTGCGCGGCGAGGTCCTCCGCCAGCAGAACGCCCTCGACGCCGCCACCGAGCGCCGCGAGAAGGCGCAGGCCGAGTTCGCCGCGCGGGAGGCCGAGGCCGCCACCACGGACCTCGGCGAGGGCGCCCTGGACGAAGCATATGAGCTCGCGCAGGCCGACGTCTTCGAGGCGGAGGGGCTCATCGAGAAGCTGCGCGACGACCTCCACACCCTGGAGCGCGAGCGCGACGCCCTCGCGGCCCGCACCTCCGCGCTGTCGCTCGCCCTCGATCAGAAGGACGGATCGGCGGCGCTCGTCGCCGCGCGCCTCCCCGGCGTCCGCGGCCTCGTCGCCGAGCACATCCGCGTCCATCCCGGCAACGAGGCCGCCATCGCCGCCGCGCTCGGCACGCTGGCCGACGCCGTGCTCGCCGAGAGCAGGGACAGCGCGTTCGACGCGGTCGCCCACGCCTCCGCGGACGACCTCGGCCGGGTGGAGGTCGTGGTCGCCGACGCCGCAGTGCCAGACGTCGACCTGTCCGGCGTCGCCGGGGTCGTCCCCGCGCGCTCGGTCGTGGAGGCGCCGAGCGGTGTGCTCGGCCTGCTCGCGTTCACCGCCATCGCGGAGGACGTGGACGCCGCGCGCGCCGCGTCCGACGCGTTCCGCGCGCGGAAGCTCGGCGGCCCCGTCACCCTGATCACCCGCACCGGAGAGGTCCTGACGGACTTCGTCCTGCGCGGCGGCTCCGGGTCGAAACAGAGCCGCATCGAGCTGATCGCCGACCGCGACGCCGCGGAGGACCGGCTGGGCGAGGTCACCTCCCTGATCGACCGCGCTCGGTTCGCGCTGGCCGAGCAGCGCGGTGTCCTCCAGGTCGCCAAGGAGCAGTCCCAGACCGCGCTGACCGCGCTGCGCGAGTTCGACAGCCGGCTCGCCGCCCAGACCGAGGGGCTCAACCGGGTCAAGGTGCAGTTCGAGGCCTCCGTGGCGGAGTCCGACCGGCTGAGCCGCGCACTGGAGCAGGCCGCCGAGCGCGTCGCCGAGGCCGAGTCCACCGCCGCGTCGGCGAAATCGGAGCTGGAGGTCGCCCGGGCGCGGCCGCGGCCGATCCTCGACGTCTCGGCCCGCGACGCCCTCTCCGTCGAGCTCGACGCCGCGCGCGAGGCGGAGGTGGAGGCGCGCCTGGCGGTCGAGACCGCGAAGGAGCGCGTCCGTGCGGAGCAGGCCAGGGGTGAGGCCCTCGCCCGGCAGCTCGAAGCCGAGCGCGCCGCTGCCGAGGAGGCCGCCCGCCGTGCCGTCATCCGCCGCCGGCAGCTCGACGCGGCGCAAGGCGTCGTGGACGTCCTGCCCGCGGTGCTCGCCTCCGCCGACCGCTCGGTGTCGCAGGCTCGCCTGGAGCTCGCCGCCGCCGAGGCGCAGCGCGCGAGCCAGAACGAGGAGCTCGCGACCGTGCGCCGCGAGGAGGCCGCCCTGCGGGAGCGCCTGCACGGCATCACCGAGTCGGTGCACGGCCTGGAGCTGCAGATCTACGAGAAGAAGCTGCACCTGTCGAGCCTGCTTGAGCGGGCGGGCAGCGAGCTCGGCCTCGTGGAGGACGTGCTGGTGGCCGAGTACGGGCCGGACGTGCCCGTGCCGCCGGACACCCGCGAGGATGACGAGACGCCAGCAGAGGAAACCGGCGAGGAGCCCGAGGAGCGCCCAGGCACCCCCTACGTCCGCGAGCAGCAGCAGAAGCGCCTGGCCTCCGCCGAGCGCAAGCTCGGCCAGCTCGGCCGGGTCAACCCGCTCGCGCTGGAGGAGTTCGCGGCCCTGGAGCAGCGGCACAAGTTCCTCACCGAGCAGCTCACCGACCTCACCAACACCCGCAAGGACCTCGTGACGATCATCGAGGAGATCGACGAGAAGATGCAGACCATCTTCGAGTCGGCCTTCGCGGACACCGAGGCCGCGTTCGAGCGCGTCTTCCCGATCCTGTTCCCCGGCGGCTCCGGGCACATCTCGCTGACGAACCCGGACGACCTCCTCACCACCGGCATCGAGGTGTCGGTCAAGCCGGCCGGCAAGAAGATCGAGCGGCTCTCGCTGCTCTCCGGCGGCGAGCGGTCGCTGGCCGCGGTGGCGCTGCTCATCGCGATCTTCAAGGCCCGCCCCAGCCCGTTCTACATCATGGACGAGGTGGAGGCCGCGCTCGACGACGCCAACCTGGGCCGCCTCCTGACGATCTTCGAGGACCTGCGCGAGAACAGCCAGCTCATCGTGATCACGCACCAGAAGCGCACGATGGAGATCGCCGACGCCCTCTATGGCGTCTCGATGCGCCAGGACGGCGTCTCGGCGGTCGTCGGCCAGCGCGTCGCGCAGGAGAAGGCGTCGGCCTAGGCGTCAGCGCCCTCGAACGCGATCGCGATCGCGGCGAGCTTGCCGTCGATCCCGTCGAGGGCGTCAGCCGCGCGCCGCTCGCAGCGCATGGCGAGGCCGACGTAGCCCTGCTCCCGCAGCTCGTGCGCCAGCAGGAGGTCGTCGCGGTTGTCGCCGAGGGCGTCTTGTACGGCCTTCGCCGCTGCGGCGAGGCGGACGGCCGTGCGGCCGAGCTCGTCCGCGACGGCCTCCGCCGCGTACCGGACCTTCCGCGCGGCCTTCCGGGTGGCGTGCCGTTCCTCCAGGCTGTCGCCGCGCGGCAGGTGCACCTTCGCCACCGACTTCGCCAGCCCGCGCTCGGTGACGCGGGCGGGGTCCTTCCGCCCCTTCGCCGAGAGCGGCGGCTCAGCAGCGAACATCTGGAGGTCGGCCAGCAGCGCACGGACCTTCGGGCCGTGGAGGAAGCGGAGCAGCGACGCCAGCGCCTCCCCGTGGGCGGCGCGGGTCTCCGCAGCCTCCGCCGAGACGGCGTCGACCACCTCCGGCTCGTCTCCGGCCTCCAGGAGGTCCTCCAGCGTCGTCGCCTTGACCTCCAGGTCGCGCACAGCGCCGAGCCGGTCGCCCAGCGCCTCCAGCCGCAGTCGCATGCCGAGAGCGGCATGCGACTCGAACGCGGCCCGGTAGACCCGCAGGACGCTGCGGAGCCGACGCACCCGGATGCGGGCCTGATGAACGGCGTCCTCCCCGTCCTCGTCGATCGCGACGAGCTGCTCGGCCAGCTCCGCCGACACCGCCACCAGGGAGAACATGGCGCCACCGTACCAACTAGTCTGAGTGCATGGCAGACCGCACCCCCTGGTCCTTGTCGGGCGCCCTCCGCGGGATGTTCGCCAGGAAGACCATCGACGACACCACCTGGGACGATCTGGAGGCCGCGCTCATCACCGCCGACTTCGGTCCCGATGTCACCGAGGCCGTCGTCGACGATCTGCGCGCCAAGGTCGAGCGCTACCACACCACCGACCCGGCCGACCTCCAGCGCATGCTGCGCGAGACGATGGAGGAGCGCCTCTCCAAGCTCGACACCACCCTCAAGCTCAGCGAGCGGCCCGCGATCGTCCTGGTCGTCGGCGTGAACGGCGTCGGCAAGACCACGACCATCGGCAAGTTCGCCAAGTTCCTGCGCACCTACGACCGCACGGTCGTCGTCGGAGCGGCGGACACCTTCCGCGCCGCCGCGGTCGAGCAGCTCGCCACCTGGGCGGAGCGCGCCGGCGCGGAGATCGTCCGCCCGCAGCAGCAGGGCCAGGACCCGGCGTCCGTGGCGTTCCAGACGGTCGAGAAGGCCAAGCGCGACGGCACCGAGATCGTCATCATCGACACCGCGGGCCGGCTGCAGACCAAGGGCGGCCTGATGGACGAGCTGTCCAAGATCAAGCGCGTGGTCGAGAAGCAGGCGCCCATCGCGGAGGTGCTCCTGGTGCTCGACGCGACCACCGGCCAGAACGGCCTGGCGCAGGCCGAGGCGTTCCTGGAGCACGCCGGTGTGACCGGCCTCGTGCTCACCAAGCTCGACGGCTCGGCGAAGGGCGGCTTCGTGCTCGCCGTGCAGGAGCGCACCGGCCTCCCGATCAAGCTCATCGGCCAGGGCGAGGGCATCAACGACCTGACCGGCTTCACCCCGCACGTCTTCGCGCAGCAGCTCGTCGGATAGGGACCTCATGGCCATCGAGCACGACTACTTCGGCGTCATCGACGAGACGGCCTCCGGCGGCCTCGCCTGGAACGACACGGTCGACCTCGCCGACCAGGCGGTGGAGGTCGAGCTGCGCGCCGACGACGAGCGCGCGGTGGGGGAGTTCGCCCTCGACTCCGCGGCGGCGCTCATCCAGGCGATGGAGGGCTTCGACAACCGGGCGAGGGACGCGCTGGTGGCCGAGCTGAGCTCCCAGCAGTCGGCGACGACGAACTACATCGACGAGCATGTCGACAAGCTGGGGGAGTCGCTGCTCGACCTCCTGGTCCACAACTCGGGCGACATCGCGATCGACGTGCTGCGCTCGCTCCAGCTCCTTGCCGTGAGGGTGCAGGCCGACCAGGCAGGCGAGGACGAGGTCTTCGCGACCTTCGACTACTCGATCAGCCCGGACGAGACTGACGCGCTCCTCACGGTCTCGTTCGACGTGCGCGGCGACGTGGTCGCGGTCGACACCCAGGGCTGACGCGCAGGGCTTCCACTCTGGGCCGGCGCGCACGGTGCAGGCTCGGCGACCGGCCAGTCTCGCCCGGTAGACTTCTACGATCATGGCTACTTTCGGCTCGCTGTCCGACCGTTTGACGGACACCTTCAAGAACCTGCGCACCAAGGGCAAGCTCACCCCCTCCGATGTGGACGGCACCGTGCGCGAGATCCGCCGCGCGCTGCTCGACGCGGACGTGGCGCTCGACGTCGTCAAGGAGTTCACCGGCAAGGTGCGCGAGCGCGCGCTGTCCGACGAGGTCAACAAGGCGCTGAACCCGGCTCAGCAGGTCGTCCAGATCGTCAACGAGGAACTCGTGGCCATCCTCGGCGGCCAGCAGCGCCGCCTCCAGTTCGCCAAGAAGCCGCCGACGGTGATCATGCTCGCCGGCCTCCAGGGCGCGGGCAAGACCACGCTCGCGGGCAAGCTCGGCAAGTGGCTGGTCAAGGACGGCCACACGCCGCTCCTCGTCGCCGCCGACCTCCAGCGGCCCAACGCCGTCACCCAGCTCCAGATCGTCGGCGAGCAGGCCGGCGTCCCGGTCTACGCGCCGGAGCCCGGCAACGGCGTCGGCAACCCGGTGAAGGTGGCCAAGGACGCCATGAAGTTCGCCGAGACCAAGCAGTACGACACCGTCGTCATCGACACCGCAGGACGCCTCGGCGTCGACGCCGAGCTGATGAAGCAGGCCGCCGACATCCGCAAGGCCACGGACCCGGACGAAGTGCTGTTCGTGATCGACGCGATGATCGGTCAGGACGCCGTGGCCACGGCCAAGGCGTTCCAAGACGGCGTCGACTTCACCGGCGTCGTGCTCTCCAAGCTCGACGGCGACGCGCGCGGTGGTGCCGCCCTCTCGGTGGCATCGATCACGGGCCGCCCGATCATCTTCGCCTCCACCGGTGAGGGACTGGACGACTTCGAGCCGTTCCACCCCGACCGCATGGCGTCGCGCATCCTCGACCTCGGCGACATCCTCACCCTCATCGAGCAGGCCCAGGAGGCCTTCGACGAGGACGAGGCGCGCAAGGTCGCCGAGAAGTTCGCGACGGACAGCTTCACGCTCGACGACTTCCTCAAGCAGATGCAGCAGCTGCGCAACATGGGCTCCATCAAGAAGATGATGGGCATGCTGCCTGGCGCCGGGCAGATGAAGCAGCAGCTCGACAACTTCGACGAGCGCGAGATCGTGCGCACCGAGGCCATCATCCAGTCGATGACGACGGCGGAGCGCACCACCCCCAAGCTGCTCAACGGCTCCCGCCGGCTGCGCATCGCCAAGGGCTCCGGCACGACGGTCACCGAGGTGAACCAGCTCGTCAATCGCTTCGAGCAGGCCGCCAAGATGATGAAGACCGTCGCCAAGGGCGGCGTTCCGAACGTCCCGGGCATGGGCCCGATCCCCGGAGCCGGCTATGCGGGCCGCGGCAAGCAGCAGCCCAAGAAGAAGGGCTCCCGCTCGGGCAACCCGGCCAAGCGCGCCGCGGAGAACGCCGCGCTCGCGTCCGGCGTCAAGCCGGCGGCTGGCACGCCCGGGGGCACCGGCTTCGGACTCGGCTCCGGCAACAAGGCGAAGGCCGGAGGCCCGAGCGAGGAGGAGCTGGCCGCCCTGCAGAAGTTCATAGGGCGTTGAGGCCAGGGCGCTGACGCCAGGGCGGTGAGGCCCGCAGTCGCTAGGAGGTCACGCCGAGCGGCGCGAGCCGGTCCTCGATGACCTTCGCGACGGCGCGCTCGCCCGCCGCGTTCGGGTGGATGCCGTCCGCCTGCACCAGCTCGGGGTGTCCCGCCAGCGGGTAGCCGATGTCGAGGAATGTCCCGCCGACGCCGGTCACGGCCTTCTCGACGATCCCGTCGACGGTCGCCACGGTCGGCGGCGGCGTGTCCGCCCCCCAGACCGTGGTGATGCCGATGATGCGCGCCCGCGGGAACGTGTCGCGCAGTTCACCCAGCAGTTCGTCCGCCGAGGAGGCCAGGAGAGCGGCGTCCTGCGTGCGGTCGTTCCGGGTGGCCGCGATCAGGATGTAGTCGGGGTGCAGGCCGAGCGCGGTGGCGACCTGCTCGCGGTACGTGTCGCCGTTCCAGCCCGGCTTGACGAACCCGGAGCCCGAGACCGCGAGGTCGGTGAGGGTCCAGCCGTGCTGCGCCGCCACGAGCGCAGGCCAGGCCTGATCAGGGCGCACGCCCTTGCCGAACGCGATGGAGTCCCCGATGGCGACGACCTGCGGCTTCGAGTGCTCCGCGGGGGCCGCGACAGCCGTGCCGTCGGCGGCGACCGGGCGCGCGGTGACGACCGACGAGCAGCCGGCGAGAGCGGCGGCGGCGAGCGCGAGCGCGACGACGGCGATCAGGCGGGGACGGGTGGGCACGGTGTGAGGCTAGACCGCGCAGACTGACAGATCGCTGTGCATCCCGCCCGGGCGTGTCGGACTGTGCGTCAGACGATCCCGTCGAGCTTCGACAGGACGACCGAAGCGATCGCCTGCTGGCCTTCGAGCGTGGGATGCTCGCCGTCGTCCTGGACGAGGCCGACCTGGCCGCGGTACGGCTGGCCGAGGTCGATCCACTTGCCGCCCGCCGCGGTCACGGCCTGCTTCAGTGCGGCGTTCAGCGGAGCGAGGTCGCTGTCGCTGGCCTCCCCGGTGAGAGCGTTGTACCCGATCAGGTGGGCTTTCGGCAGGGCGTCGCTCAGCCGCTCGACTGCGGCCGCCATCGCCTTGGCGACGGAGGCGTTGTCCTGGCCGAGGTCGTTGTCGGAGGCGCCGATCAGCACCACGTTCGCCTTCGCGGCGATGGCCTGGTCGATCTGGCCGTTGAAGTCGGCGTTGGTGGCGCCGACGGCGACGAAGCCGGCCCCGGGTTCGCTGAAGTTCTCCAGGCCCCAGCGCCGGTCGACCGCGACGAGCGCGGGCCAGGCCTCGAACGGCTCCAGTCCCATCCCCGACTCGATGGAGTCTCCGACGATCGCGACCACCGGGTGCTTGCCGGCCGGGACGGTGGCGCCGACGGCGAGCTGCGAGGAGGCGGACGCGCATCCGCTCAGGGCGACCGTGCCGAGCAGCAGCGCTGCGAGCGCCGTGGCGACGGAGGCGAGAGGCCGGTGGCGGAACATGTCTCCGAGCCTAGGGGAGGAGCCTATGGATGGACTATGCACGGCTATGAGCCGCCTGTGCCGGGGTGAGGGGTGTCTCGCGGCGTGCGGTCCAGCCCGCTGCGGAGCTCGTGCGTGAGCGAGCTGACCACGGCTTGCAGGCTGCCGCCGTTGGCCTCCGCGACGGCGAGCTGGCGCTGGTAGCTGGCGCCGGTGGCGAGCACGTCGGCGACCGTCGCGAGCTCGGCGGAGCAGCCCAGCCGTTCCGCGGTGTCGCCGAGCTCGTCGACGAGCTGGAGGAGCTGCTCGCGCACCAGGCGCTCCGTGCCGTCCGGAGCGACGATGATCTCGGCGTCCAGCCCGTAGCGTGCCGCGCGCCACTTGTTCTCGCGCACGAACCACGGCTGCAGCGTGACCGGCTCGACGCCCTCGTCCAGGTCGCCGGACATCCGGTCGGTCAGGCAGTGGATGAGCGCGCCGACCGCCCCGACCTCGTCCGCGGTCGAGAGCCCGTCGCACGCGCGCATCTCGACGGTGCCCCAGCGCGGTGACGGTCGGATGTCCCAGCGCACCTCGCTGTGGTCCTCCACCACCCCGGTGGTCACGAGGTCCTGCACGTACTCCTCGTAGTTCGCCCAGGTGCCGAACTGCCACGGCAGCCCCGCGGTGGGGAGCTGCTGGAACATGAGTGCGCGGTTCGAGGCGTACCCGGTGCGGGCGCCCGCCCAGAACGGGCTCGACGCGCTGAGCGCCTGGAGGTGCGGGTAGTAGGTGAGCAGACCGTTGACGATCGGCAGCGCCTTGTCGCGGTCGTCGATGCCGACGTGCACGTGGATGCCCCAGATCATCATCTGCCTGCCCCACCACTGCGTGCGGTCCAGCAGCCGGTCGTAGCGCTCGTTCGGCGTGATCTTCTGGTCGTACCACTGGGCGAAAGGATGCGTGCCCGCGCACATCAGCTCCACGCCGAGCGGGTCGGTGACCTCCCGGGTCAGCGCGACCAGCTCCTGCAGGTCGATGATGGCGGCCGGGACGCTGTGGTGCACCCGGCTGACCAGCTCGATGGTGTTCAGGAGCAGTTCGTGGGTGATCTGCGGGTGCTCCTGGCCGTCCGGCGTGCCGAGCTCGCGCAGCACATCGTCGGCGATCTGCACCAGGTCGCCGGTGGCGCCGTCGACCAGCGCCAGCTCCCACTCGATCCCCACGGTGGAGCGCTCCGACTCTGCGAATTGGATCTGCATCGCTGTGACCCCGTCCGTCCGATTGTTCATTGGGCGCGCTTTTCTGACAGAATATCTAGTTGAGTTCACCGTGCCCGACCCTCTATCCGGTACGGCGGACGAACAATAGACCTCCTGCCGCGTGTGCCCCCACGCCCACGGCAGTCAGTTCGACAACGAATCCACCGGAACCCTGCGGGTTCCGGACGTCAACACAGGAGAATTGTGGCTGTCAAAATCCGTCTGAAGCGCCTGGGCAAGATCCGCGCTCCGTACTACCGCATCGTCGTCGCCGACTCGCGCACCAAGCGCGACGGTCGCGTCATCGAGGAGATCGGTCTGTACCACCCGACCGAGGAGCCCTCGCGCATCGAGGTCGACTCCGAGCGCGCCCAGTACTGGCTCGGCGTCGGCGCTCAGCCGTCCGAGCAGGTGCTCGTGCTGCTCAAGCTCACCGGTGACTGGGGCAAGTTCAAGGGCGACAAGAACGCCGTCTCGACCGTCAAGACGGCCGAGACCAAGGAGGCGTTCGTCGCCGACGAGAAGAAGAAGCCGGTCCTGAAGCCCAAGAAGGACGACACCGCCAAGAAGGCGGAGGCCGTCGTCGAGGCCGAGGTCGAGGCCGAGGAGGCCGCTGAGGCCGAGGTCGTCGCCGAGGCTGAAGAGATCACGGCCGAGGCCGACGGCGAGAAGGCGTAACACCTTGCTCGCTCCCGCTCTCACGCACCTGGTCAAGGGCATCGTCGACCACCCGGACGACGTGCACGTCGTGGCCAAGAGTTCGCCGCGTGGCGAGGTCCTCGAGGTTCGAGTGAACCCCGAGGACCTCGGGCGGGTCATCGGCCGTTCCGGCCGTACCGCCAAGTCCCTCCGCACGCTCGTGGCCGCGCTGGCCGACGGCCGCCGCGTCCGCGTCGACGTCGTCGACGATTGAGGTGGCGGACCACAAGCTGCCCCGCAAGGAGGTCGCACCGCGACCGGGTGAGACCGAGCTGCGCGTCGGCCGGCTGACCAAGGCGCACGGTCTGAAGGGTGCTCTGAAGCTCGAGCTGTTCACGGACGAGCCGGAGCACCGCTTCGTTCCGGGCGCCGTCTTCACGCTCCAGGTGCCCACGGCCTCCAAGTGGCACGGCAAGACCCTCGAGCTCATCGAGCTGCGCTGGTACAACGGTCACGCGGTCGGCTTCTTCGCCGGCGTGGACGACCGCACCGAGGCCGAGACGCTGGTGAAGGCCATCCTCTGGGTGAGCCAGGACGCCACGCAGCTCCCTCAGGAGGACGACGCCTGGTACGACCACCAGCTCGTCGGGCTGAGCGCGCGCCGCGACGGCGTGGAGGTCGGCACCGTCGCACGGGTCGACCACCTTCCCGCACAGGACCTGCTGGTCGTCCGCACGGCCGACGGCGAGGTCCTGGTGCCGTTCGTGAAGGCGATCGTGCCCGAGGTCGACATCGCCGCGGGCACCGTCACGCTGACCCCGCCGCCCGGCCTCTTCGAGGAACTGCCCGACGACGACGAGCCGGACGCTCCGGCGGTCCAGGAGACCCCTGAGCCCGAGGACTCCTAGCGCGGTCCCACGATCGCGAGCCCGCGCGCCCTCAGCAGCCGCGTGTCCGCGTCCAGCGCCGCGAGGAGGCGCTCGTGCGTCCCCACGATGTGCCGGTGGATGCTGTCCGCCGCCGCGTCCGCGTCCCGCGCAGCGAGCTGGTCCACGATCGTGCAGTGCTCCTCCCATGCGGTGCGCCGCGCGTCGGCCGTGCGCACCTCCAGCCAGCGGGTGCGGGCCAGCCGGGTCATCGCGGAGGACACCGAGTCGGCGAAGAAGTGGTTGCCGCTGAGGGCGGCGAGCCGCACGTGGAAGCCCGCGCCCGCGCCGACCGCGTCCTCGTCGCTCCGGTCGGGGTCGTAGGCGCCGAGGTCGTGGTGCAGCGCGCGCACGTCGTCGTCCGAGGCCCGGACGGCGCTCAGCCGCACGGCGGCGGTCTCCAGAGCATCGCGCAGCTCGCTGAGCCGGGCGATCTCGCCGAGGTCGATGGGGGAGACCTCCCAGCCGCGCCCCTCGCGGCGGACCAGCCCCTCCGCCTCCAGGCGCATGAGCGCCGCACGCAGCGGAGTGCGCGAGGCTCCCAGCTCGGCTTCGAGCCCGCGCTCGGTGATGCGCGAGCCGGGTACGCGGTCCAGATCGAGGATCGCGGAGCGCAAGCGCTCGTACACGTGAGGCTGCTCGGGCATCGGGCTCCTTTGCTGGTATACCAAGCCGGTATACCGCTAGGGTATACCGCATGAGCCGAGAAACACGAGAAGAGACCGGGCAGGCGACCAGAACCCCGCGACCGTGGCTCATGCTCGCCCTCGGCGTCATCGGTCAGGCCAGTTCGACGGTCTTCGTCTCGACCCCGGCCTTCCTCATCCCGCTGCTGCACACCGAGCGCGGGCTGAGCCTCGCGCAGGCCGGTCTGCTCGCGTCCACGCCCACCTTCGGGCTGGTGCTCGCGCTGATCGCGTGGGGCGCGCTGAGCGACCGGATCGGGGAGCGCTGGGTCATCGCGTCCGGGCTGGCCGTCACCGCGGCCGCCGCGGTCGCCGCCATGTTCGTCTCGTCGTACATCGCGCTCGGCGCGCTGTTCCTGGTGGGCGGGATGGCGGCCGCGAGCCCCAACGCGGCGAGCGGCCGTGTCGTCATCGGCTGGTTCGCCAAGGAGCGGCGGGGGCTCGCGATGGGCATCCGGCAGATGTGCCAGCCGCTCGGAGTCGCGATCGCCGCGATCAGCGTCCCGCTGCTGGCGGCCTCCGGCGGGATCGCCGCTGCGCTCACGGTGCCCGCGGTGCTCTGCGGCGTCTCGGCCGTGCTGTGCGCGATCGGGATCGTCGACCCGCCCCGGCCGCCACGCCGCGCCGCGGAGGGGGAGGACACGCACCCGCAGGCCACCTGGAGTCCGTACCGGGAGACCTCCCTGCTCTGGCGCATCCACCTCGTGTCGATGCTGCTGGTCGTCCCGCAGTTCACCGTGTCCACGTTCGGGCTGGTCTGGCTCGTCACCGAGCTGCACTTCACCTCGCTCGCCGCCGGCGTGGTCATCGCGGTCAGCCAGTTCGCCGGCGCGCTCGGCCGGATCGGCGTCGGCGTGCTGAGCGACCGGGTCGGCAGCCATCTGGTGCCGCTGCGCTGGGTGTCCGTCGCTGCGGTCGCGGTCATGCTGCTGATGGGCGCGGCCTCCGCCCTCGGCTCGGTGGCCGCCGCGGTGATCCTGATCGTCGCGGCCATCGTCACGGTCGCCGACAACGGCCTCGCCTACACGTCGGTCGCCGAGATCGCCGGGCCGTTCTGGTCCGGCAGGGCGCTCGGCGCGCAGAACACCGGCCAGTTCCTGGCGGCGTCGGTCGTCGGCCCCGCCGTGGGCGCGCTGATCGGCTGGGTCGGCTTCCCGCTGGCGTTCGCCGCCGTCGCCCTCTGCCCGGCGGTGGCGGCCCCGCTGGTCCCGCGCGACCGGGAGCTCGCGGTCGTCCCCGAATAGAATTCCCCCATGCGCATCGACATCGTCACGATCTTCCCGACCTTCTTCGATGTGCTCGACATCTCGCTGCTCGGCAAGGCGCGGCAGGCGGGCATCATCGCGCTCGGCGTCCACGACCTGCGCGACCACACCCACGACCGGCACCGCACCGTCGACGACACGCCGTACGGCGGCGGCGCCGGCATGGTGATGAAGCCGGAGCCGTGGGGGGAGGCGCTGGACGCCGTGCTGGACGGCTCCGACGACCCCGTGCTGCTGTTCCCGTCGCCGGCCGGTGAGGTGTTCACCCAGGCGATGGCCCGCGAGCTCGCCGCCGAGTCCCACCTCGTGTTCGGCTGCGGCCGCTACGAGGGCATCGACCAGCGCGTCTTCGACGAGTACGCCGCCCGGGCGCGGGTGCGGCTGGTGAGCATCGGCGACTACGTGCTCAACGGCGGCGAGGTCGCCACGATGGCGATGATCGAGGCGATCGGGCGGCTCATCCCGGGCGTCGTCGGCAACCCCGAGAGCCTGGTCCAGGAGTCGCACGAGGACGGCCTCCTCGAGTACCCGTCGTACACGAAGCCCGCCGCGTGGCGCGGCCACGAGGTCCCTCCCGTCCTGCTCTCCGGCAACCACGGCGCCATCGAGTCGTGGCGCCGCGAGCAGTCCCTCGCCCGCACCGCCCGCGTCCGCCCCGACCTCATGCCCTAGCAACCCCCGAGTACGCGAATTGTCTGCGTACTCGAGCGGCGGTTTCAGTCGGTGGATGCAACGAGGAGTTCGTTGAGTCTTTCGGTTGGATTCTGCCAGTTGAGGGTCTGTCGGGGTCGAGTGTTGAGT
>NZ_JBHTXK010000020.1:0-60789 GCF_042791795.1 Leifsonia sp. NPDC056665
CGTATCGGCCGACCGGTTCCCTTCACGCCGAACCTCCGCCGAGGGGCACGTAAACGCCCCTAAAACGCGGTTTTAGGGGCGTTTACGTGCCCCTCGACGTCAGTCGGGGACGGGGTCGGGGTCGGGGGTGAAGCGGTAGCCCATGCCGGCCTCGGTCAGGAGGTAGCGGGGGGTGGAGGGGACAGGCTCCAGCTTCTTGCGGAGCTGGGCGAGGTACAGGCGCAGGTAGCCGGTGTCGTTGGTGTACTGCGGACCCCAGACCTGCGTGAGCAGCGCCTGCCGCGTGACCAGCCGGCGCGGGTTGCGCACCAGCACCTCCAGGATCGCCCACTCGGTCGGTGTGAGCCGCACCGGCGACTCCCCGTCGGCCGTGCGCTTCAGCACCTGATGGGCGGCCAGATCCACCGTGATGTCACCGAACCGCACCGCCGGCTCGTCGGCCGGGCCGGACTGGCGCCGCGTCAGCGCCCGGATGCGCGCGAGCAGCTCGTCGGCCGCGAACGGCTTTGTCACGTAGTCGTCGGCGCCCGCGTCGAGCGCGTCCACCTTGTCGGCCGAGCCGGTGCGGCCGGAGACGACCAGGATGGGGACGGTCGACCAGCCGCGCAGCCCCTCGATCACCTCGATGCCGTTCAGCTCGGGCATTCCGAGGTCGAGCATGACCAGCTCGGGATGGTGCTCCACCGCCTGCGTCAGGGCCTCCGCGCCGGTGCGGGCGGTGAGCACCTCGTAGCCGTGGGCGGTGAGGAGGATGCGGAGGGCGCGCAGGATCTGCTGGTCGTCGTCGGCGATCAGGATCCTCATGACGTCTCCTCGGTGCTCGGGGTGGCCGTTGTCGTGGCGGCGGGGTGCGGGGTGGTGGCAGGCGTGGTCGCGGCCGGCAGGGACACCACCATCGTGAGCCCGCCTCCCGGTGTGTCCTCGGCCTCCAGCGTGCCGCCCATCCCCTCGGCGAACCCCTTGGAGAGGGCGAGGCCCAGCCCGATCCCGGTGTCGTTGTCGGTGTCGCCCAGCCGCTGGAACGGCAGGAAGACGGCCTCGCGGCGCTCGCCGGGGATGCCGGGCCCGTGGTCGACGACGCGCAGTTGCACCGTCCCGCCGAACTCGCTGGCGCCGATGATGGGCGGCCGGCCGTCCGGCGAGAACCGCAGGGCGTTGCCGAGCAGGTTCACGAGGACGCGCTGCAGCAGCACCGCGTCGGCGAGGACCGGAGGCACGGACTCCGCCAGGTCCAGCTCCACCTTCGCGGGCCCCAGCCCCAGCTCTTCGAGTGCGGCCGGGATGACATCCTCCAGCTCGGTCGGCGCGAGCGAGACGCCGAGCACGCCCGCCTGCACGCGGCTCACGTCGAGGAGGTTGGTGACCAGCGTGGCCAAGCCGTCCAGACTGTCCTCCGCGGTCTCCAGCAGCGCCTCGCGGTCGCCGTCGCTGAGGGCGAGGTCGCGCTGGCGCAGCGTCGTGACGGCAGCCGTCGCCGCGGCGAGCGGGCGGCGGAGGTCGTGGCCCACGGCCGCCAGCAGCGCGCTGCGCACCCGGTCGGCCTCGGCGAGCGGGCCGAGCTCGCTCGCGGTCGCGGCGAGCTCGCGGTGCTCCAGCGCCGCGTCCAGCTGCGCGACGATCGCCGCGAGCAGGCGCCGGTCGGCGGCCTCCAGGTCGCGGCCGGACAGCTCCAGCGTGCCGCGGTCGCCCACCGCGATGCGCTGCGTGTGCTCGGAGTCCGACTCGCCGTCGGTGGAGACCACCTCGCCGCCGTCCAGGAGGCGCACCCCCGTGAGCGAGAACGCCTCGCGGGTGCGGGTCACCAGCGCCTGGAGCGCGTCCTCGCCGCGGATGACGCCGCCGGCCACTGTGGCCAGCAGCTCGGCCTCCGCGGCGGCGCGCTGGGCGGCACGAGTGCGCCGCGCCGCCTGGTCCACGACCAGGCTGACCAGTGCGGCGATGACCATGTAGAGGATCAGCGCCAGCAGGTGCAGCGGCTCGGCGATCGTGATCGTGTAGAGCGGGGCGACGAAGAAGTAGTCGAGCGTCAGCCCGGAGAGCAGCGCCGCGAACAGCGCAGGCCAGATCCCGCCGACCAGCGCGACCACCACCACCAGGAGCTGGTAGCTGAGCACATCGGCCGTCATCGACTCGCCAGAACGCATGCTCACCAGCACCAGCGTCAGCAGCGGGCCGCCGATCAGCGCCAGGAGGAAGCCGTAGACCTGCCGTCGTGCCGTGAGGCCGCCGCGCGGCCGCGGCAGTGAGAACCGGCCGCCCGCCCGGGAGTGCGTCACGATGTGCACGTCGATGTCGCCGGACTCCCTGACCACCGTCGCGCCGATCCCCGGCCCGGTCAGCAGCGCCGCGAGCCGGCTGCGCCGGGAGACCCCGATGACGAGCTGCGTCGCGTTCTCTCCGCGTGCGAACTCCACCAGCGCCTGCGGGATGTCGCTGCCGACCACCTGGTGGTAGCTGCCGCCGAGCTGCTCCACCAGCGCGCGCTGCGACGCGAGCGCGCCGGGGTTCGCCTCCCGGAGGCCGTCCTGGCTGGTCACATGCACCGCGAGCAGCTCGCCGCCGGCCGAGCGGGCGGCGATCCGGGCGCCGCGCCGCAGCAGCGTCTCGCCCTCCGGGCCGCCGGTGAGCGCGACGACGACGCGCTCGCGGGCCTCCCACTTGCCGGCGATGCCGTGCTCCGCGCGGTACTGCTGGAGGGCGCTGTCCACCTCGTCGGCCAGCCAGAGCAGCGCGAGCTCGCGCAGCGCGGTCAGGTTGCCGAGCCGGAAGTAGTTGGAGAGCGCGGCGTCCACTCGTGCCGCCGGGTACACGACGCCTTCGGCGAGCCGGTCGCGCAGCGCCTGCGGGGCGAGGTCGACCACCTCGATCTGGTCCGCGCGGCGCAGCACGGCGTCCGGGATGGTCTCCTGCTGCTGCACCCCGGTGATCTGCTCGACCACGTCGTTCAGCGACTCGATGTGCTGGATGTTGACCGTCGACATCACGTCGATGCCGGCCGCGAGCATCGCGTCCACGTCCTCCCAGCGCTTCGCGTTGCTGTGCGATCCGTCGTCGGGGCCGGGCGCGTTGGTGTGGGCGAGCTCGTCCACGAGCGCGAGCTGCGGCGCGCGGGCGAGCACGGCGTCGAGGTCGAGCTCGGTGAGCTCCACCCCGCGGTGCTCGACCGAGCGGCGCGGGACGACCTCCAGGCCCTCCAGCATCGAGGCGGTGGCGGCACGGCCGTGGGTCTCCACGACCGCGACCACGACGTCCTTGCCGAGCGCCTTCAGCCGCTTGCCCTCCTCGAGCATCGCGTACGTCTTGCCGACGCCGGGCGCCGCGCCGAGCATGACCCGGAGGTGGCCACGCGCCATTCGCTCTCGATCCCTCTCTCGATGTCGGCCGGTCAGCGGCCGAGCTGGGCGAGCGCCAGGTTGAGCTGGAGCACGTTCACGGTCGGGTCCCCGAGGTAGCCGAGGTCCCGTGCTTGAATCCTAGACTCGACCAGCTTCTTCACCGTTGCTTCCGGAAGCCCGCGGGCCTCAGCGACGCGCTTCACCTGCAGCAGGGCGTAGGCGGGGGAGATGTGCGGGTCGAGCCCCGAGCCGGAGGCGGTCACCGCGTCGGAGGGGATCGCCGACGCCGGCACGCCGTCCAGCTTCTCGATCGCGGCGGCGCGGTCCTGCACGGCCTTCACCTGCACCGGGTTGCCGGTGGCGAGGTTGCTGCCGGAGGACGCCGCCGCGTCGTAGCCGGCGGGGCCGTTCGACGTGGCCGCGGACGGGCGCGACTGGAACCACTGCGGCAGCGGGTTCCCCTTCTTGTCGGTGAAGGCCTGGCCGATGAGGGCCGAGCCGACGGTCTTCCCGTCCTGCGTGATCATCGACCCGTTCGCCTGTGCAGGGAAGGCGAGCTGCCCGATGCCGGTCACGACGAAGGTGTAGGCGACGCCGAGCGCGATCGTGAGCACGATCATGGCGCGGATGGCGACCCAGTACTGGCGCCAGGCGCCGCGGAGGCGGTTCATGTTCTGCGATTCCTTACTGTGGGTGGTCAGAATCCGGGGATGAGGGCGACGACGAGGTCGATCAGCTTGATGCCGATGAACGGCGCGATGATCCCGCCGAGCCCGTAGATGAGGAGGTTGCGGCCGAGCAGCGAGGACGCCGCCGACGGCCGGTAGCGCACGCCGCGCAGGGCGAGCGGGATGAGCAGCACGATCACGATCGCGTTGAAGATCACCGCCGAGAGGATGGCGGAGGCGGGCGAGTGCAGCCCCATCACGTTGAGCACCGCGAGGCCGGGGAAGGCCCCGACGAACATCGCGGGGATGATCGCGAAGTACTTCGCCACGTCGTTCGCGATCGAGAACGTGGTGAGTGCGCCGCGGGTGATCAGGAGCTGCTTGCCGATCCGGACGATGTCGATGAGCTTGGTCGGGTCGGAGTCGAGGTCGACCATGTTGCCGGCCTCCTTCGCCGCCGACGTGCCGGTGTTCATCGCGACCCCGACGTCGGCCTGCGCGAGCGCCGGCGCGTCGTTGGTGCCGTCGCCGGTCATAGCGACCAGGGCGCCGCCCTCCTGCTCGCGGCGGATGAGCGCGAGCTTGTCCTCGGGCTTGGCCTCGGCGAGGAAGTCGTCCACGCCGGCCTCCGCCGCGATCGCCTTGGCGGTGAGCGGGTTGTCGCCGGTGACCATGACGGTGCGGATGCCCATCTTCCGGAGGTCGGCGAAGCGCTCGGCCAGGCCCTCCTTCACGATGTCCTTGAGGTAGACGACGCCGAGGAGGCGGGCGGAGCCATCCGCGTCGCGCGTCGCCACCGCGAGCGGGGTGCCGCCGACCTGGGAGATGCGCTCGACCTCGCGGTCCAGCTCGGCCAGGGCCGAAGCCGGGGGAGGCGTGGTCTCGCGCACCCAGGTGACGACGGCGCTCGCCGCACCCTTGCGCACCTGCGAGCCGTCCGGGAGGTCGAGCCCGCTCATCCGGGTCTGCGCCGTGAACGGCACGATCTCGCCCTCGATGTGCTCCGGCCGCACGTAGCCGAGCGTCTCGGCCAGCTCGACCACCGAGACTCCCTCCGGCGTCGGGTCGCTCAGCGAGGACTCCGCCGCCGCCCGCACGAGCTCGTCGCCGCCCGTGCCGCCGACGGCCGTGAACTCGCTGGCCCGGCGGTTGCCGTAGGTGATGGTCCCGGTCTTGTCGAGCAGCAGGGTGGTCACGTCGCCCGCGGCCTCCACCGCGCGGCCCGACATGGCGAGCACGTTGTGCTGCACCAGGCGGTCCATGCCGGCGATGCCGATGGCCGAGATGAGCGCCCCGATCGTCGTGGGGATGAGGCAGACCAGCAGCGCGACCAGCACAGGGACGGTCGGCGACACGTTCGAGTAGCCGGCGACCGGCTGGAGGACGAGGACCACGATCACGAAGATGATCGACAGGCTGGCCAGCAGGATGTTGAGCGCGATCTCGTTGGGGGTCTTCTGCCGGGAGGCGCCCTCCACGAGCGCGATCATCCGGTCGACGAAGGTCTCGCCCGGCTTGCTGGTGATCCGCACCACGATGCGGTCGGAGAGCACCCGGGTGCCGCCGGTCACCGCGCTGCGGTCGCCGCCGGACTCGCGCACCACCGGGGCGGACTCGCCCGTGATGGCCGACTCGTCCACCGTGGCGATGCCGCGGATGACGTCGCCGTCGCCCGGGATGAGCTCGCCCGTCGTGACCACGACCACGTCGCCGAGCCGCAGGTCGCTGGAGGTGATCTGCTCGGTCGCGGCGGTCAGCGCCTCCGCGTCTCCGGCCTCGTCGTAGTGCGCCACGCGTGTCGCCACCGTGGTGGAGCGCGTCTTGCGGAGGGTGGCCGCCTGCGCCTTGCCGCGCCCCTCGGCGACCGACTCCGCCAGGTTGGCGAACAGCACGGTCAGCCAGAGCCACGCCGCGATGCTCCAGGTGAAGGCGAGCGTCGCCGGTCCAGCGCCGCCCGCGCCGAGGAACGGCTGGGCGATCGCGATCACGGTCGTGAGCGCGGCGCCGACCTCCACGATGAACATCACCGGGTTGCGCCACATGAAGCGCGGGTCGAGCTTGCGCAGCGCCCCGGGGAGGGCCGCGACGAGCTGCCGGGCCGAGAACGCCCCGGCCGGGGTGGCGACCGTGCGGTTCGCCGTCGAGTGGATGGTGGTCATGGTCAGTGCAGCCCTTCCGCCAGGGGACCCAGCGCGAGAACGGGGAAGTAGGTGAGTGCGGAGACCAGCAGGATGGTGCCGGCCATCAGCCCGACGAAGAGCGGGCGGTGCGTGGGGAGCGTGCCGGCGGTCGCGGGGATCCTGTTCTGGGCCGCGAGCGAGCCGGCCAGCGCGAGCACGAAGACGATCGGCACGAACCGGCCGAGGAACATCGCGACGCCGAGCGCCGTGTTGAACCAGGGCGTGGCCGCCGTGAGGCCCGCGAAGGCCGAGCCGTTGTTGTTCGCCGCCGAGGTGAACGCGTAGAGCACCTCGCTGAAGCCGTGCAGCCCGGGGTTGAGGATGGAGGTCTTCTCCACGTCCGCGCGGATCGCGGGGACCGCGAAGCTCAGCCCGGTGCCCAGCAGCACGATCGCCGGGGTGGTCAGGATGTAGAGGCTCGCGAGCTTGATCTCGCGCGGGCCGAGCTTCTTGCCGAGGTACTCGGGCGTGCGGCCGACCATCAGCCCGGCGAGGAACACCGCGATGACCGCGATGACGAGGATGCCGTACAGTCCCGATCCGACGCCGCCGGGCACGGTCTCGCCGAGCATCATGTTGATCATCGCCATCATCCCGCCGAGCGGGGTGTAGCTGTCGAGCATCGAGTTCACCGCGCCGGTCGAGGTGGTCGTGGCCGCGGTGTTGAACAGCGTCGAGCCGAGCGTCCCGAACACCGTCTCCTTGCCCTCCATCGACCCGCCCAGCTCGAACAGCGTCATGGCGACGAGCGAGACCAGGAACAGCGAGCCCATCGTCGCCAGGATCGCGTAGCCCTGGCGCTTGTCGCCGACCATCGTGCCGAACGTGCGGGGCAGCGAGAACGGGATGACGAGCATGAGGAAGATCTCGACGAGGTTCGTCCAGGCCGTCGGGTTCTCGAACGGATGCGCCGAGTTGACGTTGAAGAAGCCGCCGCCGTTCGTGCCGAGCAGCTTGATCGCCTCCTGGGAGGCCACCGGCCCGCCCGGGATGGACTGCGTCGCTCCCGCGATCGTGTGCACCGTGTCGAAGCCGCCGACGTTCTGGATGACGCCGCCGGCGATCAGCACGACGGCCGAGACCAGGGCCAGCGGCAGGAGGACGCGGCCGGTGCCGCGGATCAGGTCCACCCAGAAGTTGCCGATCCCGGCCTGGGTGAAGGCGCCACGGCTGCGGCGGGCCGCGAAGCCGCGGACCAGGGCGACCGCGACGGCGATGCCGACCGCGGCGGACACGAAGTTCTGCACCGCGAGCGCAGCGAACTGCACCGTGTAGCCGAGGGTCACGTCGGGGGAGTACGACTGCCAGTTCGTGTTGGTCACGAACGAGATGGCGGTGTTGAACGCCGTGCCCTCCGGGACGGCGGGGAAGCCGAGGCTGTACGGCAGGAACTGCTGCAGCCGCTGGAGCCCGTAGACGATCAGGATGCCGACCACGGAGAACGCGAGCACGCCGCGCAGGTAGGCGGGCCAGGACTGCTCCGACCGTGGGTCGATGCCGATCAGCCGGTAGACGCCCCGCTCGACGGCGAGGTCCTTGTCGGTCGTGAAGACCCGGGCGAGGTAGTCGCCGAGCGGGCGGTAGGCGAGGGCGAGCAGGAGGACGAGGGTCGCGAGCTGAGCGACGAACAACCAGAACGTCCCCATCTCAGAACCGCTCCGGCTTGACCAGGGCGACGACGAGGTAGCCGATCGCCGCGACGCCGAGCAGCGCGGCGATCAGGGTGATGACGATCACAGTTTCTCGACCCCCCGGCCGACGAGCGCGACGACGAACGCCAGCGCTGCGACGGCGAGAAGGTAGACGAGGTCAAGCACGACTCTCTCCATCCATCGGGATGCCCCGGCCGGGCGGCCGGGGACGAGAGAGAGTCCACACCCGGGTGAGGGCGCGGGTGACGGTCCTGACGCTTTTCTAACGGGCCTGCGCCCGATCCATGCGGATCGCTGACGGGCGCCGCGCTCGCGCCTAGTTGTCGGGCGTGATCCCGACCTCCGCCGACCGGCCGCGGGCTCCCGCGTCGCGCCGCTCGTTACGCACGGCGAGGGCGGCGGCGCCGAGGATGCCCGCGTTGTTGCGGTGAGTGGCAGGGACGATCATCGTGTTGAGCTCCAGCAGCGGGAGGAAGTCCGTGTAGTTCTTGGACACGCCTCCGCCCACGATGAACAGGTCGGGGGTGAACAGGAACTCGAGCGTCGAGTAGTACTTCTGCAGCCGCTTGGCCCACTTCTCCCAGGAGAGGTCTTCGCGCTCCTTCGCCGAGTAGGCCGCCCGCGACTCGGCGTCGTGGCCTTCGATCTCCAGGTGGCCGAGCTCCGCATTCGGGATCAGCACGCCGTCGTAGATGAGCGCCGATCCGATGCCGGTGCCGAGCGTCGTCATGATGACGAGGCCGTCCGTGCCCTTCGCCGCGCCGAAGCGCGTCTCGGCGTAGCCCGCCGCGTCCGCGTCGTTGACGAAGTGGATGGGCCGGCCCAGTGCCTTCTCGAACAGCTCCTCGGCGTGCAGCCCGATCCACTTCTTGGACACGTTGGCCGCCGAGAGGGTGACGCCATGGCTGACGATCGCCGGGAAGCAGACGCCGACCGGAGCGTCCGGCTCCTCGGCGGCCAGCTTCTCGACGATCTCCTTGGTGGTCTCGACGATGTCGTCCGGCTTGCCGCCCTCCGGGGTGGGGAGCTTGATCCTGTCGCTGATCAGCTCACCGGTCTCGAGGTCGACCAGCGCCCCCTTGATGCCCGTTCCGCCGACGTCGATGCCGATTGCGTGGTTCTGCGCGCTCATGCGTCGAATCTACCCCGCGGTCCGGCGCGGCGGCAGCAGGCCCGGCGGCGGTCAGGCCGTCACGGCAGCGTCAGGATCTCCGCGCCCCGCTCCGTGACCACGAGCGTGTGCTCGAACTGGGCCGTGATGCTGCGGTCGCGGGTGACGACCGTCCAGTCGTCTGCCCACAGGTCCCACTCGTGCGAGCCCAGCGTCAGCATCGGCTCGATGGTGAACACCATCCCGACCTCCATCACGTCGTCGAACGCGGGTGCGGCGTCGTAGTGCGGGATGATCAGTCCGGAGTGGAAGGTCGCGCCGACGCCGTGCCCGGTGAAGTCGCGCACCACCCCGTAACCGAAGCGCTTGGCGTACGACTCGATGGCGCGGCCCATCACGTTGACCTGGCGGCCGGGCGCGACCGCCTTGATGCCGCGGCTCAGCGCCTCCCTGGTCCGCTCCACGAGGAGGGTGACCTCCTGCGACGCCGTGCCGACGATGAAGGTCTGGTTGCTGTCGCCGTGGAAGGCGTTCTTGTAGGCGGTGATGTCGATGTTGACGATGTCGCCGTGCTCGAGCACGGTGTCGTCCGGGATGCCGTGGCAGACGACCTCGTTGACCGAGCTGCAGATCGACTTGGGATAGCCGCGGTAGCCGAGCGTCGAGGGGTAGGCGTCGTGCTCGATGAGGAACTCGTGGCCGATCGCGTCCAGCTCCTCAGTGGTGATGCCGGGGCGCACCGCCTCGCCGACCCGCTCGATGGCGCGCGCGGCGATCCGGCCGGACTCCCGGATCAGCTCGATCTCCGCCGGGGAGTAGACGTCGCCGCGGTCCGACGGGGTCGGTCCCTGCTTGCCGACGTACTCCGGCCGCGGGATGCGGGACGGGACGGAGCGCATCGCGGTGACGCGTCCCGGAACCAGGTGACCGGCGGAATCCTTGGGCATAGGATCAAGCTTATGACCGGCGAGAACGACTACGGCATCGAGCAGGATGCCGAGCACAAGTACTGGTACAACATGAAGACCGGCCAGGTCGAGCAGGGTTTCCTCTCGCCCGCCCCGGACCGCGTCGGCCCGTTCGACACCCGCGTGGAGGCCGAGCACGCGCTCGAGAAGCTCCGCGAGAACAGCGCGAAGTGGGCCGAGGAGGACGCCGAGGACAACCGTTAGCGAGTCCATCATGACGATGGAGCGGATCCTCGCGGAGGTCAGGGGCTTCGACGGAGTGCTGGAGCTCGCGCCGCAGCCCGGCAGCGAGTACCCGGAGATCTCCTGGGGCGACCACTTCTTCTATTACGCGCCGGACGGCGTCGTGCCGACCAACCGGCAGCCGTACGCGACGATCGTCACGAAGGACTACCCGGACGACGTGGCCTCCCGGCTCGACGATCCCGCGCGCTGGCGGCTCAACGTCCACGTGGGAGCGCAGGCGACGGCCGAGCTGACGGGTGGGGCCACCACGGGCTACGACGCCGAGGACGTCTTCCTCCCGCACCCGCTCTACGGCGACTACGGCTGGGTGTGCGTCGTGAACCCCGGTCCTGCCACGGTCGATCGCGCGCTGGCGGCCTTGCGCGACGCGCACGCCGACGACCGGCGCCGGGTCGAGCGCCGCCGGGCAGCGTCAGACGACGCCTAGAAGCTGTGCTCCGGGCCGGGGAACACCCCGCCCTGCACGTCCGACTTGTACGTGCGCGCGGCCTCCGACAGTGCGCCCTTCAGGTCCGCGTACTGCTTGACGAACCGGGGGATGCGCCCGGTCGTGAACCCGGCCCAGTCCGTCCACACCAGCAGCTGGCCGTCCACGTGCGGCCCGGCGCCGACGCCGATCGTCGGGATGCGCAGCTCCTGTGTGACCCGCTGGGCCACGTCCGCCGGCACCATCTCCATCACCACCGCGAACGCCCCGGCGTCCTCGACCGCGTGCGCGTCGGCGAGGATCTGCTCCGCGCCCTCGCCGCGGCCCTGCACGAGGTGGCCGCCGAGCCCGTGCTCGCTCTGCGGGGTGAAGCCGATGTGCGCCATCACCGGGATGCCGGCGCCCACGATGCGCCGGATCTGCTTGGCGCTGCGCTGGCCGCCCTCCAGCTTGACCGCGTGCGCCCCGGTCTCCTTCATGAATCGCACGGCGGTGTGCAGCGCCTCCAGCGGCCCGGTCTCGTAGGAGCCGAACGGCATGTCGGCGACGACGAACGCGCGCTTCACGGCCTTCGCGACGGCGCGGGTCAGCGGGATCAGGTCGTCCACCGTCACCGGGAGCGTCGTGTCGTAACCCAGGACGTTGTTGCCGGCCGAGTCGCCGACCAGCAGGAAGTCGATGCCCGCCTCGTCGAAGATCTGGGCGGTCAGCATGTCGTAGCTGGTCAGCCCGGTGAACGGCTCGCCCGCCTCCTTGGCCGCCTGGAAGTGACGGGTCCGCACCCGCTTCAGCGACTCCATCGACGAGGTGGTGGGGTGGACGGAGGGCACAGGTGACTGCTCGCTCATGCGCCTCAGTCTAGTGACGCGGCACCGGCGGTCATCGGGCGGGTTTGCGCGCGCGGAGCCACTAGTCTGGAGGGGCCGACGAAAGGGGCAGGATGGACAAGCAGCGCGACTTCGTTCTTCGCACCATCGAGGAGCGCGGCGTCAAGTTCGTGAGGCTGTGGTTCACCGACGTCGTCGGCACGCTCAAATCCGTCGCGATCGCGCCGGCCGAGGTCGAGGGCGCGTTCACCGAGGGCCTCGGCTTCGACGGCTCGGCCATCGAGGGCCTGACCCGCGCGTTCGAGTCCGACCTGCTGGCGCATCCCGACCCCACCACGTTCCAGATCCTGCCGTGGCGTGGGGAGGTCGACCCGACCGCCCGCATGTTCTGCGACATCACGACGCCCGACGGCCAGCCGTCCGTCTCCGACCCGCGCAACGTGCTCAAGCGCACGCTCGAGAAGGCGGCCGACCGCGGCTTCACCTTCTACACGCACCCGGAGATCGAGTTCTACCTGCTCAAGTCCTCCACCTTCGGCGACGAGGGCCCGGAGCCCGTGGACTCCGCCGGCTACTTCGACAACGTCCCCGGCGGCACGGCGCACGACTTCCGCCGCCGCTCGGTGCGGATGCTGGAAGACCTCGGCATCTCGGTGGAGTTCAGCCACCACGAGGCCGGTCCCGGCCAGAACGAGATCGACCTCCGTTACGCCGACGCGCTGACCACGGCCGACAACATCATGACGTTCCGCACGGTCATCAAGGAGGTGGCCATCGAGCAGGGCGTATACGCGACCTTCATGCCGAAGCCGCTCTCCGGCCACCCGGGCTCGGGCATGCACACCCACATGTCGCTGTTCGAGGGCGACACCAACGCGTTCTTCGAGGCCGGCGCGCAGTACCAGCTCTCGCAGACCGGACGGCAGTTCATCGCCGGCCTGCTCAAGCATGCGCCGGAGATCACCGCGGTCACGAACCAGTTCGTCAACTCCTACAAGCGGCTCTGGGGCGGCGACGAGGCCCCGAGCTTCGTCTGCTGGGGCCACAACAACCGCTCCGCGCTGGTGCGCGTGCCGCTCTACAAGCCCAACAAGGGCCAGAGCTCGCGCGTCGAGTACCGCGCGATCGACTCCGCCGCGAACCCGTACCTGTCGTTCTCGCTGATGCTGGCCGCGGGTCTCAAGGGCATCGAGGGCGGCTATGAGCTGCCGCCGGAGGCCGAGGACAACGTCTGGGCGCTGTCCGACGCCGAGCGCCGCGCGCTCGGCTATAACCAGCTCCCGGCCAGCCTCGACCACGCCATCTCGCTGATGGAGGACTCCGAGCTGGTCGCCGAGACCCTCGGCGAGTCGGTCTTCAACTACGTGCTGCTGAACAAGCGGCGCGAGTGGGCGGAGTACCGGGCGCAGGTCACGCCGTTCGAGCTGCGGTCGAACCTCGAGATCCTCTGACCGGCACGTGACCCGCGAGCAGCTCTCCCTCACGACGCTGGCTCGCGCCGGTTTCGTGGGGCTGAGCTCGGTCCGCGGCGAGCTGGACGAGCTGGTCGAGCTGACCGGCTTCGGCGTGGACGACCTCCTGCCCGCGCTGTCGGCGGCCGCGGATCCGGACACCGCGCTCGCGCTGGCCCTGCGGCTGCTGCGGCACGCGCCGGTGCAGACCGCGCGCTACGTGCCGTCGCGGAACGACGCGCGCCGTGTGTTCCGGGTGATCGGCGCGTCCGAGGGCGCCGCCGAGTTCTTCCTGCGCCAGCCGGCCGAGCTGGGCGCGCTCGACTACCCGGTCACCGCGCTGCCGACCGCTGACGAGCTGCGCGCCGATCTGCTCGACTCCGTCGGCGCCGTGGACGGGGTCGCCGCGATCGAGGACGACGCCGCGCGCACCGCCCTCCGCGTGCGCTACCGCCGCCGGCTCGTGCAGCTCGCCAGCTTCGACCTCGATCAGGAGGACCCGGTCGCCGGGTTCGACGGCGTCGCCGCTGCGCTGTCCGACCTCGCCGCCGCCGCACTGGAGGCCTCCCTCGCTGTCGCCCGCCGGCAGACCATCGGAACCGGTCCCGGCCGGTTCCCGGAGGCCGAGGTGCGAGCCACCCGGTTCGCGATCATCGGCATGGGCAAGGCCGGCGCGCGCGAGCTCAACTACGTCAGCGACGTCGACGTCATCTACGTCACAGAGGGCGATGAGGAGGCCGGCCTCAGCTCCGGCCGCGCCGTGGACATCGCCACGCGGCTGGCGATGCTGACGCAGCGTGGCATCCACGAGCCGGCGATCGAGCCCGGCCTCTGGGAGGTCGACCCCAACCTGCGGCCGGAGGGCAAGGACGGCGCGCTCGTTCGCACCCTGGAGTCGCACATCGCGTACTACGACCGCTGGGCGAAGGGCTGGGAGTTTCAGGCGCTCCTGAAGGCCAGGCCCCTTGCGGGCGACCTCGAGCTGGGCGAGCGCTACGTCGCCGCGCTCGCGCCGAAGGTGTGGAGCAGCGCATCGCGCGAGAACTTCGTGGAGTCGGTGCAGCGGATGCGCGAGCGCGTCACCGACAACATCCCCGACGACGAGACCCACTACCAGATCAAGCTCGGCCCGGGCGGCCTGCGCGATGTCGAGTTCACCGTGCAGCTCCTCCAGCTCGTCCACGGCCAGACCGACGAGCGGGTGCGGCAGCGGGACACGCTGTCCGCCCTCGCCGCTCTGGCCGCGCAGGGCTACATCGGCCGGGAGGAGGCCGCCGCCTTCTCGCAGGACTACCGCACGCTGCGCCTGATGGAGCACCGTCTCCAGCTGCGCCACCTCAGCCGCACGCACCTGATGCCGCGCGACGAGGGCGACGTGCGCATCCTGGCCCGCGCGACCGGGCTGGCGCCGAGCGCCGAGCAGCTCCTGGTGCGCTGGAACGCGATCAAGCACCGGGTCCGCGGGCTCCACGAGCGCCTGTTCTACCGCCCGCTGCTCAGCGCGGTCGCCGCCATGCCCACCGACGACACCGGGCTGACCGGGGGAGCAGGGCTGACCAGCGAGCAGGCCGAGGCCCGGCTCGCCGCGATCGGCTTCCGCGACCCGCGCGGCGCGCTCGCGCACATCGCCGCGCTCACCGCCGGCGTCTCGCGGCGGGCGACCATCCAGCGCCACCTGCTGCCCGTGCTGCTGCAGTGGTTCGCCGCTGGAGCGGACCCCGACTACGGCCTCCTGACCTTCCGCCGGCTCAGCGAGGACCTGGGCACGACGCACTGGTACCTGAAGATGCTGCGCGACTCCACCGGCGCGGCCGAGCGGCTCACCCGGGTGCTGTCCGGGTCGCGGTACGCCGGCGAGCTGCTCGGCCGCATCCCGGAGTCCGTCGCCTGGCTGGAGTCGGAGGAGGAGCTGCGCCCGCGCACGGCCGAGGTGCTGCGCGAGGAGACCGCCGCGATCCTCGGCCGGCACCAGTCCGCGGCGACCGCAGCCGCGTCGCTGCGTGCCGTCCGCCGCCGCGAGGTGCTGCGCCTGGCGTTCTCGGCGATCCTCGGCTTCGCCACGATCGAGGAGCTGGCCCGCGGGCTGACCGCCGTCAACGAGAACGTGATCCAGGGAGTGCTGTCCGCGATCCGCGCCGAACGCGGCGACGCGGCCGACCTGGAGTTCGCCATCATCGGCATGGGCCGCTTCGGCGGCACCGAGCTCGGCTTCGGCTCCGACCTCGACGTGATGTACGTCTTCCGCCCGCTCGCCGCCGAGCAGGACGCCGCGCACAAGGCCGCCTTGGCGATCGTCGCGGACCTCAACCGTCTGACGGACGACAACCGCCTCCCGCTCGACCTCGACATCGGCCTGCGCCCCGAGGGCAAGAACGGCCCGCCGGTCCGCTCGCTGGAGGCCTACCGCGCGTACTACAAGCGCTGGTCGCTGACCTGGGAGGCCCAGGCCTTGCTGCGCGCCCGCGGCGTCGCCGGGGACGAGGCATTGCTCGCCGACTTCCACACGGTGGCCGACGAGGTCCGCTACCCGGCCGCGATCGGCGAGCAGGAGGTCCGCGAGGTCAAGCGCATCAAGGCCAGAGTGGAGAACGAACGCCTCCCGCAGGGCGCCGACCCGGCCCGCCACCTCAAGCTCGGCCGCGGCTCGCTGAGCGACGTCGAGTGGTTCGTCCAGCTCATCCAGCTCCAGCACGCTGCCGCGATCCCGGCCCTGCGCACGACGTCGACCCTGGACGCGCTGGCGGTCGCCGTCGACAACGACCTGGTGGCGGAGGACGACGCGGCCAAGCTCCGCGAGGCCTGGCTGCTGGCCTCCCGCGCCCGCTCGGCGATGACGCTCTGGACCAACAAGACAGCGGATGTCCTCCCGGCCGACCGCGTCGCCCTGGAGGGCGTCGCCCGCCTCCTGGAGTACCCGCCGGGCTCGGCGAGCCGCCTGGAGGAGGACTACCTCGCGGTCACCCGCCGCGCGCGGGCGGTGTTCGAGCGCGCCTTCTACGGCCTCCCGCAGCGGCCGACACCCACTGGGTGAATAGCAACGCCGCGTGTCAATAACGCCTTGCATTAATAACACAACGCGTTACTATGGACCATGCTCCAATCATTCGTCGACCGCGACGCCGAGGCAGTCTGGCTCGGTCTGCCGTCCCGGCGAATCCATCCCGATATCCACCGGATCGCCCGAAGGAAGTTGGCAATGCTCAACGCGGCAGCGGTGCTCGAAGACTGCAGGGTGCCGCCGGGCAACCGGCTCGAAAAGCTCCGCGGAGACCGGAACGGCCGATACAGCATCCGCATCAACGGCCAGTTCCGAATCTGCTTCACCTGGACGGACGGAGGTCCGGCGGATGTCGAGATCGTCGATTATCACTGACCACGAGACTCAAGGAGGTAGCGCGATGACCGATCCGATCACTGACCCGATCACCCCCGGGGAGATCCTCTCCGAGGAGTTCATGGCCCCGCTCGGGCTCACGAAGTACGCGCTCGCGAAGGCCGTCCACGTCCCGGCGCAACGCATCGGCGACATCGTGAACGGAAAGCGGGCCATCACCCCTGACACCGCGCTCCGGTTCGCGCGGGCGTTCGGGACGACGGCCGAGTTCTGGCTGAACCTGCAGGCCCACCACGACATCGAGGTCGCCCTCGCCACGCACCGGGCCGAGTTCGACGACATCGTTCCGCTGGCCGGCTGACCCCCGCACCGTCCGGGCCCGCGCACCGCACACGGCACACCGACCCGGACGGACGACTCACATCCCAGGAACGGGCGTCAACTCGTAGACGTCGATGGTGCCACCCATCGCGCGATGCGGGTGGCCGGTGAGGAGGCCCTCGACGGCGTCCGCGCCGTCGGCCTCGATGAGGGTGTAGCCGCCGACGCTGCGGTCGGCTCCGTCGGAGACGGCGGCCGTCGGCGCGCCGAAGTCGATCAGGCCGGCCCCGACCTGCTGGGCCCAGGCGTTCCAGGCGGCGTTCATCTGCTCGGCCTGCTCGGGGGTGGGTTCCGGCATCGAGGCCATCGCCTCGGGGTCGGCGCGGTAGAGGAGGAGGTAACGGGCCATGTTGGGGTCCTTCCGTTTCGCGCGCGGGCCGGGGTTGGCCCGGGCGTCACCGAATCTAGTGCTGCACCGGCGGGGAGGGAACAGCCGGAGGGCAACCTGCGACAGTTTTCACCTGTCCGCACCTGCGCGCTCACCCGCGGTTTCTGGGAGTTCATCGGGCGTCCGCTGACCACGGCGGTTTTCGGTGGGACGATCGGGAGGCCCGAAGCGCGCTCGACCCCCGTATCCGACCCGTGGCGCCCCCGAAGCGCCTCCACCGCGAGTCCGAGCAGCCCCCGAATCACCCGAGGAGACCCGACCATGACCTCGCCCCGCCAGCCCGACCCGGCCTTCCCGGCCGGCGACCGCGGCGCCGCCGAGCCCCTCCGCCGGAACGTCGCCCACGCCCAGCGCCACCGCACCTCCCTGACCAAGCGCATCCTGCTCTCGGTAGCCGGCGCGGTCGCCGCCGTCGCGGTCGCCGTCGGGGCGTTCGCCGCCTACTCCTACGTGGACCTGTCGAACGGCCTGCACCGCTCGAACATCACCCTCCCCGGCGCGGGAAAGAAGAAGGACGTCGCCGAGAGCAACATCCTCGTCATGGGCCTCGACAGCCGGCTGGACGAGAACGGGAACGCCCTCCCGGCCGACGTGTACAACGCGCTGCACGCCGGGAACCAGGGCGACGGCGGCTACAACGCCAACGTGCTGATGCTCATCCACATCCCGGCCGGCGGCAAGAAGGCCGTGGGCATCTCGATCCCGCGCGACGACTACGCGCCGCTGTCCGGCAGCCCGGACGGCGTGTCCGCGTCCAAGATCAAGGAGGCGTACGGCCTCGCCCTCGACCAGAAGCTCACCGAGTTGATGAAGGCGGGGGTCGCCCAGAGCGACGCCTACCAGCAGGCGCGCACGTTCGCCCGCCAGACCGAGCTCCAGACCGTGTCGGACTTCCTCGGCGGCGTGCGGATCGACCACTTCATCGAGGTCACGATGGCCGCGTTCTACCAGGTTGCCCAGGCGGTCCAGCCGATCACCGTGTGCGTCGCGGAGGACACGCAGGACCCGTACTCCGGCGCCGACTTCAAGGCCGGTGTCCAGCAGCTCACGGCGTCCCAGGCGGTGAGCTTCGTCCGGCAGCGCCGCGACGAGAACAACCCGTCGCTGAACTTCACCGACCTCGACCGAGAGCGCCGTCAGCAGGCGTTCATCGTCTCGCTGGCGACGAAGCTGAAGAAGGCGGACACCTTCGCGAACCCGGCGACCCTGGAGGCCCTGATCTCCGCCGCCAAGCAGAACATCGCCCTCGACTCGGGCTTCGACCTCCTCAGCTTCGCGTCGGAGGCGCAGCACCTGGCGGGCGGCAACATCACCTTCACGACGCTGCCGATCACCGGTTACGGGGTGAAGGACGGCAAGGACGTCAACCTCGTCGACCCCAACCAGATCCACGCTGTGGTGCAGCAGCTCCTGAACCCCGCGACGGCGACCCCGACGCCGGCCGCCACCCCGGGAGCGACGACCCCGGCCAGCGCACCTCCGACCGCGCCGGCCGCCTCCCCGTCGCCGACCGCGTCGACGCCGGCCGGCCCGAACGGGACGTACACCGACCCGAACGCGCCCCTGCCGTCCGGGGGAGTGCCCTGCGTGAAGTAGGGGTCTATTCGCCCAGGGCGTCGATGAGCGCGGCGTAGAGCGCGCTGAACCGCGCCCGGTGGTCGTCCGTCTCGATCGGGCTCAACGGGAAGGTCACCTTCGCGCCGTACGACCACTCCGCGGAGACCCTGAAGTCGCCGGGCCACGGGTCGAACAGGTCGCGCCGGAACGCCGAGTTCGCGTCCGAGATCGTGAGCTGGGCGAGCCCGGCGCGCGGCCGCGCGACGACGACCGTGGCCACGTCGTACGGATCGGCGCTGCGCCCGGTGGCGTCGGCGAACACGATTGTCTTGTCGGTGAACACCACGACCTTCGCCGAGAACACGCCCGCGTCGTCGACACGCACCCCGGAGTCCAGATGCTCGATCGGCCGGAGCCCGACCGCGAGGGCGATGCCGCTGACGAAGTGCCCGAACCACTCGGCGCGGTCGTCGCTGCGCAACTGCATCCACGCGGCCCCCGAGAGCGACTGGCCGACCTCGTCGAGCACCTCGCTCAGGTCTCTTTCCGCCATGCGATCCTCCTCGGCATCCTGCTGGGGATGCGGACGCCCGCGACTACCGTAACGGTGCGGAGGTGCGAGCGCACACCCGGGGGCATGCGGCCGGTCGTCACCCCACGACGTCGAGGCAGGTCTCCCGGCGATGACCGCTCGACGTCATTTCGCGACCCTAGCAGGCGCGGAGCGGGCCGCCCCCGCTCTGGGGTCTTGGCATCCCCACGACTCCATGAAAAATTATGTGTACAACCGCAATCGATATTCGGAGATCGATCGCGGTTTCGTGAACGCGCGGCCTTTCGGGTAGGCCGAAGCGTTACAGGGCCCGGACGCGGCGAGTCGCGTGCGCCGGGCCCTCTCAGTCTTGCCCGACGTGAAGGACCGACCGACGAAGGGGGGCGCTGTGGCAGTCATGCACGGCCCGGAGTGCGCGGAGTGCGGGGGGCCCACCCGCGTCTCCCCGAACCCGTACTTTCGCACGGGCCTCTCGGTGCACTCGGAGGTCGCAGAGTGCCGCAGCTGCGGCACGACCGCCTTCGTCCCGGTGGCAGCAGCGCCTCGCGTGGCAGCCGAGGTGCGGCGAACGCTCCCGGAGGTCGTCCGCGGCCTGCTCGCCAAGCGATCGAACGGAGCGGCGAAATGACGGCGGTGCGGCGGCGGCTGACGGCGCCGAATCCCCTTAGGATCAGGCCATGAGGCACAGGGGGATCGTCGCGGCCGCAGCAGCCGCGTTCGTCGTGGTCATCGCGCTCGCCGGATGTTCGGCGGCCGCCGTCACGGCGGCGAGTTCGCCGGCGCCGAGCGCCCAACAGAACGTGTCGACGCCGACAGCCACGCCGACGGCAACGCCGACCCCGACAGTGACCTGGCAGGATCCGGATCAGCTGATCATCCTGCCGAGCGCCACGAACCCGGATGCACCGCATGGCCCCTCGTGGGTCTCGCAGGACGGCGCGATGATGTGCGGCATCTACGACGACGTGGACAGGTACAGCCAGTCGAAGGGCGACCTGGGCAAGGGACTCTACTACGGCTGCCGTCTCAAGATCGGGGCGAACCGCTTCACCTACCCGCCGGCCTGGGGCACGGGAGAGATCGGCGGGTGCCCCAGCGGTTTCGCGGCGAACGGTGGCGAGGCTGCGGCGGTCCTGTGCAACAGCGGGCAGGTGTTCGCGAGCGAGACGGGCGGAGCGACCGCGCTGATGCCCGGTAACGGCGTCCGGTTCGACGGCGTCGAATGCGTGGCGACGGCCGCCGGAATGGGCTGCACCGAGACGGCGACCGGGCACGGCTTCCAGGTGACGCTCGACGCCTTCACATTGAGCTGACCTCCCGTCACGAACAGCCCGCGCGCGCGGCGGTCGCTATGGCCTCTTCGGCACGGCCGTCAGCGGCAGCCGTCTCAGGTTCCTCAACCGCCGAAGACGCAGGTTTCACGGCGATTCCCGTCCGTCACGACGACGAAGCCCGCCGAAGCTTCTGACCCGATCGGCGGCCGGGCGTAGATCAGGCCGCCGCCGATGGTGTGCCCCTGCACGGTCAGGCCCCGCATGTCCGGGGAGCCCAGGTCCATGCAGTGGTAGGGCTCACCGAGGTAGTCCACATACGGAGGGATGGCTTCCGGCCAGAACGCACCTGACTGTGAATAGAGGAGTAAGGAGCCGATCCCGACTGCGATCGCAGCGACAGTCAGCGCGACGAGGGCCAGCGTGATCGCGACCGCCGCCGATCCGTTCAGCCACGTGTGCGATCGGGCCGTATCGGGGACGTCAGTGATCGCCACTTCATCGAGGGGTCCTGGCGTCATGGCACGAACCTAGCAGCGCTGATCCCGAAAAAGAGTCCGCACGAGCTGCGGTGCCGGTCGCTTTCGCGGACCGTCCTGCAACTCGTGCGGACTCTGTGCGGACCAACGCGTCCGCGACGTCTTGAAATCCGCTGAATTACGCGGGTTTCTGCTTACACCCCGTAGTACAGCTCGTACTCGAACGGGTGCGGGCGCTGCGCGAGGGGCTTGATCTCCTTCTCGCGCTTGTACTCGATCCAGGTCTCGATGAGCTCCGGGCTGAACACGCCGCCCGCGGTGAGGAAGTCGTGGTCGGCCTCGAGCGCGTCGAGCGCCTCGCCGAGCGACCCGGGGACCTGCGGGATGTTGCGGGCCTCCTCGGGCGGGAGCTCGTAGAGGTCCTTGTCGACCGGCTCGTGCGGCTCGATGCGGTTCTTGATGCCGTCGAGGCCCGCCATCAGCTGGGCGGCGAACGCGAGGTACGGGTTGCCCGAGGCGTCCGGCGCGCGGAACTCGATGCGCTTGGCCTTCGGGTTGGTGCCCGTGATCGGGATGCGGATGGACGCCGAGCGGTTGCCGGCCGAGTAGACCAGGTTGACCGGTGCCTCGAAGCCGGGGACCAGGCGGTGGAACGAGTTCACCGTCGGGTTCGTGAAGGCCAGCACAGCCGGTGCGTGCTTGAGCAGGCCGCCGATGTACCAGCGGGCGATGTCGGACAGGCCGCCGTAGCCGGCCTCGTCGTAGAACAGCGGCTTGCCGTCGTTCCACAGCGACTGGTGGGTGTGCATGCCCGAGCCGTTGTCGCCGAAGAGCGGCTTCGGCATGAACGTGGCGGTCTTGCCCCACTGCTCGGCTGTGTTCTTGACGATGTACTTGAACTTCAGGATGTCGTCCGCCGCGTGGACCATCGTGTCGAAGCGGTAGTTGATCTCCGCCTGGCCGCCGGTGCCCACCTCGTGGTGCGCGCGCTCCAGGATGAGGCCCGCGTCGATCAGCTTCAGCGAGATGTCGTCGCGCAGGTCGGCCTGCTTGTCGACCGGGCTCACCGGGAAGTAGCCGCCCTTGTACGGGGTCTTGTTGCCGAGGTTGCCGCCCTCTTCGACGCGGCCGGAGTTCCAGGCGCCCTCCTCGGAGTCCACCGCGTAGAAGCTGGAGTTCTGCTTCACCTCGTAGCGGACGTCGTCGAAGATGTAGAACTCGGCCTCCGGCGCGAAGAACGCGGTGTCCGCGATGCCCGTGGAGGCGAGGTACTTCTCCGCCTTCTTGGCGACCTGACGCGGGTCCTTCGCGTAGATCTCGCCGTTGCGGGGGTTGTAGATGTCGAAGACCATGATCAGCGTGCGCTCGACGCGGAACGGGTCGATGTACGCGGTCGAGACATCCGGGATGAGCTGCATGTCCGACTCGTGGATCGACGCGAAGCCGCGGATCGAGGAACCGTCGAACAGCTGGCCGACCGAGAAGAACTCCTCGTCGACGGTCGCTGCGGGGATGTTGAAGTGCTGCTGAACACCGGGCAGATCGGTGAAGCGGATATCAAGGAACTTGACGTCGGTGTCCTTGATGTACTTGAGCACCTCGGAAGAATCACGGAACATACGGAGGACTCCCAATGGCTTGCGGTGACGGACTGCGCGTGCAGCCCAAGCTACACGCTAAGGGGAGGCCGTTTCCCTCCGGTGACGCAAATGTTTCCGGCATGTTACGCGGTGCGCTGCCTGCGCGCGCTACGGCCAGGGGACGGTCGGGCCGGCCCGGTAAACTGGAGGGGTGCCTCAGAACACCCCGCCCTCCCGCTCCGGCGACTTCGCTCGCTCCGGCGACTTCGCCCGCTCCGGCGACCTCGCTCCCAGCCGTTACCCGGGGGAGCGGCTCGGCCTGCCGGAGGCGGGCCCTCGGTCGGTCGGGAGGTTCGGCCGCCGCCTCGGCGCCATCGTCGTCGACTGGGCGCTCGCGTCGCTCATCTCGTTCGCGTTCTTTCACTACGACTCGTGGGCGAACATCGGCATCTTCGCGCTGATGCAGGTCGTCTTCATCCCGACCATCGGCGGCAGCATCGGCCACCGGATCTTCGGGATGCGCGTGGTCGCGGTCGCCGGCGGCTGGGTCGGAGTGTGGCGGCCGGTGGTGCGCACCGTGCTGCTCTGCATCGTCATCCCTGCGCTGGTGTGGGATTCGGATCAGCGCGGCTTCCACGACAAGATCGCCGGGACGGTGCTGATCCGCGCGTAGCCGGTCCGGCCGCGTCCCGCGCGCCGCTACACTCCTGGCATGCGCGCCTTCGGCTTCGCCCGCGACCTGCTCCGGTCGGACTCCGCCGGCGCCCACCGCGTGACGTACACCGAGCTGTTCTTCGACCTCGTGTTCGTGTTCGCGGTCACCCAGGTGTCGCACGTGCTTCTGCACGAGCAGTCCGCCCTCACGCTGCTGCACGCGGTCATGCTGGCGATGGTGGTCTGGTGGGTGTGGATGTTCACCACCTGGGCGTCGAGCTGGCTCGACCCGGAGCGCGGGGCGGTCCGCGGCCTCTTCGTCGTGCTGATGCTGCTCGGCCTGCTGCTGGCCTCCGCGATCCCGGAGGCGTTCGGCGACCGCGCCGTGCTGTTCGCCGTGTGCCTGGTGCTCATGCAGCTCAGTCGCAGCGTCTTCACCCTGCTCGCGTTCGGCCGGGCGCATCCCGAGCACGCGGTGAACTTCGTGCGCATCATCGTCTGGCATGCCGTGGCCGGGACGCTGTGGCTGGTCGGCGCGTTCCTCCCCGACGAGGGCCGGCTGGTGGTCTGGCTGATCGCCCTGGCCGTCGACTACATCGGGCCGCGCACGCGGTTCTGGACGCCGGGCCTCGGCAGCTCGGCGCTGGCGAGCTGGAACATCTCGGGCGCGCACATGGCCGAGCGGGTGAGCCTGTTCCTGATCATCGCGCTCGGCGAGTCGATCGTGGTCACCGGCGCCGCCTTCTCGACCGCGCCGCTGGACGTGGTCCATCTCGGGGCGTTCCTCGCCGCGTTCGCGGGGACGGTGCTGCTCTGGCTGCTCTACTTCTCGCACAGCCAGCAGAGCGGGAGCGCGTACATCGAGCGCGCGACGGAGCGCGGGATGATCGCGCAGACCGCGTACACGTACATCCCGCTGCTGCTGGTGCTGGGCATCGTGCTCTCCGCCGTCGGCGACGGTCTCGTCCTGCGGCGGCCGGTCGGCACTCCGACGTGGTGGACGGCGGGGCTGCTGTGCGGCTCCGCGATCGTCTACCTCGTCGGGCTGCTGCTGTTCCGCCGGGCGACCGGGATGCGCTGGTCGCTCACCCTGGTGGCCGGCGTGGCGGTGGTCGCTGTGCTGTGGCCGGTCGCCGGCCTCCTGCCGACGGCGGTCGTCGCGTGGGGCGTGAATGCGGTGCTGGCGCTCGTCCTGCTAACGGAATCCCGCGCCTCCCGCCGCACCCCCACCCCAACTATCTAACGAACGAGGGGCACGTCGTTGTCACTTTTCCACTCGGGAAGTGACAACGACGTGCCCCTCGGCACGCTTAGCGGGCGCGCTGGGCCCGGACCTTCATGGGGTCGACGCCCTTGGGGATCGGCATCGCGTTCTCGAGCGACGCCAGCCGGTTGCTGATCGCGATGACCTCGGCCTTGGTGAGGGTCGGCTTGATCTTGGCCAGGGTGCGCGGGACCTTGTGCAGCGCGACGGAGTCGGAGTCCGGACCCACCGAGATGACGGTGACGGGCACGTTCGGCAGCACGCGGTTGATCTTGCGGCGCTCCTCGTCGACCATCCGCTGCGTGCGGGTCTTGGGGCCCTCGCTGATGAGCACGACGCCGCCGCGGCCGGTGGCACGGTAGACCGCGTCCTGCGTCTTGCCGTTGACGGCGATCGGCATCTCCGAGCCGCGCCAGCTGCGCTTGAGCGAGCTGCGCAGCACAGCGCCCACGGCGCCGGCCTGGCCCTCGATCTGCGAGTAGGCGGCGCGCTCGGCACGGCGGCCGAGGATGATGAGGCCCAGCAGCACGCCGGCGAGGACGCCCGCGACGATCCAGAGGACCATCGTGAAGACGTTGCCGCCCGACAGGAAGACCGCCATCGCGACGCCCGCGAGGATCGGCAGCACGATTCCGCCCACGATGTAGAGCAGCGCGCGGTCGTCGTAGCGGCGGGTCATCTGCAAGACCTGCCACATCTGCTTCAGCCGACCGGGCTCCTTGGTGGACTTGTCCTTACGTGCCATAGCTATAAGGATACCGGCTCGCCCGGCTTCCGGCGGACCTGTTCACGGCAGGCGTAGCGCCGATCGGGAGGCCGCGCTCAGACGCTCGCGCGGCCTCCCGGATCGGCGCCGGGATCATCCTCAGGAGACGGCCTGCGCGAAGCCCGCCGACGCGTCGGCGAGGTGCTGCAGCTCGGCGGGGACCTCGCGTCCCTTGGCCGCCATCGACTGCGCCCACAGCCGTCCCGCGCGGTACGACGAGCGCACCAGCGGGCCGGACAGCACGCCGAGGAAGCCGATCTCCTCCGCCTCCTGCTTGAGCTCGACGAACTCGTCCGGGTGCACCCAGCGGGCGACCGGGAGGTGGCGCGGGCTCGGCCGCAGGTACTGCGTGATCGTGATGATGTCGGTGCCCGCGTCGTGGAGGTCGCGGAGGGCCTGGCTGATCTCCTCGCGCTCCTCGCCCATCCCGAGGATGAGGTTGGACTTGGTGATCAGCCCGGCGTGGCGGCCCTGCGTGATGACGTCGAGCGAGCGCTCGTAGCGGAACGCCGGCCGGATACGCTTGAAGATCCGCGGCACGGTCTCGACGTTGTGCGCGAACACCTCCGGCTCGGCCGAGAACACCTCGCCCAGGTACTCCGGGTTGCCGGAGAAGTCCGGGACCAGGATCTCCACGCCGGTGCCGGGGCTCTGGCGGTGGATCTCGCGGATCGTCTCCGCGTACAGCCAGGAGCCCTCGTCCGGGAGGTCGTCGCGGGCCACGCCGGTCACGGTCGAGTAGCGCAGGCCCATCTTCGCGACGGACTCGCCGACGCGGCGGGGCTCGTCCCGGTCGAAGTCGGCCGGCTTGCCGGTGTCGATCTGGCAGAAGTCGCAGCGCCGGGTGCACTGCGAGCCGCCGATCAGGAAGGTGGCCTCGCGGTCCTCCCAGCACTCGTAGATGTTCGGGCAGCCGGCCTCCTGGCAGACCGTGTGCAGCTCCTCGGACTTGACCAGGTTCTGGAGCTGCCGGTACTCGGGGCCCATCTTGGCCTTGGTCTTGATCCAGGCGGGCTTGCGCTCGATCGGCGTCTCGGCGTTGCGCACCTCGAGCCGGAGCAGCTTGCGACCCTCCACCGGGGCGCTCATGCGGCGACCTCCGTCGCGGTCGTGGCGGTCCGGCCTGCGGCCGCGACCGGGCTGGAGGACGCGTCGGCCAGCGCGCGGTCGAGAGCGGCCTGGACGAGGGGAGCGACGTCCTGCGGCGTGACGGTGCGGCCGAGGACGCGGGAGATCGTGGTCACGCCCGCGTCGCGGATGCCGCACGCGACGATCCTCTCGTAGGGATCGAGGCTGTTGGAGCAGTTGAGCGCGAAGCCGTGCATCGTGACGCCCTCGGCGACGCGGATGCCGATGGCGGCGATCTTCTCGTCCGCCGGCCTCCCGTCGTCCGTGGTGCCGTGCCCCGGCAGCCACACGCCGGAGCGGCCCTCCACGCGCTCGCCAGGGACGCCGAGCCCGACGAGAACCTCGATGAGGACGCCCTCCAGCCAGCGGACGTAGCCCACGACGTCGATCGGCTCGGCCAGCCGGAGGATCGGATAGCCGACGAGCTGGCCCGGCCCGTGCCAGGTGATCTTGCCGCCGCGATCGACGTCGATCACGGGGGTGCCGTCGGTCGGGCGTTCGTCGGGGGAGGTGCGCTTGCCCGCGGTGAAGACCGGGGCATGCTCGAGCAGGAGGACGGTGTCGGGCGCACGCCCCGCGGCCACGTCGGCGTGGGTCGTGCGCTGCTGGCGGAGGCCGTCGTCGTACGGGACGTGCGGCCCGCCGAGTCCGGAGACATCGAAGATCGTCATAGAGGCATCCTAAATGGACTGAGTACAGAAAATGTCCACCGGGGTCCGCTGCGGCTGAAGTCCTGCACAGATTCGGGGTGGGAGTGGGTTGTCCACGGATGTGCGGGCGGCGGGCTCGTGGGTGGTGCCGGTGGCGTGTACTGGGGGCATGGTGACGAGACGGAGACCGGTGGACATGGGCAGATGCGCGGCGGCGATCGCGGACGCGGAAGGGTGGACGGTGCTCGGGCGGCGGCCGGGGGACGCGAGCGGCGAGGTGTCGCTCATCGTCGCGGGAGGCGAGCTTCGAGGTCAGGCGGTGCTGACGGTGGCCGCCGTCGTCGGGCTGACCTGGGACGGTGTCGCGTCGTCGCACCTGCCGCGGTCGCTGCCGCCGCCGCGGGATCGGCGGGCGAGCCGAGGCAGAGTGGTCGTCCGGCTGCGGGAGCACCCTGGGGGCGGGACTCTGGCGGACGTGCTCCCCGCCGACCGCGGACTGACGGCGGGTGAGGCTGTCACGGTGCTCGTCGCGGCGGCGCGCGGCCTCTCCGGCCTGCACGGGGCCGGGCGCGGCGGGGTCCGGCTCAGGCCGGCGGACATCGGCCTCCGCGACGACGGCTGCCCCGTGCTGACGGCGATCGACCGGCTGCGGGAGCTCGACCAGCAGACGATGGTGGAGGACGTCGCCGCCTTCGCGGAGCTGGCCGGTGTGCTGTGCGGCGCCGTCACTGGGGAGCAGGGCGACGCCGTGCTCGCGGCGGCGATCGACTGGCGGCACCGGAGCTGGGATGACGTTGTTGCGGGAGCCTTGGGAGCTGCCGACGCGACGGCTGTGCGTGAAGTGGGGAGCGGCGCTCCGGGTGTGTTGCAGTCACGGGCGCGGGGCGATCCGACCGCAGACGGGGGCGTAGCGGCCGACGGCCGCGAACGTCCGGGTGTGAGAGGCGGTCGCGACATCCTCGGCATCCTGGAGCGGGCGCTCGACGTACTGGGCGACCGCCCCGTCGCGCGAGGGCTGGCGGTGGCGCGTGACTGGATCGCCGAACGGCCGAAGCTGGTCGCAGTCGCGTGCTCGCCGCTGGTGGGCGTGGCGGTGCTGCTGATGATCCCCGGACACGACCGCCCGGGCTGAGGCTCGTCCGCTCGCTTCGCTCGCGGGTGTTCCGGAAACGCGGAACGGCCCGGCTCCGCAGGGAGCCGGGCCGTCCGTCAGGCGGTTCAGATGCCGAGGCTGCCCTCGAACGCGCCGCCCTCGAGGCGGTTCTTCACCGCGACGAGGAAGCGCGCGGCGTCGGCGCCGTCGACGATCCGGTGGTCGTACGACAGGGCGAGGTACACCGTGGAGCGGATCGCGATGGAGTCCGTGCCGTCGGCCGTGATCACGACCGGCTTCTTGGTGACGATGCCGGTGCCGAGGATAGCGACCTGCGGGAGGAACACCAGCGGAGTGTCGAACAGCGCGCCGCGCGAACCGGTGTTGGTCAGCGTGAACGTGCCGCCGGCGAGCTCGTCCGGCTTGAGGTGGTTGTCGCGCGTGCGCTGGGCGAGGTCCGCGATCTCACCGGCGAGGCCGGCGATGTCGAGGTCGGACGCGTTGCGGATGACCGGCGTGAGCAGGCCGCGCTCGGTGTCCACCGCGATCGAGATGTTCTCGTGGTCCGGGTAGACGATGCTGTCGCCGTCGACCGTGGCGTTGATGACCGGGTAGGCCTTCAGCGCCTCGGCGGCCGCGAGGGCGAAGAACGGCAGGAAGGAGAGCTTCGTTCCGGTCTTGGCGAGGAAGTCGCCCTTCACCTTGTCGCGCAGGGCGGCGACCTTGGTCACGTCGACCTCGACCACGGTGGTGAGCTGAGCGGTCGACTGCATCGAGATGACGGCGCGTTCGGCGACGACCTTGCGGAGGCGCGACATCTGCTGCGTGGTGCCGCGGAGCGGGGAGACCTCGACCACGGGAGCGGCGGCGGCCGGAGCCGCGGCGGCAGCGGCCGGAGCGGCTGCCGCGAGGATGTCCTCCTTGCGGATGCGTCCGCCGACGCCGGTTCCGGTCACGTTCGCCAGGTCGACGCCGTGCTCGTTGGCGAGCTTGCGGACGATCGGGGTCACGTAGCCCGAGGTGCCGGCGTGCGCGCCGCCCGACGTGGCCGGAGCCTCGGCCGCGGGGGCCGGGGCAGCGGCGGGAGCCGGAGCAGCAGCGGGGGCGGGAGCAGCGGCGGGAGCCGGAGCAGCGGCAGGCGCCTCCTGCACGGGAGCGGCCGGGGCCGGCTCCGCAGCGGGAGCGGCGGCAGGAGCCTCCTGAACGGGAGCGGCAGGAGCGGCCTCGGCAGCGGGGGCCGGAGCCTCCTGAGCCGGAGCGGCCGGCGCAGCCTCGGCAGCCGGAGCCGCCTCGGCCTCGGCCGGCGCAGCCTCCGCCGGCGCAGCTTCGGCCTCCGGCGCGGCGGCCGGAGCCTCGCCCGCACCGGAGCCGTCGCCGATCGTCACGAGCGCAGTGCCCACCTCGACCGTCTCGTCCTCCTGCACCAGGATCGCCTCGATGACGCCCGCGACGGGCGAGGGGATCTCGGTGTCGACCTTGTCGGTCGAGACTTCGAGCAAGGGCTCGTCCACCTCGACACGGTCGCCAACGTTCTTCAGCCAGCGGGTGACCGTGCCTTCCGTGACACTCTCGCCGAGTGCCGGGAGGCTGACGGATTCGCTCATGAGCTTCTCTCCTTCAAAACCTGATCGTTCAGTAGCTTATTGCAGCCGCTCGCGCGGCGGACGCGTTAGAGGGTGTGCAGCGGCTTGCCGGCGAGGTACAGGAAGGCCTCGCCGAGCGACTCGTTCTGCGTCGGGTGCGCGTGGACGAACGGGGCGATGTCCTCCGGGTGCGCCTCCCAGTTCACCACGAGCTGCGCCTCGCCGATGAGCTCGCCGACGCGCGCGCCGATCATGTGCACGCCGACGACAGGGCCGTCGTTGACGCGGACGACCTTGACGGTGCCGCTCGTGCCGATGATCTCGCTCTTGCCGTTGCCGGCCAGGCTGTAGTCGTAGCTCGTGATCGCGTCGGCGCCGTACTGCTCAACCGCCTTGGCCTCGCTGAGGCCGATCGAGGCGACCTCGGGGTCGCAGTAGGTGACCTTCGGGATGTTGACGTCCGGGACGACGATCGGGTTGAGGCCCGCGATCTCCTCGGCCACGAAGATGCCCTGCTGGAAGCCGCGGTGCGCGAGCTGCAGGCCGGGGACGATGTCGCCCACGGCGTAGACGCCGGGGATGTTGGTCTGCAGGCGCTCGTCGGTGATGACGAAGCCGCGGTCGAGCGTGACGCCGACCTCGTCGTAGCCCATGCCGGCCGTGAGCGGACCGCGGCCGACCGCGACGAGCAGCAGCTCGGCGTCGACCGTGCTGCCGTCCTCGAGCGAGACGACGACGCCGTCCTCGTTCTGGGTGACGCCGGAGAACCGGACGCCGAGGCGGTAGTCGATGCCGCGGCGGCGGAACGCGCGCTCCAGCGACTTGCTGATGGTCTCGTCCTCGTTGGGCACCAGGTGCGGGAGGGCCTCGATGATCGTGACCTCTGCGCCGAAGGACTTCCAGACGCTGGCGAACTCGACGCCGATGACGCCGCCGCCGAGGACCGCGACCTTCTTGGGGACGAAGTCGAGCTCGAGGGCCTGCTCGCTCGTGATGACGCGGCCGCCGATCTCGAGGCCGGGGAGGCTGCGCGAGTAGGAGCCGGTGGCGAGGATCACGTTCTTGCCCGTGATGGTGTCGTCGCCGACCTGCACGGTCGTCGGGGAGGTCAGCTTGCCCTCGCCCTCGATGACCGTGATGCCGCGGGCCTTCACCAGGCCCTGGAGGCCCTTGTACTTCTTGGCGATGATGCTCTGGCGGTACTCGGTGACACCGTTGATGTCGATGCCCTTGAGCTCCGTGACGATGCCGTACTTGGCCGACTCCCGCGAGTAGTCCGCGACCTCGGCCGCGTGCAGCAGCGCCTTGGTCGGGATACAGCCGCGGTGCAGGCAGGTGCCGCCGACCTTGTCCTTCTCGATCATGCCGACGGTGAAACCGAGCTCGGCCGCACGCAGCGCTGCTGCGTAGCCTCCACTCCCACCGCCGAGCACCACAATGTCAAAGTTCTGCTCAGACACCCAGCTACTCCTCGCGCATCAGGATTCGTGACACGATCCTGCCCCGAGGGATGACTCGAGGCAGGCGTTGCATTGGCAGGATTTTCCTGCCCATACGACCCTACTACCTCTGGGAAAAGTCCTCGGCCAAACGGATGAGCGCACGTACGCTGACGGCGGACGGGCCCTTGCCGGTGAAGCCGTACGGGGCGGACGGGCCCTTGGCCGGCCCGGCGATGTCGAGGTGCGCCCAGGGGATGCGCGGCGCGTCGTCCTCGTCGCCGGTCCGTCCGATGAACTCCTGCAGGAACACGCCGGCGAGCAGCATCCCGCCCGCGGTCACGCCGGGGTTGGCGTTCGCGATGTCGGCGACGTCGGAGTTGATCGTGGCGCGCAGCTCGCTCGCGAGCGGCATCGGCCAGAGCAGCTCGCCGGAGGCCTTGGCGGCGGCGAGGACGTCGCCGACCAGGTCGTCGGAGCCCATGACCGCGGCGTAGCGGGTGCCGAGCGCGACCATCGCGGCGCCGGTCAGGGTGGCGACGTCCACGATCGCGTCCGGGTGCTCCTCGCCGGCGACGACCAGGCCGTCCGCGAGCACGAGCCGGCCCTCGGCGTCGGTGTTGAGCACCTCGACGGTGCGGCCGCCGCGCATGCGCAGCACGTCGTTCGGGCGGATGGCGGAGCCGGACGGCATGTTCTCGGCCAGGCACAGCCAGGCCGTCACGCGAACCGGCAGCGAGAGCCGGGCCGCGGCGATCGCGACGGCGAGCACCGTGGCCGCGCCGGTCATGTCGTACTTCATGCCCACCATCCCCGACGGCGGCTTGAGCGAGAGGCCGCCGGAGTCGAAGGTGATGCCTTTGCCGACCAGCGCGAGGTGCTTCTCCGCAGCGGCCGGCGCGTAGTCGACCTTCACCAGCCGGGGCGGGCGCACCGAGCCCTGGCCGACGCCGAGGATGCCGCCGAAGCCCTCGGCCTCCAGGCGGCGCTCGTCCCAGACCTCGACGGTGACGGGGAGGCCCTCGACGGCCTCCTCGACGCGAGAGGTGAACGAAGCGGGGTAGAGGTCGATCGGGGGAGTGTTGACCAGGTCCTTGACCAGCGCCGCGGCGCCGGACACGGCGAGGGCGCGCGCGACGAGGGCGTCGCCGGCCTCCGACGCGCCGACGACCTCGATGGTCTCGACGGGCGTCTTGACGCCTGCGCGGCTCACGGACCGGTACTCGGTGAACGCGTACGCGCCGAGCGCCGCGCCTTCCAGGACGGCGCCGAGCTGCACGTCGTCGTCGGTCGGGAGGTCGAGCGCGACGTGCCCGACACCGGCGAGCTGGCGGATCGCGGTGCCCGCCGCGTAGCGCAGCGCGTCCTCGTCCGCCGGCTCCGGGAGGCCGACGACCGCGAGGGCGGTGCCGCCGTCCACGCCGGGAAGCCGGACCAGCTCGTCCTTGCCGCCGCCGAAGCCGACCGCCGCGAGCGACGCGCCCAGCCCGTCCGGGGCCGCCGCCGACAGCACGGTGACGCCGTCGGCGCCGGAGCGCGCGGCGAGCACGAGGATGTCTGCGGAGGAGGCGGGAGCGGGCGAGAGGCTGAGGGCGGGAGGCGTCATGTCTCGACCCTAACCGCTGAGCGACGCGCGACGGCGGAGGCCGTATGTTCGCTGTGGGCGTGCTGCGAGCGGGGCCGTGCGCCGCGACCGCGTCCGGCGGGCGGCCTAGAGTTGATGTATGCGAGACCCGGGTGAACTGTACGAGTTGAATCCGGCACTGGTGGTGCCGGAGGGCCTGCCCCTGATCGCGGGCCTCACCGGCTTCGCCGACGCCGGCTCCGGCGTCAGCCAGCTCGGCACCTACCTTCTCGGCACGCTCGACAGCGAGGTCGTGGCGACCTTCGACGCCGACATCCTGCTCGACTACCGAGCCCGCCGGCCGATCATCTACTTCGACCAGGACCACCTGGCCGACTACCAGCCGTCCACGCTGAAGCTGCACCTGGTCTACGACGAGCTGCGCCAGCCGTTCCTCCTGCTGTCCGGGTTCGAGCCCGACTTCCGCTGGGAGGCGTTCACGGAGGCCGTGCTCGGCCTGATCGAGCGCTACTCGGTCAAGAGCGTCACCTGGGTGCACTCCATCCCGATGCCGGTGCCGCACACCCGGCCGATCGGCGTGACGGTGAGCGGCAACCGTCGCGACCTGATCGAGGCGATGTCGATCTGGAAGCCGCAGACGCAGGTGCCGGGCAACGCCCTCCACCTGCTCGAGTACCGACTGCAGCAGCTCTCGTACCCGATCGCCGGGTTCGTCCTGCTCATCCCGCACTACCTCGCCGACACCGAGTATCCGGCTGCGGCCATCGCCGGGCTGGAGAGCATCAGCGCGGCGACCGGCCTCATCTTCCCGACCGACCGCCTGCGCGAGGAGGACCGCGAGTTCGTCGCGAACATCGACGAGCAGGTCGCCGGCAACGCCGAGCTCGGCAAGCTGGTCGGCACCCTGGAGGAGCGGCACGACACGTACATGGAGGACACCCAGCTCCGTTCGCCGCTGACCGACCGCGACGGCGAGCTGCCCAGCGCCGACGAGATCGCGGCCGAGCTGGAGAACTTCCTGGCGTTCCGCCGGCACGGCGACGACCGCCGCGGCGACGACGAGAACCCGCGCCCCGAGCGCTGACCCGGCCCTCGCGGCGGTCCCGTCCGCTCGCCGGGCATAGGATCGTGGGGTGAATTCGCGTCGGTCCTGGGTCATCTTCGGGATCGGAGTCTTCGCTTACCTCGTCGCCGTCATGCAGCGCACGAGCATCGGCGTCGCGGGCGTCGCCGCGACCGACCGCTTCCACGTCTCCGCCGCCGTCCTGTCGTCGATGGCCGTCGTCCAGCTCATCGTCTACGCGGCGATGCAGGTGCCGGTCGGCGTGCTGATCGACCGAGTCGGCTCGCGGGCGCTGATGATCGCGGGGACCGCCCTGATGGTCGTCGGGCAGGTGACGGTGGCGTTCGCGCCGACCATCGCGCTGGCGATCGTCGGCCGCATCCTGGTCGGTGCGGGGGACGCCACCGTGTTCACCTCGCTGATGCGGCTGGTGAACTCGTGGTTCCGCGGCCGCCTCGTCCCGCAGCTCTCCCAGTGGATCGGCAACATCGGCCAGCTCGGCCAGGTGCTCTCCGCCATCCCGTTCGCCCTGCTCCTGCACGAGTCCGGCTGGACGACCGCCTTCCTCAGCGCGGCGTCGGTGTCGGTGGTCGCGCTGGTCGGGATCGTCGCCGCCATCCGCGACCGTCCGGTCGGGTCGAGCGAGGGCCCGCGCCCGGCGACCTGGCGCGAGTCGATCCGGCAGCTCCGGATCAGCCTCACCCGGCCGGGGACGCAGCTCGGGTTCTGGTCGCACTTCACCACCCAGTCCTCCGGCACCGTGTTCAGCCTGATGTGGGGTCTTCCGTTCATGGTGTTCGCGCTCGGCATCGACCCGGCGGAGGCGAGCGGACTCCTGATCGTGTCGGTCGTGGCGGGTCTGATCGCAGGCCCGATCCTCGGCCTGCTGACGGCGCGCTTCCCGCTGCGGCGCAGCAACCTCGTGCTCGCGATCGTCGGGATGATGGGGATCGTCTGGGCGCTCCTGCTGCTGTGGCCGGGGACGCCGCCGCTCTGGCTCCTGATCCTCGTGCTGGTGGCGATCGGGATCGGCGGACCCGGCTCGCTGATCGGGTTCGACTTCGCGCGCACCTCCAATCCGCTGCACAGCCTGGGCTCCGCCAACGGCATCGTGAACGTCGGCGGGTTCCTGGCGAGCTTCGTGATGATGTTCCTCATCGGCGTCGCCCTGGACGCCCAGAACACCGCCCACACGGTCGCCGGTCTCTACGCGCTGGACTCCTTTCGCTGGGCGTTCGCCATCCAGTACGTCATCATCGGCCTCGGCGTCGTCTTCCTCGTCCGCGCCCGCCGACGCACCCGCCGCCGCCTCGCGGAGGAGGAGGGAATAGAAGTGGGCCCCTTGTGGGTTGCACTGGTTGACGCTTGGCGAAGGCGAAATGGTCGGGAGCCTGGCGAGAACGTGCAATAATCGATACCTGGACCCGTTCATGTTCTTGGGGTCGGAGCACTTGATGGTGCCCGGCGCGACAGCCCAAGGCTTGACATGGGTCTTAGTAATGTCCGCACGCGACCTCAGCCCGGGCGCACGGTCGGCTCACCACGGCCCTCCGCCCGGTATGGATGCCCTTCGCTTGGATGAATGGCCTTCGCTTGTATGAAAGGTAGGCAGATGGCAACCCGTGCAGCAACCAAGGCCCGCGAGGCCGAGGCGGTCGAGGAGACCGAAGAGACCACTGCGGCCGCCAAGCCGGCAGCGAAGAAGACCACGGCCAAGACGCCGGCGAAGAAGGCCGCGCCCAAGAAGGGCGCCACCAAGGCCAAGGGCGACGACGACGAGGAGCTCGACGAGGACGCCGTCGTCGAGATCGACGCGGACGACACGGCCGAGGTGGCCGATGAGGCCGCCGACGCCGATGAGACCGAGGGCGACGACGCGGACGCGGACGACGCCGAGGGGTCCGGCCCCAAGGGCGAGAGCGCGGCCGTGCAGGCCGCGGCCGACGCCCCGCTTCCCACCGACGCGCTCGTGCTGCGCGCCGTGGACGAGGACGACGACGTCCCCGTGTACTCCACGACGATCACCGGCGCGACCGCCGACCCGGTCAAGGACTACCTCAAGCAGATCGGCAAGGTCCCGCTGCTGAACGCCGCGGAGGAGGTCGAGCTCGCGATGCGCATCGAGGCCGGCCTGTTCGCGGAGGACAAGCTCGCGAACACCCCGAACATGCCCAAGGAGCTCGAGCGCGAGCTGCGCTGGGTCGCCCGCGACGGCCAGCGCGCCAAGAGCCACCTGCTCGGGGCCAACCTGCGCCTCGTGGTCAGCCTCGCGAAGCGCTACACCGGCCGCGGCATGCAGTTCCTCGACCTCATCCAGGAGGGCAACCTGGGCCTGATCCGTGCCGTCGAGAAGTTCGACTACACCAAGGGCTTCAAGTTCTCCACCTACGCCACCTGGTGGATCCGTCAGGCGATCACCCGCGCGATGGCCGACCAGGCCCGCACCATCCGCATCCCGGTGCACATGGTGGAGGTCATCAACAAGCTGGCCCGCGTCCAGCGGCAGATGCTGCAGGACCTCGGCCGCGAGCCCACCCCGGAAGAGCTCTCGAAGGAGCTCGACATGACCCCCGAGAAGGTCATCGAGGTGCAGAAGTACGGTCGCGAGCCCATCTCGCTCCACACCCCGCTGGGTGAGGACGGCGACAGTGAGTTCGGCGACCTGATCGAGGACACCGAGGCGGTCGTGCCGGCCGACGCGGTCGGCTTCACGATGCTGCAGAAGCAGCTCGAGAGCCTCCTCGACTCCCTCTCCGAGCGCGAGGCGGGCGTCATCCGCATGCGCTTCGGCCTGGGCGACGGCATGCCGAAGACGCTCGACCAGATCGGCGACACCTTCGGCGTGACGCGTGAGCGCATCCGGCAGATCGAGTCGAAGACGATGGCGAAGCTGCGCCACCCGTCCCGCTCGCAGTCGCTGCGCGACTACCTCGAGTAAACGGTGCGCTATCGACTGGCGGTCATCGCCGGCCGCCTCGCCCGCTGGCTTCTGCGCCTGCGGGGAGGCGGCTCCGCGGTGCCGGGGCGGGTCGCGCTCGCGATCGCGCCGAAGTTCCTCGAACGTGCTGTCAGCCGCCTCCCGCTCGGCGTCGTCTTCGTCTCCGGTTCCAACGGCAAGTCGACGACCACGAACATGCTCACCGCGATCCTGCGCGAGCACGGGCTGAACGTCTTCACCAATCCGTCCGGCGGCAACCTGCCGCAGGGGATCGCCTCCGCGCTGCTGGCGGACGTGCCGCTCGACGGCTTCGTCCGCGGTGATGTCGGGGTGATCGAGGTGGACGAGGCGTACGGCGTGGACCTCGCGACCGTCCTGAAGCCGCGCGGCTCGCTGCTCCTCAACGTGCAGATCGACCAGCTCAACCGCTTCTTCGAGCCCACCCGCGTGATCGGGATGCTCCGCACGATCGCGGAGCGCTCGGGGGAGTTCGTCGTGGTGAACGCCGACGACGACAGCCTCGCCCGCGTCGGCGCCGAGCTCGCAGCCGAGGGCCGCGACGTGACGACCTTCGCGGTGGCCCCGGCCATCATCGAGTCGTCGCCGAACGGCCTCGCGAACGTGGCGGACCTCTCCGGCGTGGCCGCCGGCGCCCTCCCGGTGCCCGCCGTGTTCGTCAGCAAGCTGGAGACGCAGAGCGCGCAGCTCACGATGGGCGGCGAGTCGATCCGGATCGGGCTGCCCGCGCGCGGTCTCCACTACGCGGTGGACGCCGCCGGCGCGACGGCGATGGCCCGGCGGGTGCTGGGCGACCGCTTCCAGGCGGAGGCCGTCGTCGCGGCGATGAGCTCGCTGCGCACGGTCTACGGCCGCGGCGAGACGCTGAAGGTCGGCGACGAGGACATCGAGATCATCATGATGAAGAACCCGCCGAGCCTCCAGCTCAACCTCGACTACCTCAGCCACAGCCCGGAGCAGGTCTTCGTCGCGGTGGACGAGGGCACGCCCGACCCGTCCTGGGTCTACGACATCGACCTCTCCAAGCTGGAGCACGTGGACATCGTCTCCGGCACCAAGGCCTGGCAGTTCGCGACCCGGTTCGCCTACGCGGGCATCGAGGTCGACCAGGTGATGCCGGAGCTGCGGCCCGCGCTGCAGGCGTTCCTCGCCCTCCCGAAGCCGTCGCGCGGCACCAAGACGATGATCGTCAACTACGAGCAGATGATGGCGATCCGCAAGCAGCTCGGCTTCCTCGACTTGGAAGGCGGCGACAAGTGACCGTCCTCCGCATCCTGCACCTCTACCCGCGCGAGCTCGGGATCAACGGCGACGCCGGCAACGTGCTCGCCCTGGCCGAGCGCGCGCGCTGGCGCGGCGTGGACGTCGACATCGTGTCGCATGCTCCCGGCGCCGAGTTGCCCGCCAGCGCCGACATCGTGCACATCGGCTCCGGTCCGCTGTCGTCGCAGCGCGCCGTGGCCGGCGATGTGGCGCTGATCGCCCCGCGGCTGCGGCAGTGGCGCGACGCCGGAGTGCCGATCCTCGCGATCGCGGGCGGCTGGCAGCTCCTCGGGGAGGAGATCGTGACGCCGGACGGCGAGACGCTCGCCGGCGCCGGGGTGTTCCCGACCCGTGCCGTGCTCGGGACGCGGCGGCACGTCGCGGAGGTCGTCGTGCGGATGCCCGACGGCGGCACGCTCGCGGGCTTCGAGAACCACTCGGCCACCACGACGTTCACTGCGGACGCCGCGGGTGCGGCGCCGCTCGGCGACGTGGTGAGCGGTTTCGGCAACGGTGACAAGACGGAGGGCGTCGTGCTTGGAGGTGCGATCGGCACGCACCTCCACGGCCCGGTCCTCCCGATGAACCCGGTGCTGGCCGACCGCATGCTGCAGACCGCGTTGCGCGGCGAGCTGCCTCCGGTCGCGCAGACCGAGCGCGTGGACCGCTACGCCGCGAACGCACGGCGTGCGATCGCGGCGCGCCTCAGCGTCGCGATCTGACGCTCAGTTCTCCCGGTCGTCAGTTTTCGTAGACGCGCGGTACGCGCACGGCGACGCCGGTGACCATCTCGTCGGCGATGGTCTCCGCCCAGTCCGCGTACTTCTCCGCGGTGACCGTGCCGTCCCGGCCCGAGCCGAAGAGGACGGCGGTGTCGCCGACCGCGACGCGCGCCGAGCCGGCGTCCACGAGCATGGTGTCGACATCCACCCCGATCACGCGGCAACGCTGACCGGCGAGGAGGACCGAGGTCTTGGCGATGCCCAGGACGGGCACGCCGTCGCCGAACCCGATCCCGATCCGGGCGTGCGTGGTGCCGCCGACGTGCACCTCGACGACCGGCGCCTCCAGCCGCATGACGGGCTCCAGCCCGAGCTCGGCGCCGGTGGTGTCGTCGAACGGGGAGAAGCCGTAGGCGGCGATCCCGAAGCGCACGAGAGCGAAGCGGGCCTCGGGCATCCGGATGCCCGCCGAACTCGCTGCGAGGTGCAGGATCTCGAACCGGGCGCCGCGTTCCTCGGCCTCGGCCACCGCGCTGCGGAACTCCGCCAGGGAGGTCTCGTCGTCGGCGATGGAGGCGTCGGCCAGGTGCGACCACGCCGCGCGGATGCGGACGACGCCCTCCCGCTGGAGCTCCAGCGCGGCGTCGATAAGGTGCGGCCACTGCTCGCGGGTGGCGCCGTTGCGGCTGAGGCCGGTGTCGACCTTGAGGTGCACGACGGCCGGCCGGTCGGCGCCGGCGGCCGCGATGGCGTCGAGCTGCCAGACGGCCGAGATGCCGAGCTCGATGTCGGCCTCGATGGCCGTGCGCCAGTCGGTGTCGGCACCGTGCAGCCAGGCCAGCAGCGGGACGGTGATGCCCGCGGCGCGCAGGACGAGTCCCGCGGGGACCTCCAGCACGGCGAGCGACGTCGCGCCCGCCTCCAGCCCGGCCTCGGCGATGGGCAGGAGACCGTGCCCGTAGGCGTCGGCCTTGACCGCGAGCATCGTCTCGGCGGGAGCGATCAACGCGGTGAGGTGCGCGACGTTCCGCCGCAGCGCAGCCAGGTCGATGACCGCGCGGGGGAGCGGCTCCGCGATCGCGTCCACGATGGTCACTGCGCCGCCTTCCTGGTCTGCTGAGCCGACTTGGTCCAGTGGCCGTACATCCGCTCGATGCGGCGGCCCAGCCGGGTCGTGATGACCGGAGCGGCGACGCCGAGCGCGGCCTCCCAGTCGAGCGCCGAGGGCTCGCCGCGGGACGGGTCGCCGAACAGCACCACCGGGTCGCCCGGCTGTGCGTCGGCGTCGCCGATGTCGACGACGAACTGGTCCATCGCGATGCGGCCGGTGATCCGGCCGGTGGTCTCGCCGACCAGCACGGGCGCCTTGTTGGAAGCGACGCGCAGGATGCCGTCGGCGTAGCCGAGCGCGATCAGCACGAGCGTGCTGGGGCGGTCGGTGCGGTAGGTGTAGCCGTACGAGACGCCGCGATCGGCGCCCACGCGCTTCACGGCGATGATCTCGCCGGTGAGGCGCAAGGCGGGGGCGACGCCGGGAGCGTCTGTGAGCCCGAGCAGCTCGGGGCCGAGCAGGTGGGCCGGGCCGCTGGCGTGCCGGCCGGCCGGGAAGCCGACCGTCACCGGCAGGGGGATCCCCGCGTCCGCGACGGCGGCCGCGTCCTCCACCCGGGAGACGAGAAGACCGCCGACCTCCGCGTCGGTCAGCGCCCGGGCGACGGGGATGAGCCCGTGCCCGTACGCGTCCGCGCGGAGATCGGCGGTGCAGTCGGGGAGCGACGCGGTGGCCGCCGTGGTGGCGTTCGAGCGGATGACATCGAGGTCGACGAATGCGCGCCTGCGCACGCCGGTGGCTCCTGCCATCGCTCGTTCAGCCCGTTCGCGTCGGTCGGGACCTAGGCGCGCTGCTCTTCGAAGAGACGAGCCGTCTCGTCGTGCCAGCTGTGCGCGATCTGCGAGAGCTTCTCCTGGTGCTTCTTGCCGTGGTGGGCGCAGAAGAGGAGTTCGCCGTTGTTGACCACGACGCGGATGTACGCCTGAGCGCCACAGCTGTCGCAGCGGTCTGCGGCCGTCAATTGCGGCCCAGACTCGAGCTCGTCAACCGCACCGTTCTCCGAGGTGATAGTAGACATGTGATGCTCCTTTCCGTCGCAACCGGTGAACTCGGTACGTCTATAGAACCACGTAAACCCGGAGACGAGGCGCGTATCGGCTGCTATTTCGCTCAACGCGTAGCCTTCGGGCCCGTGGGTGTCGGGGTCGGGATCGCCTGACGCAGCACGTACGCTGAAAGATGCACGGCGCGCGCGAGCGCGTCGCAACCCGGAACACTGCACGGAACACAAGGAGCGCTCGTGGCGAGCTCGGACTATTCGGCGAGGCACCTCTCGGTGCTGGAGGGCCTGGAGGCCGTCCGCAAGCGCCCAGGCATGTACATCGGCTCCACCGACTCCCGCGGCCTCATGCACTGCCTGTGGGAGATCATCGACAACTCCGTCGACGAGGCCCTCGCCGGTCACGGCTCCGCGATCGAGGTCATCCTGCACCCCGACGACAGCGCGGAGGTCCGCGACACCGCGCGCGGCATCCCGGTCGACGTCGAGCCCAAGACCGGGCTGACCGGCGTGGAGGTCGTCTTCACCAAGCTGCACGCCGGCGGCAAGTTCGGCAGCGGGTCCTATGCGGCCTCCGGTGGTCTGCACGGCGTCGGCGCCTCGGTCGTCAATGCGCTCTCCGAGCGGCTCGACGTGGAGGTCGACCGCGACGGCAAGACCTGGGCGATGTCGTTCCACCGCGGCGAGCCCGGCGTCTTCGACGACGGCAAGGCCGCGCCGAGCCCCGACGCGACGTTCTCGCCGTTCGTCAGCGGCAGCGAGTTGCGGATCGCGGGCAAGGTCGCCAAGGGCGTCACCGGCACCCGCATCCGCTACTGGGCGGACCGCCAGGTGTTCACCGCCGGCGCCGACTTCTCGGTGGACGACCTCGTGGGGCGCGCCCGGCAGACGGCGTTCCTCATCCCGGGCCTCGCGATCTCCATCGACGACCAGCGCTCGGCCGAGGGGGTGCGGACCACGTTCAGCTATGGCGGCGGCATCTCCGAGTTCGTGGACTTCCTGTCGCCGGACAGCCCGATCACCGAGACCTGGCGGCTCACCGGCGAGGGCCACTTCACCGAGACGGTGCCGGTGCTCTCCGACGGCGGCGCGATGGTGCCGACCGAGCTGAAGCGCGAGTGCCAGGTCGACATCGCGCTGCGCTGGGGGACCGGCTACGACACCGTGATGCGCTCGTTCGTCAACATCATCGCCACGCCGAAGGGCGGCAGCCACCAGACCGGCTTCGACCAGGGGCTGCTCAAGTTCCTGCGCCAGCAGGTGGAGCTGAACGCCCGCCGGCTGAAGGCGGGCACCGACAAGCTGGAGAAGGACGACGTGATGGCCGGGCTCACGGCCGTGCTCACCGTGCGCCTCCCCGAGCCGCAGTTCGAGGGCCAGACCAAGGAGGTCCTCGGCACGCCGGCGGTGCGCGCGATCGTGGCCAACGTCATCCAGAAGACCCTCGCCGAGCGCTTCGCGTCGACCAAGCGCGACGACAAGACCCAGTCGGCGCTGGTGCTCGACAAGGTCGTCGCGGAGATGAAGTCCCGCATCTCGGCCCGCGCCCACAAGGAGACCCAGCGCCGCAAGAACGCGCTGGAGACGTCCTCCCTGCCGGCCAAGCTGGTGGACTGCCGGTCGAGCGACGTGGCGAACAGCGAGCTTTTCATCGTCGAGGGCGACTCGGCGCTCGGCACCGCGCGGCGCGCCCGCGACAGCGAGTACCAGGCGCTGCTGCCGATCCGCGGCAAGATCCTCAACGTGCAGAAGGCGTCGGTCTCCGACATGCTCTCCAACGCGGAGTGCGCGGCCATCATCCAGGTGATCGGCGCGGGCTCCGGACGGTCGTTCGAGCTGGGCTCCGCGCGCTACGGCAAGGTCATCATCATGTCGGACGCGGACGTCGACGGCGCCCACATCCGGACGCTGCTGCTGACGCTGTTCTTCCGCTACATGCGGCCGATGATCGAGGAGGGCCGGGTGTTCGCCGCGGTGCCTCCGCTGCACCGGGTGGTCGCGGTCAACCCCGGCTCCAAGCCGAACGAGACGATCTACACGTACTCGGAGGCGGAGCTGCAGGCCGTGCTCGCCGACCTCAAGAAGCGCGGCCGTAAGTACCAGGAGCCGATCCAGCGCTACAAGGGCCTCGGCGAGATGGACGCCGACCAGCTCGCGACCACGACGATGGACCGCTCCCACCGCACGCTGCGGCGGGTGCGCGTCTCCGACGGCGAGGCGGCCAACCGCGTCTTCGAGCTGCTGATGGGGAACGACGTGGCCCCGCGCAAGGAGTTCATCATCGCGGGCGCCGACGACCTGTCCCGCGCCCGCATCGACGCCTGACGGTAACGGAGGAGATCCGGCGCGCAGCACCGCCGGATGTCGGCTTACGGAGGAGTTCGCGGCTGGTTTCGGCCGGATCTCCTCCGTTGGCCGCGTCGTCCTGCCGCCCTCCTGCCGGGGGTGGTGTCGGTAACGGAGGAGACGCGGGGCTGTCTGGAGCCGGAGTCCTCCGTTAGCTGACGGCGCGCCGTCACCGCGGGTGGATGTCCTCCGGTGACGTCAGGCGAGGCGACGGCCGAGGGAGCCGACGACCATGTCGAGGGGGGTCCCGGAGCCGTCGCGGCGGGCGCCGCCCTCGGGGAGCGTGCGCGCGGCGCCGTCGGCGCCGACCGCCAGCGCGGGGGCCGCGCCGACCCAGGCGAGCGCCAGCTCGGTCTCGCCCTTGAGGAAGCGCTGCGAGCGGACGCCGCCGGTCGCGCGGCCCTTGGCCGGGAACTCGGCGAAGTCGCTGACCTTGCCGCTGCCGGGGTCGGCGCCGGGGAGGGTCTGGTCGCTGACGGCGATGGTCACGACCACCGCGTCGGAACGCTCCGCGGTCTCCACCGCGCCGAAGAACACCGCGCGGGCGTCGCCGGCCAGGTTGATCCCGGCCATGCCGCCGGCCGCGCGGCCCTGCGGGCGCACCGAGCCGGCGGAGAAGCGCAGGAGCTGGGAGTCGCTGGAGACGAAGACCAGCTCGGCGTCGTCCGCCGACTGGACGGCACCGACGACCGCGTCGCCGGCCTTCAGCGCGATGACCTCGAACTCCGGCTTGTTCGCCCAGTCGCCCGGGGTCACCCGCTTGACGATTCCCTGCCGGGTGCCGAGCGCGATCGCGCGCGGGGAGTCCAGCGAGACGATCGCGAGCACGCGCTCCTTGCGGTCGGCCAGCGCGAGGTAGTCGCCCACCTTCACGCCGGCGCCGAGCTGCACCGAGTTGAGCGGGGCGGCCGGGAGGTCGACGGGGGAGAAGCGGATGAGGCGGCCGCGGTCGGTGACGGCGCCGATCTCGCTGCGGCTGGTGGTGTCGAGCCGCGACAGGATGGCGTCGTGCTTGCTGCGGCGGGCCGGCGGCTGGATGCGGTCCAGACCCTCGCCCTCCCCGGCGCCCGCGTCGACGCGCAGGACGCGGCCGGTGGTCGACAGGTAGACGCGGCACGGGGTGTCTGCGACCTCGAGCTGCATCGTCATCGCCTTGCTGCGCGAGCCCGCGCCCGCGATGGACGGCTTGGCTTCGGTGAGCAGGGTGCGGCGCGGAGTGCCGAACTTCAGTGCGACCTGCTCCAGCTCGTCGGACACCAGCGCGTCGATGCGCGCGCGGCTGCCCAGGAGCTCCTCCAGCTCGGCGATCTCCGCCCGGAGCTGGTCGCGCTCGGTCTCGAGCTCGATGCGGGAGAACTTCGTCAGCCGGCGCAGCCGCAGTTCGAGGATGTAGTCGGCCTGCAGCGTGCTGAGGTCGAACACCTGCTGCAGCCGCGTGCGCGCCTGGTCGGTGTCGTCGGAGGTGCGGATGACCTGGATGACCTCGTCGATGTCGAGGATCGCGACGAGGAGGCCCTCGACCAGGTGCAGGCGTTCCTTGCGGCGGGCGAGCCGGAACTCCGAGCGGCGGGTGACGACGCTGATCCGGTGGTCGATGTAGACCCGCAGCAGCTCGCGCAGCCCGAGGGTCTGCGGGCCGCCCGCGACGAGGGCGACGTTGTTGATCGAGAAGCCCTCCTCCAGCGGCGTGTGCCGGTAGAGCTGCTCGAGCACGGCGTCCGGGCTGAACCCGGTCTTGATCCCGATGACGAGCCGGAGGCCGTGCTGGCGGTCGGAGAGGTCTGTCACGTCGGAGATGCCGTTCAGCTTCTTCGCGTTGACGCCGTCCTTGATCTTCTCGATCACGCGCTCCGGGCCGACCCCGTAGGGCAGCTCGGTGACGACGAGGCCGCTCTTGCGCGCGGTGATCGCCTCGACGCCCACCTTGGCGCGCATCTTGAAGCTGCCGCGGCCGGTCGCGTACGCGTCGCGCACGCCGGACAGCCCGGCGATGGTGCCGCCGCTCGGGAGGTCGGGCCCCGGAACGTAGTCCATCAGCTCGTCGAGCGTGGCCTCCGGGTTGGCGAGGAGGTGGCGGGCGGCGCCGACGACCTCCACCAGGTTGTGCGGGGCCATGTTGGTGGCCATGCCGACTGCGATGCCGCTGGCGCCGTTGACCAGGAGGTTCGGGAACGCCGCGGGCAGCACGTCGGGCTGCAGGAGCTGGTTGTCGTAGTTGGGGACGAAGTCCACGACGTCCTCGTCGAGGTCCTCGGTGAGCGCGAGCGCGGCGGCGGCCAGACGCGCCTCCGTGTAGCGGGCCGCGGCGGGGCCGTCGTCCAGCGAGCCGAAGTTGCCGTGGCCGTCGACCAGCGGCACGCGGAGGGTGAAGTCCTGCGCCATGCGCACGAGCGCGTCGTAGATGGCACTGTCGCCGTGCGGGTGCAGCTTTCCCATCACCTCGCCGGTGACGCGCGCCGACTTGACGTGGCCGCGGTCCGGGCGCAGGCCCATCTCGGTCATCATGTAGAGGATGCGCCGCTGCACGGGCTTCAGGCCGTCGCGCGCGTCGGGGAGCGCCCGCGAGTAGATGACGGAGTACGCGTACTCCAGGAACGAGCCCTGCATCTCGGTCGTGACGTCGACGTCTTCGATGCGTTCGGTGGTCGCGGCTTGGTCGTCTGCTGGTGTCATTCGTGCATTCGGTGATGGGGCGGCAGGAGGCGCGGGGTTCGACGGCTCCCGTCCGTCCAGCTGTGACAGACTGGGCCGGATGCCCCCCATGCTACCGGCCGCGTTCACCACCCGAGCGAGCCTCGCCACGGTAATGCCGAGTTCTCTGGGGGCGCTGCGCGGGGAGGGCAACGACCTCGGGCTGCCCTCGCTGCAGCATGTGGTCGTCGTCGTGGTCGACGGGCTCGGCGCTGCGGCGCTGCGGGCACGCGAGGGGCACGCCAGGACCCTGGCCTCCCGGCTCGGCAAGACGACGACGATCGACGCCGGCTTCCCGACCACGACGGCCGCCGCGCTCGCGACGCTGACGACCGGGACCACGCCGGGGGAGCACGGCCTGGTCGGCTACCGCGTCCGCGACGACGCGGGCCGGCTGACCAACCAGCTCAACGGCTGGGACGACCGGATGGATCCGGCCACCTGGCAGCGGGCCGAGACGGTGTTCGAGCGTGCGGCTGCCGACGGCATCGCCTCGTATGCGCTCGGCGTCCCCGCGTACGCGGACTCCGGCTTCACCCACGCTGTGCTCCGGGGCGCCCAGTTCATCGGCGGCCGCACGATGGCCGACCGCTTCGACGCGGCGCGGGAGGTGCTCCGGACGCCCGGGCCCGCGCTCACCTATCTCTACGTCGCCGAGCTCGACCAGGCCGCCCACGCGCGCGGCTGGGAGTCGCCGCGCTGGACGGCCGAGCTGGAGACCCTGGACGGGCTGGTCGCCGGGCTCGCGCCCTCCCTCGGCCCCGGCCAGGGTGTGCTGGTCACCGCCGACCACGGCATCGTCGACATCCCCGAGAGCGGGCACGTGCTCTACGACACCGCCCCCGAGCTGCTGGAGGGCGTCGCCGAGATCGCCGGCGAGCCGCGGCTGCTGCACCTCTATACAGAGGAGGGTGCGGGCGCAGACGATGTGGCCGCGCGCTGGCGGGAGGTGGAGGGCGGCCGCTCGTGGGTCGCGACCCGCGCCGAGGCGATCGAGGCGGGCTGGTTCGGCCCGGATGTCGCGCCCGAGGTCGCGCCGCGGATCGGCGACGTGCTCGTGGCCGCCAGGAAGCGCATCGCCTACTACGACTCGCGCGACCCGCAGCGCACTGGGCGCAGCATGATCGGCCAGCACGGCTCGCTCACCGTCGAGGAGACGCGGGTGCCGCTGCTGCGGTTCGGGGCGGCTGCGAACTGAGTCGGTCCCTCCGCCTCAGCAGCGGGTGAGCGACTCCAGAGCGGGATCCAGCGCCGCCGTGCCGCCCAGCAGGTGAATCGTGCTGGTGCCGGCGTTCATCAGGGACGTCGCGGTGGAGGCGGGCACGCAGTTCTGGCCGACGGTGAGGAGCGGGGCGTGCTCGCGGGCGGCCCAGACCGAGCCCGCGAGGGCGTCGGGGAAGGTGAGACCGTTGGCGAAGAACGCGGTCTTGGCGTCGGGGAAGACCGCGGCGGCGACGGCGGCGGCGACCGCGAACCGGTCGGCGCCGCCGATACGCGTCGCGGGCGCGATGGTGCCGAGGTCCGCCAGCAGTGCGTCCGAGACCGCGGCGGGTCCGCCGACGACGACGATGTGGTTCGGGTGCAGCCGCGTCAGCAGGGCCCGGCCGGCGGGATCGACGGTGTTGTCGCGGCCGTCCACCAGGAGGACGGGGTCGTGGCCCGACCCTGCTGCGGCGGAGGCGCTGAGCGCGTCGGGGAAGCCCGTGCCCGTGGCGACGTAGACGGTGTCCGCCGACGGGAACGCGGCGCTGTCGATCGCTGCGGCCGTCGCATAGCGGTCGGGTCCGGCCTCGCGTTCGATGGTGGCCGACGGCAGGAGCCGGGCGACCTGCTGCGCGACCGCAGGGCCGAGTGCGGCGGCGCCCCCGGCCAGGACGACGCGGGAGGGGTGCAGCCGGGTGAGCTCGGCGCTGGTCGCGTCGCCGAGCTGGTCCGCGGAGGCGAGCAGGAGCGGCCCGCCGGCCGCTGCGGCCGCCGGTCCCGCGGCGAGGGCGTCCGCGAACCCCAGGCCGTTCGCGAGGAACACCACGCGCGACCCGGACGGGAACGCGGCGTCCGCGACAGCGGCGGCCGAGGCGAACCGGTCGGCGCCGGAAGTGCGCGAGGTGTCCGCGTAGGAGAGGTGGCCGAGCCCGGCGGCCCCCTGGCTCGCGTCGGGGGCGTAGGAGGGCATCCACGCCGTGCCGTCGTCGGTGGCCACGAGCGGTCCACTGGTGTTCGGTCCGAAGCTGTCGTAGGTGACCTTCGAGCCGTCCGGCGACACGCGCAGGTAGACGGAGAAGGAGATGTTCGCACCGAAACTCGCCCAGAGGGTGCCGTCCCGCGCCTCGGAGCAGTAGACGAGATCGTAGGGACTGTAGGAGCGCAGACGCGCCGTCACCGTGCCGTCGGGGGCGATGCTGAAGAGGGTCCCTTGGCTGGCGACCGGATCGTAGCCGGCGAACCAGATCGTGCCGGTCGAGCTCTGGACGCAGGCGCCGTACGAGCTCGTGTCGGGGAGCGGGATCGTGGCGCTCCAGGACGGGTTGTTCAGACTCCTGAGCTGCGTGGGCTGACCCGCCGGTGTGGTCGAGTAGAGCACATCGCTGCCGACCTCGAAGTGCACCCGCGGAGTCACGACGAGCGGAGTGATCGTGCCGTCCACCTCCAGGCGACCGATCGAGGACGACGTCTGCGGCCCGTAGGTGACGAGCCCGCGGCCGATGTCCCAGACGGCTGTGCCGCTCGCGGTGCCCGGCGGCAACGTGACCGGGACCGCGGTCCCGTCCGGACGAAGGAGCGTCCGCTGGCCGTCGCTCTCGCGAGTGCCCCAGACCGTACCGGCCGGGCCGGGTGCGAGCGTAGAGGTGAACACCGACTCGTCCGGGTATGCGTGCGGGTAGGAGGTCACCGTGCCGTCGAACGCGACCCAGGAGATGGTCCATCCGGCATGCGAGCTGGATTCGACGACGATGCGGGAGTCGTCGGTGAACGACCACGTCGAGATGGTGCCGGGGACGGTCGCGACGATGTGCTCCTGACCGTCTGCGCCCACACGGATCACGGCGTCGCCGTAGACGAACCACAGATCGCCGTCGGCCGACGCCTTCAGCGTCTCGATGTTCGTGGAGGACCCGCCGACGCCTGCGACGATGGGATGCGCGACGACCGTACCGTCGGAGGCGACGGAGTACAGCGTGCTGCCGTCCTCCGTGAACCAGAGGTGGCCGTCCGGGCCCCGGACCAGGCGATCGTCGTACGGGAACGGGATCGACGCGCTCGCACCCGGGAGGGTGGTGAACAATGCGCCGCCCGGCGCGGTCTGAAAACCGGGAAGGTCGTCGGCGGCGTTCGCGCGCGGCGACGATCCTGCCAGGCCGCCCGCGACGACCGCGAGCGCGCTCAGAGCCGCGATCAGCGCGACGGTGACAGGGTGACGTGGCGCGCGGCGCGGTCGGCGCATCGAGGTCCTTCCGGCTCGCGGGGCGATGGCGCGACTCTAGCGAGCGGCCGCACCGGTCTGCTCGCCCCCGAACGGGGGTCCTCAGGCCAGGTCGTCGTCCGTGCGCGCGCCGAAGACGATCTCGTCCCAGCTCGGCATCGCGGCGCGTCCCTTGCGGCGGCCCGACGCGACGGGCGTCTGCTCCTGCGTGGAGGACAGCGGCGCGGGCGGGGGAGGAGTCGGCGTGCCGGAGGCCGGCGACGCGGGCGGCGGGCCGAACTCCTCGATCACGGTGAGCGACTCCTCGATGACCCGGAACGGCGCGATCGGGTCGAGGAGCGTCGGCTGCTCGACCTGCTCGTGTCGGCCGGTCCGGTCGCCGCGGTCGCTCTGCGGGGCCTGCTCGTCGTAGCCTGCGGCCTCGCGCTCGCCACGGCGGCGGCGCAGCGCCTCCAGGAGGTCGGCGGTCTGGTGCAGGTCGCGCGGCGTCTCGTCCGCGCGCTTGATCGCGGAGATCGCGATGGAGTTGCTGGCGCGGCCGGGAGCGTGCGGCTCCAGCGGCTCGAGCGGCTGGGTGACCTCCGGGCCGAGCAGGTCGGCGCCGGGGGCGGGGAAGGTGAACGCGCCGCTGTCGAAGCGGGAGCTGTCGGGCTCGCCCTCGTTCGGGAGGACGGCGCGCAGGCGCGGGATGAGGGCGCCGCCGCGCAGCTCGCCGGCCTGGGAGAGCGTGGTGGCCTCCGAGTTGAGCGGGGCGAGCGCGTGCTTGCGGAGGTCGTAGCTCCAGCGGGCGTCGTGGTCGATCTCGTCCGCGGTGAACTCCAGCTTCACGATCCAGCCCGCCTCGACGTCCTTCCAGCTCGCCCAGCGCTCGCCGGCCACGCCGAGCGAGGCGAGGCGGTCGCGGATGACGGAGCCGAACGTGTCGGGGTCGCCCAGCGGGTCGACCTCGGCGGCGGTGCGGACCGGGACGCTGAGGGCGGACGCGACGACGTGCTCGCGCTCGGCCACGATGGGTCCCTCGAAGCGCTGGACGTAGTCCAGGGGCGCGCCAGTCACCGCGGCGACGTCGTCGGCGGACATGCCGGAGCGGATGTGCGCCTGGATCTCGCGCGGGGACAGTTTGGGGACTTCGGCGGAGACCTGCTGCCGCACCTGCCGGATCTTCGACTGAAGCGTGTCGTCGACGGCGATGCGGAAGCGTTCACCGTCGTCGCCGACGGCGACGATCGCACCGTTCTCGACCCCGATGACCTTCAAATCCTGCATTGTGATGCCTTCCGAGCTCGCGTTCGTTCCGGCCCAGAATGCCACGGGAATGGGGGACTTCCGGGGAATACCGCGGGCGTGCCGGAAGTTGAACACCGAGCAAACGCTGAGAGGCTCCTGCGCGGTTTTGCTATTCGCAGGCGATTGATGCAAACTATGGCCGCCGATTGCGAGAATCGGCCGTTACGACGAGAAGTGGATGGGCATGGCAACGGATTACGACGCACCGCGGAAGACCGAGGACGACTCCGAGTCGATCGAGGCCCTCAAGGAGCGAGTTCCGGACAAGATGTCTGGTGTCGTCGACGTCGAAGACGCCGACAACCCGGGCGGCTACGAGCTCCCCGGCGCCGACCTCTCGGACCTCGACCTCGACGTCGTGGTGCTGCCTCCCCAGGCGGACGAGTTCACCTGTGTGAGCTGCTTCCTGGTGAAGCACCGCTCGCAGATCGACCACGAGACGAAGCTCGGACCGATCTGCATGGAGTGCGCCGCGTAAGCAGCGCACCGCATCGCCACGACGCCGGGTAGCCCCCCAGGGGACTACAGGGGACGTCGGGCCTCATCGAGAACCCGGACCAGCTGGTCCGGGTTTCTTGTCGAGATCAGCCAGTAGGGCGCCGGGTCGTCCACGTCGAGCAGCGGTACCTTCACGACCGGCTTGATCCAGCCGCGGATGAGCAGCCAGGCGCGGGCGTCCAGCCGCTGACCGCGCTCCATCGTCGCCTCCTCGCCGGTGAACGCCTTCGGCTCGCCGATGAACTCCAGCGGGATCTTCGCGTTCCCCGCCGTGAACTCGGCCGAGGTAACCCTGATCACGGGGGCGGAGGCGAGCAGCGCGATCACGATCGCGGCGTAGAAGACGATCGCCAGCACGACGCCGACGGCGAAGTTGATCGGGGCGAAGACGAGCATCACGGCGGGCACGACGAGGATGGTGGAGACGAAGAGCCAGGGGGTCGCCCAGAGCCGTTCTCGGTAGAGGTCCATAGGACTATTCGATCATCCTTCGTGCACTACCCTCGACACGTGACAGAAACCGTGGACGTCCCGATCGTCGCCGACCGCCTCCCCGTGTACGCCCACCCCGGTGACGCGGGCGCCGACCTGTGCGCTGCGGAGCCCGTGACGCTGGGTCCGGGGGAGCGGCACACCGTCCCGACCGGCGTCTCGATCGCGCTGCCGGAGGGCTACCTCGGCTTCGTGGTGCCGCGCAGTGGCCTGGCCATGCGCCACGGCATCACCATCGTCAACGCGCCAGGCACCGTCGACGCGGGCTACCGCGGCGAGATCAAGGTGACCGTCCTGAACACGGACAGGTCGATGCCGTACGATATCGGCGTCGGCGACAGGATCGCGCAGTTGATCGTCATGCCGGTCGCGCAGGCCCGGTTCATCCCCGTCGACGCACTCCCGGACAGCCACCGCGGCACCGCGGGCTTCGGCTCGTCCGGCTACACCGTCACGCAGGCAGGAGAACACGCTTGACCGACAGCATCGACACCCCCGGCGAGGCCGAGCCACAGGACGTGGACAAGTCCGCACCGGAGGATCGGGAGACGGAGGGTCCCCTCGACGAGAGCGAGGCGAACCCGGTCCGTCCCTACGTCGACCTCGGCGGCGTGAAGATCCTGCCGCGCGAGGGCCTCCACCTCCGCCTGGAGGTCGAGGAGGAGTCGCAGCGCGTCGTCGCGGTCGGGCTGGACTACGCGAACTCGACGCTGCAGGTGCAGCCGTTCGCCGCTCCCCGCTCCACCGGCCTCTGGAACGAGATCCGCGGCCAGATCGCCGAGCAGGTGCAGCGCCAGGGCGGCCGCGTGAGCGAACGCGACGGCGTCTTCGGCCCGGAGCTGGTGGCTGAGATCCCGGTCGCCCCGCCGCAGGGCGCACCGGGTGAGACCCGGGTCGCGCGTTTCGTCGGCGTCGACGGCCCGCGCTGGTTCCTGCGCGGCGTGATCGCCGGCGATGCGGCCGTGAAGCCGGAGGCCGCTGCCCTGGTCGAGGACCTCTTCCGCAGCATCGTCGTCGTGCGCGGCAACACCCCGATGCCCCCGCGCGACCTCATCCCGCTGCGCATGCCGTCGGCCCCGAGCACCGGCGACAGCGGATACAGCTCGCTGTGAGCGGTGGCCGTGACGTGATCGACCAGCACCACGAGCCCGAGCGGGCCGAGCCGGCGCAGCCCGACGATCAGGAGCGCGACCAGGTCGCCTCCACGCTCGGCGAGAGCCTGGCGAAGGCCGCGCGCAACTCGGGTATGGGACAGCTCGTCGACGGCGAGACGCCGACCGGCACCGCCCTGATGGCGGCCCTCGGCGGCGTTCGCGGACTGCTGGAGACCATCCTCCCCGGCCTCGTCTTCCTCATCCTCTTCACGTTCACCCAGAACGTCCCGCTGTCGATCGGCATCTCGGTCGCGGTCGCCGTCGTCTTCACCGTGGTGCGCATCGTCGGCAAGACGCCCGTCACGCAGGCGCTCGCCGGGCTGATCGTCGTCGGGATCTCGGCGATCTTGGCGCTCATCACGGGGCGCGGCGAGGACAACTTCATCCTCGGGATCTGGCTGAACGCCGCCTATGCCGCCGCGCTCCTGGCCTCGATCCTGGTGCGCTGGCCGCTCATAGGCCTCGCGGCCGGTTACCTGATGGGCGACGGGCTGGCCTGGCGCTCGGTGAAGTCGAAGTTCCGGGTAATGCAGGCGCTGACGTTTCTCTGGTTCCTGCTCTTCGCCGTGCGGCTGCTCGTGCAGGTTCCGCTCTACTTCGCGCACACCGACGCGGCCACCAGCGCGCTCGCCCTCACCAAGCTCCTGTTGGGCGTGCCGCTCTATGCTCCGCTGCTGCTGATCACCTGGTTCGTGGTGAAGAAGCAGTTCCCGCAGAAGCCGCAGTCGCCGGCGCAGAAGCCTCAGGGCCCGAAGCCTCAGGGCAACAGCGCCGGTTAGGCGCACGACCGTCCAGGAGGGGAAGGATGCTCGACGCGCAGACCAGGGAAGGCCTGAGCGCCGCGCAAGTGGCGGAGCGCCATGCGGACGGCCGGGCGAACCTCCAGCGGCAGCCGGGGTCGCGGTCCATCTCCGACATCCTGCGCGAGAACATCTTCACGCTGTTCAACGGCATCCTCACCGGCTGCTTCATCGCCGTGCTGCTGCTCGGCGACCTCCGCGACGGCTTCTTCTACGGGGTCGTCGTCGTCAACGCCCTCATCGGCATCGTGCAGGAGGTGCGTGCTAAGCGCGTGCTCGACCGCGCGGCGCTGCTCGCGGCGCCGGAGAGCCGGGTCCGCCGCGAGGGCGAGGTCGTCGCGATCGCCCTGGAGGACGTCGTGCTCGACGACCTCCTGGTGCTGCGACCCGGCGACCAGATCCCCGCCGACGCGGTGGTGGCCGAGAGCACGGGGCTCTCGCTGGACGAGTCGCTGCTGACGGGGGAGTCCGACCCGGTATTCAAGGACGAGGGCGCGCAGCTCCTCTCCGGCTCGCACGTCGCCACCGGCACCGGCTACGCGATCGTGACGGCGGTGGGCGCCGACTCCTATGCGAGCAAGCTGACCAGCGAGATCCGCCGGCACTCGCTCGTGCACTCCGAGCTGCGCGACGCGACCAACCGCATCCTCGTCTACCTGTCCTGGATCCTCGGCCCGGTCATCCTGGTGACGATCGTCGGCCGGGTGCTCGCGTACGGCGGCTTCAACGAGCTCTTCACCGACTCGCGCTGGCGGCGGGCGCTGCTCGACGCGGTGGCGGCGGTGGTCGGGATGATCCCCGAGGGACTCGTGCTGCTGACCAGCCTCGCGTTCGGCGTCGCGGCCATCCAGCTCGCCGCGCGCAAGGTGCTCGTGCAGGAGCTCGCGGCGGTGGAGGTGCTCGCGCGCGTCGACGTGCTCTGCCTCGACAAGACCGGGACGCTGACCAGCGGCGAACTGGTGCTGGAGGGCACAGAGCCGATCGGAGAAGTCCCCACCGAGCTCGCGGAGATCGCGCTCGCCGCGTTCGGGGCCGACGAGACGGGGAACGCGACCTCCGGCATCCTCTCGACCGGGTTCCAGAGCGACCGGTTCCGCGTCGAGCGGCGCATCCCGTTCAGCTCGGCCACCAAGTACAGCGGGCTCGTGATGCGAGTGGCGGACGAGGAGACGGCGTGGGTGCTCGGTGCCCCCGAGCGCGTGCTCGCCGGGCATGAGGAGGCGCTGCGGCGCGCAACGGCCATCGCGTCGACCGGGCGCAGGACGCTGGCCTTGGCGCAGGCGATCGACCCGCTTCCGCACGGCACGCACGTGCCGCTCGGCGACCTGCGGGTGCAGCCGGCGCTGCTGGTCGTGCTGGGCGAGACGCTGCGGCCGGAGGCGCCGGAGACGCTCGGCTATTTCGGCGAGCAGGCGGTCCGCGTCGTCGTGATGTCCGGCGACAACCCGGTGACGGTGGAGGCCATCGCCCGGGCGCTGAACATGGAGGGCGAGGCCGTCGACGCCTCCACCCTGGAGACCGACGACGACCTGGAGGCCGCGCTGGGGCGCTCCAGCATCTTCGGCCGGGTCAGCCCGGAGCAGAAGCGCACGGCGGTCGGCCTGCTGCAGCGCCAGGGCCGCACGGTGGCGATGACCGGCGACGGCGTCAACGACGCGATGGCGATCAAGGACGCCAACCTCGGCATCGCGATGGGGACGGCGACCGCGGCGACCAAGGCCGTCTCCCGCCTGGTGCTGCTCGACAACCGCTTCGACCGGCTGCCCGACGTGCTCGCCTCGGGCCGCCGGGTGATCGCGAACGTGGAGCGGGTCTCCAACATCTTCCTCGCGAAGACCGTCTACGGCATCCTGCTGGCGCTGTTCAGCGCGGTGGTGCTCTGGCCGTTCCCGTTCCTGCCGCGGCAGCTCACGCTGGTCTCGACGCTCGCGATCGGCATCCCGTCCTTCTTCCTCGCGCTGGCGCCCAACAAGCGCATCTATACGCCGGGCGTGCTGTCGCGCATCCTCCGGTACTCCATCCCGACCGGTGTCATCGCCGGGCTGACCGCGGTGGTGGCGTACGCGCCGCTGCACAGCTCGATCCCGCTGCGGGAGGCGCGCAGCGTGACCACGCTCGCGCTGTTCTGCGTGTCGCTGTGGATCCTGTGCGTGCTCACCCGGCCGCTCACGACCTGGCGGTGGTTCCTGCTCGGCGGGGTGGCGGCGGCGTTCGTGCTGGTGTGCGTCATCCCGGGCGTCGCGAACTTCTTCGAGATGCACCTGTCGCTCGACACGGCACTGCTCTGGGGGATCGCGGTCGGCGCCGTGGGGTCGGTCGGCATCGAGCTGTTCTACCGGTTCGCCAGGCGGCGCGGCCTGGTGTTCGACCGGGAGTGAACGTGCTAGATTTTATCTTGACGTCAAGATACTTTCCTGAGCCGACCGCTTAGGCTTACCTTGCTGGAAACAGGCTTCGACGCACGACCAAGATGGATGAGGCTCGCGGGACATCGCTCGCCGACGAAGGAGAAGGCACAGTGTCAGCTGTAAATAGTTTCGGTGCGAAGAGCACCCTGACGGTGGGGTCGAAGGACTACACGATCTTCAAGATCGACACGGTCGATGGTTACAAGAAGCTCCCGTTCAGCCTCAAGGTGCTGCTGGAGAACCTGCTCCGCACCGAGGACGGCGCGAACATCACCGCCGACCACATCAACGCGCTCGGCGGCTGGGACCCGCAGGCCGAGCCGGACACCGAGATCCAGTTCACGCCGGCCCGCGTCATCATGCAGGACTTCACCGGCGTGCCCTGCATCGTCGACCTCGCCACCATGCGCGAGGCCGTGTCCTCGCTCGGCGGCGACCCGGACAAGATCAACCCGCTCGCGCCCGCCGAGATGGTCATCGACCACTCGGTCATCGCCGACCTCTTCGGCACCGAGAACGCGCTGGAGCGCAACACCGACATCGAGTTCGAGCGCAACGGCGAGCGCTACCAGTTCCTGCGCTGGGGCCAGACCGCGTTCGACGACTTCAAGGTCGTCCCGCCGGGAACCGGCATCGTCCACCAGGTCAACATCGAGTACCTGGCCCGCGTCACCATGACCCGCGAGGTCGGCGGCGAGCTCCAGGCGTACCCCGACACCTGCGTCGGCACCGACTCGCACACCACGATGGTCAACGGCCTCGGCGTGCTCGGCTGGGGCGTCGGCGGCATCGAGGCGGAGGCGGCCATGCTCGGCCAGCCGGTCTCCATGCTCATCCCCAAGGTCGTCGGCTTCAAGCTGTCCGGCGCCATCCCGACCGGCGTGACCGCGACGGACGTCGTCCTCACCATCACGCAGATGCTGCGCAAGCACGGCGTGGTCGGCAAGTTCGTGGAGTTCTACGGCGCCGGCGTCGCGGAGGTCCCGCTGGCCAACCGCGCCACCATCGGCAACATGAGCCCGGAGTTCGGCTCCACGGCCGCGATGTTCCCGATCGACGACGTGACCCTCGACTACCTGCGCCTCACTGGCCGCAGCGACGAGCAGGTCGCCCTGGTCGAGGAGTACTCCAAGGCGCAGAGCCTGTGGCACGACCCGGCCAACGAGCCGGTGTTCTCCGAGTACCTGGAGCTCGACCTCTCCACGGTCGTCCCGTCCATCGCCGGCCCGAAGCGCCCGCAGGACCGCATCGAGCTCACCGCGGCCAAGACCCAGTTCGAGAAGGACCTGGTGGACTACGCGGACATCTCGCACGATCTGGTCGACCTGACCATCTCGGAGTCCTTCCCGGCCTCCGACCCGGGCGAGCTGCAGCCGGAGGACGGCCACAGCCACCACGTGCACACGCACCACAGCCACGCGCCGAAGACGGCCTCCAGCCCGACCCCGGTGACGCTGGCCGACGGCACGGACTTCGTGATCGACCACGGCGCGGTCGCCATCGCGGCGATCACCTCGTGCACGAACACGTCGAACCCGTCGGTCATGCTGGCCGCCGGCCTCTTGGCCCGCAACGCGGCCGCGAAGGGCCTCAAGGCCAAGCCGTGGGTCAAGACCACGCTTGCGCCTGGCTCCAAGGTCGTCACCGACTACTACGAGAAGGCCGGCCTCACCAAGGACCTGGAGGCCCTGGGCTTCTACACGGTCGGCTACGGCTGCACCACCTGCATCGGCAACTCGGGCCCGCTGCTGGACGAGATCTCCGCTGCGGTCAACGACAGCGACCTCGCCGTCACGGCCGTCCTCTCGGGCAACCGCAACTTCGAGGGCCGCATCAACCCGGACGTGAAGATGAACTACCTGGCGAGCCCGCCGCTGGTCATCGCCTACGCGCTCGCCGGCTCGATGAACTTCGACTTCGAGGTCGACCCGCTGGGCACCGACTCCGAGGGCAACGACATCTTCCTGAAGGACATCTGGCCGGACGCCGCCGAGGTGCAGCAGACGATCGACTCCTCCATCAACGAGGGCATGTTCGTCACCCAGTACGCGTCGGTCTTCGAGGGCGACGAGCGCTGGAAGTCGCTGGCCACCCCGACCGGCTCGATCTTCGAGTGGGACGAGAAGTCGACCTACGTGCGCAAGCCCCCGTACTTCGACGGGATGACGCTGGAGACCACCCCGGTCACCGACATCACCGGCGCCCGCGTGCTGGCCAAGCTCGGCGACTCCGTCACCACCGACCACATCTCGCCCGCCGGCTCCATCAAGGCGGACAGCCCGGCCGGTCAGTACCTCAACGAGCACGGCATCGACCGCAAGGACTTCAACTCCTACGGCTCGCGCCGCGGCAACCACGAGGTGATGATCCGCGGCACGTTCGCGAACATCCGCCTGCGCAACCAGCTGCTGGACGGCGTCGAGGGTGGCTACACGCGTGACTTCACGCAGGCCGACGGCCCGCAGTCGTTCATCTATGACGCGTCGCAGAACTACCAGGCGCAGGGCACTCCGCTCGTCGTCCTCGGCGGCAAGGAGTACGGCTCCGGCTCGTCGCGCGACTGGGCGGCGAAGGGCACCAGCCTCCTGGGCGTCCGCGCGGTCATCACCGAGAGCTTCGAGCGCATCCACCGCTCGAACCTGATCGGCATGGGAGTCGTCCCGCTGCAGTTCCCGGCCGGCGAGAACGCCGACTCGCTGGGGCTGGACGGCACCGAGTCCTTCTCGATCACCGGGCTGGAGGAGCTCAACGAGGGCCGCACGCCGAAGACCGTGCACGTCGTCGCCGAGCCGACCGAGCAGTCGGCCGCAGGCAAGCAGGCCGTCGAGTTCGACGCGGTGGTGCGGATCGACACCCCCGGTGAGGCCGACTACTACCGCAACGGCGGCATCCTGCAGTACGTCCTGCGGAGCCTGGTGTAACCAGACCGTTGTCAAGGGGAGGCTCGGGATCGTCGGTTCCGAGCCTCCTCCGATTCACACGGTTCTACACTGAAATCCATGAGCATCCTCGAAACCATCCACGGGCCGCGTGATCTCGACCGGCTCACGGAACGGGAGCTCGACCAGCTCGCTGCCGAAGTGCGGGCGTTCCTGGTCGCCAACGTCGCCAAGACCGGCGGCCACCTGGGGCCGAACCTGGGCGTGGTCGAGACGACGATCGCCATCCACCGCGTGTTCGACTCGCCGCGGGACGCGATCGTCTTCGACACCGGGCACCAGTCGTACGTGCACAAGCTGCTCACCGGGCGCCAGGACTTCTCCCGGCTGCGTCAGCGCGGCGGCCTCGCCGGCTACCCGCAGCGCTCCGAGTCCGAGCACGACATCGTCGAGAGCTCGCACGCGTCGTCGTCGCTGAGCTGGGCGGACGGCATCTCGCGCGCCTTCGAGATGACGGGCCAGAACGACCGGCATGTGGTCGCCGTCGTCGGCGACGGCGCGCTCACGGGCGGGATGACGTGGGAGGCGCTCAACAACATCTCCGACGACAACAACCGCCGGCTGATCATCATCGTCAACGACAACGGTCGCTCCTACGCCCCGACGATCGGCGGCATGGCGCGCTTCCTCAACACCGTCCGCACGCGCCGCGGCTACCGCAACCTGTACCTGAGCAGCCGGAAGGCCTTCGACAAGCTGGGCTCTCCCGGCCAGTCGCTCTACCGCGGGGTCCGCGGCGGCCTGCACGGCTTCCTCAGCCGCTTCTCCAACAACGAGTCGCTGTACTCGAACCTCGACATCAAGTACATCGGGCCGGTGCACGGCCACGACATCGAGGCGATGGAGGAGGCGCTGCGCCAGGCGAAGAACTACGGCGCCCCCGTCATCGTCCACGCGATCACCCAGAAGGGCCGCGGCTACGAGCCGGCACTGCGCGACGCCGCCGACCAGTTCCACGCGGTCGGCCAGATCGACCCGGAGACCGGCGAGGCCCTCGAGAGCTCGACCGGGGAGACCTGGACCGACGTGTTCTCCGACGAGATCGTGAAGCTCGCGGAGAAGAACCGGAAGATCGTCGGCATCACCGCCGCCATGCTCCGGCCGACCGGGCTGCACCGGTTCGCCGAGCGGTTCCCCGACCGCGTGCACGACGTCGGCATCGCCGAGCAGCACGCGGCGACGAGCGCCGCGGGGCTCGCGTACGGCGGCCTCCACCCGGTCGTCGCGATCTACGCGACCTTCATCAACCGGGCGTTCGACCAGGTGCTGATGGACGTCGCGCTGCACAAGGCCGGCGTCACGTTCGTGCTCGACCGCGCAGGGGTCACCGGCCCGGACGGGCCGAGCCACCACGGCATCTGGGATCTGGCGATCCTGCAGGCGGTCCCGAACATCCGGCTGGCGGCGCCGCGCGACGGCTCCCGGCTCCGCGAGGAGCTGGCGGAGGCCGTGACGGTCGACGACGCGCCCACCGTGCTGCGCTTCCCGAAGGGCGACGTGCAGGCGGAGATCCCGGCCGTGCGGCGCCTGGAGGACGGCGTGGACGTGCTGCGGGAGTCGGACAGCAAGGACGTGCTGCTGGTGACGGTCGGGCCGATGGCCGACCTGGGCTTGAAGGTCGCCGACCGGCTGGCGGCGCAGGGGATCGGCGCGACCGTGGTGGACCCGCGCTGGGTCGTCCCGGTGCCGCGCAGCATCCTGAGCCTGGCCGCCGAGCACCGCATCGTGGTGACGATCGAGGACGGCATCCGGGTCGGCGGGATCGGCACGCGCGTGCGCCAGGACCTCCGCGAGGCCGGCATCGACACGGCGGTGGACGAGCTCGGGCTGCCGGACGCGTTCATCGACCACGCCTCGCGCAGCCAGATCCTGGACGACGCGGGGCTCACCCCGCAGAAGATCGCGCGCGACCTGGTCGCGCAGGTGCTCGGCAGCCGCATCCCGATCGCCCGCCCGCTGCCCGCGGAACAGCCCGCCGAGGGCGTAGAGGCCAAGAAGCGCCGCGCCTAGCCCGCCCTCCCTCCGCCGAGGGGCACGTAAACGCCCCTAAAACGCGCTTTTAGGGGCG
>NZ_JBHTXK010000021.1:0-60117 GCF_042791795.1 Leifsonia sp. NPDC056665
CAATAATCAAATACTCCACGTAACCGCCGATTGTAAAATAGTAATAACTTTCCGGGCTCGGAAGTGACAACGACGTGCCCCTCGACAGGTGGGTGGTGCTACTCGCGGGCCTTCTCGGCGGCCTCGATGGCCTCGGCCTCGACGATCGGGATGGAGGTGGTGATCGCCTCGAGGCCGCTCAGGCGGGCCGGGGACAGCAGGCGGGTGACCTCCTCGCGGCTCATCAGCTTGGCCTCCACCACCAGGTCGGCGACGTTGTGGCCGGTCAGCAGCGCGGACTTCGCGAGCGCGGCCGCGGCGGCGTAGCCGATGTGCGGGGTGAGCGCGGTGATGACGCCGACCGACGAGCCGACCATCGCGCCGAGGCGCTCCTCGTTGGCGGTGATGCCGTCGACGCAGTTGACCCGCAGCGTGTGGAAGGCCTGCGCCATCCAGGTGATGCTCTGCAGCAGCGAGTGGGCGATGACCGGCTCGAACGCGTTGAGCTGGAGCTGGCCGCCCTCGGCCGCCATCGTCACGGTGACGTCCGCGCCGGCCACGGAGAACGCGACCTGGTTGACGACCTCCGGGATGACGGGGTTGACCTTGCCCGGCATGATCGACGACCCGGCCTGGCGCGGCGGGAGGTTGATCTCGCCGAGGCCGGCCTGCGGGCCGGACGACAGCAGCCGGAGGTCGTTGCAGATCTTCGACAGCTTGATGGCGCTGCGCTTGAGGGAGCCGGAGAACGACATGAAGGCGCCGGCGTCGCTGGTCGACTCGATCAGGTCGGGCGCGGTCTCCAGGTTGAGGCCGGTGATCAGGTTGAGGTGCTTGACCGCCGAGGCCGCGTAGCCGGGGTCGGCGGTGATGCCGGTGCCGATCGCGGTCGCGCCCAGGTTGATCTCGGCGAGCAGCCACTTGGTCTCGGTGAGCCGGGCGTGGTCCTCGGTGAGGGTGGTGGCGAAGCCGTGGAACTCCTGGCCGAGCGTCATCGGAACGGCGTCCTGGAGCTGGGTGCGGCCGACCTTGAGGATGTGGCGGAACTCCCGGCCCTTGGCGGCGAACGCGTCGCGCAGCAGGGCGAGCTCGTCCAGCAGGTGGCCGAGCGCGAAGGTCAGTCCGATCTTGATCGCGGTCGGGTAGGTGTCGTTCGTGCTCTGGCTGCGGTTCACGTCGTCGATCGGGGACATGAACGCGTAGTCGCCCTTGGGGCGGCCGTCGAGCTCCAGCGCGATGTTCGCGATGACCTCGTTCGCGTTCATGTTCGTGGAGGTGCCCGCCCCGCCCTGCATGACGCCGACGACGAACTGGTCGTGGTACTGGCCGTCGATGATGAGCTGGCAGGCCCGGTCGATGAGGTCGGCCTTGTGCTTCTCCAGCACGCCGATCTCGACGTTGGCGCGCGCCGCGGCCTGCTTGACGGCGGCGAGGGCGACGATCAGGTCCGGGTAGACGGAGATGGGCCGCTTGGCGATCGGGAAGTTCTCGAGGGCTCGCGAGGTGTGGACGCCCCAGTAGGCATCGGCCGGGATCTCCCGGCTGCCCAGTGAGTCGGTCTCGACGCGGGTCGGGCGCCCTTCGGCGCTCGGGGTGGGGACGTCGGAGACGTTCTCGGACGCGTCGACGACCGCGGTGTCGATGACGGGGATGGGGTGAGTCTTCGGTTCGTCCATCGTTGCTGTGGAATCCACGCTTGGCTCCATTGCCTCTCGTTGTGCGTTGGCTTTTTTGGGGGGGTGCCGGCCGTTCGTGGCGCCCGGCACAGCCGAGCCTACCCCTGGTGACTGCACGGGAGATGGACACATCGTCCGGTATCCCGGACACCGTTAGACAGCCTGTCGAGACGGCCTCCGCTCAGCCCAGCTTGCGCAGCAATCCGCGTGCGAACCGGTCCTTGCCCTCGGTGTACGGCGGGTAGATGAGCTGCAGGGTGTCGGGCGCGAGCGCCTTCGTCAGCACGGCCTTCTCGTGGCTGAAGGTCTCCAGCGACCGGCGGCCGTGGTACGCGCCGGAGCCGCTCTCCCCCACGCCGCCGAAGGGGAGGCCGCCGACCGCGAGGTGCGCTGCGGGCACGCCGAAGCCGACCGCCCCGGAGCTGGTCTCGGTGAGGATGCGCCGGCGCACGTCGCGCCGCTCGCTGAAGACGTAGAGCGCCAGCGGCTTGTCGCCGGAGCGGATGAACGCGATGGCGTCGTCCAGCCCGTCGACGGCGACGATCGGCAGCACAGGGCCGAAGACCTCCTCGCCCATGACCGCGGAGTCGCGCGGCACATCCACGAGCACGGTCGGGGCGAGGTAGCGGGAGGCCGCGTCCGACCCGCCGCCGACCGCGGCAATCCCGGAGTCGAGCAGCCCGGTGAGCCGTTCGAAGTGGCGGTCGTCCACGATCCGCCCGTAGTCGGGGCTGTCGGCCGGGTCGTCGCCGTAGAGCGAGCGCACGGCGTTGGCGAGCTCGACGGCGAGCCGCTCCGAGACGGCCTTCGTGGCCAGGATGTAGTCGGGCGCGACGCAGGTCTGGCCCGCGTTCATGAACTTGCCCCAGGCGATCCGGCGCGCCGCCGCAGCGAGGTCGACGGAGTCGTCCACGTACACCGGCGACTTGCCGCCCAGCTCCAGAGTTACAGGGGTCAGGTGCTCGGCCGCCGCCGCGGCGACGATGCGGCCGACGCGGCCGTTGCCGGTGAAGAAGATGTGGTCCCAGCGCTGGGCGAGCAGCTCCGTGGTCTCCGCGACCCCGCCCTCCACGACAGCAACGGCCGACCGGTCGAGGTACTGCGGTACGAGCCGCGCCATCGCGGCCGAGGTGGCGGGCGCCAGCTCGCTCGGCTTCAGCACGACGGCATCGCCCGCCGCCAGCGCACCGACGACCGGCGCCAGCAGCAGCTGCACCGGGTAGTTCCAGGGGGCGATCACGAGCACGACGCCGACGGGCTCCAGCATGACCCTGGCCTTCGCGGGCATCAGGGCGCCGGGCACGGACACGCGACGGGGCCGCAGCCAGCGCCGGAGGTTGCGGCGCATGTGGTCGATCTCGCCGACGACGAAGCCGACCTCGGCGATCTGCGACTCGGTCGGATTCTTGGCGAGGTCCTCCAGCAGCGCGTCCTCGAACTCGGCCGCGCGCTCGGTGAGCATCCGGCGGAGGGCGGCGAGCTGGGCGAGCCGCCAGGAGAGCGGCTTGGTGCGGCCGCTGTCGAACGTGGCACGCAGGGTCGCGACGGTGTGCGGGATGCTGTCGCCGGCGACGGTGCCGGACGTGAGCGTGGACTCCGAAGTCATGCGCCCATCATCACACGCGCGGCCGGTACTCCAGGTCGTAGATCGCGTGTCCGAGCCGCTCGCCGCGCCGTTCGAACTTGGTCACCGGCCGATCGTCGGGCCGAGGGATGAACCCGCCGTCGCCGGCGACGTTCACCAGGGCGGGCTCGGCGTCCAGCACCTCGATCATGTGCTCGGCGTACGGCTCCCAGTCCGTCGCGAGCCGGAGGACGCCGGTCGGCTTCAGCGCCGCGACGAGGAGCCGGGCGACGTCGGGCTGCACCAGACGGCGCCGGTGGTGGCGGGCCTTCGGCCACGGGTCGGGGAAGAAGATGAGCACCTCGTCGACGCTGGCGGCGCCGAGCCCCCGCTCGAAGACCTCCACCGCGTCGTGCCGGACGACCCGGACGTTCGTCAGCCCCTGCTCGTGGGCGGCGGCGAGCACCCGCCCGACGCCGGCGCCGTGCACCTCCACGCCGAGGAAGTCCTTCTCGGGATGCCGCGTGGCCAGGGCGAGGAGGTTCTCGCCGTTGCCGAAGCCGATCTCGACCACGCGCGGCGCCGAGCGCCCGAAGATCGTGTCGAGGTCGAGCGGCGAGCCGTCGAAGTCCACGCCGTAGACCGGCCAGAACTCGTCGATCGCCCGCCGCTGGGCTTCGGTCTTCCTGCCGCGGACGACGAAGCTGTGCGGCCTGACGAGGGGGGACGGTTCCATCCCTCCATTCTCGCAGGCCGCACGAGCGGACGGTTCGCCTGGGCGGTACGGGTCAGAGGTGCGCCCCCACGACGTGCCACGGCAGGAACGCCAGCCCGAAGCCCACGCCGACCACCGCGAGCAGGAGTCCGATCAGAATGCCCGCGAGCATGACGGCGTTGAGCACGATCCCCCAGATCGCGAAAGTGCGGCCCTGCGGCTCGCGGCTGAGCGCGAGCACGCCGAGCACGAGGCCGGCGATCGGGGCGAGGAAGGTCCAGCTGAAGGCGATGGACGCGAGGCCGAGCGCGAAGCTCGTGATGCTGAGCGTGCGGGCCGGGGCGGCCTGGTACGGGTTCGGTGAGGTGCCGGTGGATGTCATGGATCCAGTCAAGCGATCCGCGCGGCCCGCGCACATCCGGGTAACCCCCGGTTGTCGTCAGGGGTTACCCGGGATGTGAGTCTCAGGCGCCTCAGTGCGGGAGGATCGCCTCGATCGGGCCGCGCGCGAAGTACACCAGGAAGCCGGCCGCGACGATCCAGAGCAGCGGGCTGATCTCGCGCGCCTTGCCGGACAGCGACCGCACCAGCACCCAGGAGATGAAGCCGACGCCGATGCCGTTCGCGATCGAGTAGGTCAGCGGCATGACGATGATCGTGAGGAAAACCGGCAGCGTGCTGGAGAACTCGTGGAAGTCGATGTGGCGGATCTGCACCACCATCAGGGCGCCCACGATGACCAGGGCGGCCGCGGCGACCTCGCTCGGGACGACGCTCGTGAGCGGCGTGAAGAACATGGCCAGCAGGAACAGCACACCGGTGATGACGCTCGCGAAGCCGGTCTTCGCGCCCTCGCCGATGCCGGAGGCCGACTCGACGAACACCGTGTTGGACGACGCCGAGGTGCCGCCGCCGACCACCGCGCCGACACCCTCCACGATGAGCGCGGACTGCAGGCGCGGGAAGGTGCCGTCCTCGTTGGCGAGGCCTGCGCTGCGGGCCAGGCCGGTCATCGAGCCCATCGCGTCGAAGAAGTTCGTGAAGACGAGCGTGAAGACCAGCATGATGGCCGCGAGGCCGCCGATGCGGGCGAACGAGCCGAACAGGTCGAACTGCCCGACGAGGCTGAGGTTCGGCACGGACACGAACGAGGTCGGCAGCTGCGGGACCGAGAGGTTCCAGCCGTCCGGGTTCTTCGCCGACGAGCCGAGGTGGAAGATCGCCTCGATGACGATCGCGACGACCGTCGCCGCGACGATGCCGATGAGCAGTGCACCCTTCACCTTGCGCGCCATGAGCACGCCCATGATCACGAGGGCGATCAGGAACACCAGGGTGGGGAGGGTGGCGATGGACCCGGCCTCCCCGAGCTGCACAGGCGGCGAGGCCGACTTGGTGCTGCGCACGAAACCGCTGTCGACGAAGCCGATGAAAGCGATGAAGAGGCCGATGCCGACGGTGATCGCCGTCTTGAGCTGCGGCGGCACCGCGTTGAAGATCAGGCGGCGCAGGCCGGTCGCGGCCAGCAGCACGATGATCAGTCCGTTGATGACGACGAGGCCCATCGCCTCCTGCCAGGTGAGCACCTTGACGACGTTCACCGCGAGGAAGGAGTTGATGCCGAGGCCGGCCGCGAACGCGAACGGCAGCCGGGCGACCAGGCCGAAGAGCACGGTCATGACACCGGCGCTCAGGGCGGTCACGGCCCCGACCTGGTCGAAGCCCAGCGAGTGCCCCGCCACGTCCGGCGTCGAGCTCAGGATGATCGGGTTGAGGATGACGATGTACGCCATCGTCACGAAGGTCAGCAGGCCGCCGCGGATCTCCGTGGCCCATGTGGTGCCGCGGGCTGTGATCTCGAAGAACCGGTCCAGGCGCCCCGTGACGGTGGGCTTGGGCGTCGAAGTCGATGCGGAAATGGTGGTCTCCCGTAATATCGGTGGGGTTTGAGGTTCGCGGCGCATTCGAAGAGATGTCACAGCGCCGTACCAGCCTAATTCCCCGACCGACACGATAAGGACACGCATGGCTCTGCCCTGGAAGCTGCACGGCGACGGAAAGAAGGTCGGAGCCCGGGAGGTCGTGCTCCCCGGCGAGCGGCTGACCTGGCCGCGGACGATCGGGCTGGGCGCCCAGCACGTCGTCGCGATGTTCGGCGCGACCTTCCTGGTGCCGCTGCTCACCGGCTTCCCTCCGAGCACCACGCTGCTGTTCTCCGGCGTCGGCACGATCCTGTTCCTGCTGGTGACGCGCAACAAGCTGCCCAGCTACCTGGGCTCCTCGTTCGCGTTCATCGTGCCGATCGTCGCGGCGACGAAGGCGCACGGGATGCCGTCCGCCCTGTTCGGCATCGTCGTCACCGGCCTCCTGCTCGCCGTCGTCGGCCTGATCGTGGTCGCCACCGGCACCAAGTGGATCGACGGGCTGATGCCGCCGATCGTCGCCGGCGCGATCGTGGCGCTGATCGGGTTCAACCTCGCGCCCGCGGCGAAGAACAACTTCATGGCGGCGCCGGTCACCGCGCTGGTGACGCTGGCCGCCGTCATCCTCTGCACCGTGCTCTTCAAGGGGATGCTGGGCCGGCTGTCGATCTTCCTCGGGGTGGTCGTCGGCTACGTCTTCGCGGTGCTCGCCGGGCAGGTCGACTTCAGCAAGATCGAGAAGGCGGCGTGGATCGGCCTCCCGCAGTTCACGTTCCCGGCCAACCCGTTCACGGACGCGGCGGCGACCTGGGGCATCCTGCCCGCGTTCCTCCCGGTCGTGCTCGTGCTGATCGCGGAGAACGTCGGGCACATCCGCGGCGTGGCGCAGCTCACCGACCCGTCGGTCAACAAGCTCACCGGCCGCGCGCTGTTCGCCGACGGCCTGGCGACGACGATCGCCGGCTTCTTCGGCGGCTCCGGGACGACGACCTACGGCGAGAACATCGGCGTCATGGCCGCGACCCGCGTCTACTCGACGGCCGCGTACTGGGTCGCCGGCATCGTCGCCGTGCTGCTCGGCCTCTCCCCCAAGGTCGGCGCGGTCATCAACACGATCCCCGCGGGCGTGCTCGGCGGCGTGACGACTGCACTGTACGGCCTCATCGGCGTGATCGGCGTGAAGATCTGGCTGGACAACAAGGTCGACTTCTCCAAGCCGGTCAACCAGTTCACCGCGGCGATTGCGCTCATCATCGGCATCGGCGACTTCACGCTGAACGTCGGCCAGCTCACGTTCAACGGGATCGCGCTCGGCGCCATCGCCGCGATCGTCGTGTACCACGTCATGAACTCGATCGCGAAGGTGCGCGGCACCGCATAACACCGCGCACGCCGCAGGCCGGCGCTTACTTTCGCCCTGCTATATCTGAAATTGCACACTCCCTGGGATCTGTCCTAAGCTGAAACATGTCAGCCTGGGCCGATCCCAAAGGAGTGTCATGTCCACAACGCTGTCCGAAACCGAGGCGCACGTCGCCGCTCCGCTCCCCGAGACCATGACGGCGGTCGTCGTCCACGGCCCGGAGGACTACCGGCTCGAGACCGTGCCTGTGCCACTGCCCGGCGACGGCGAGCTGCTGCTGCGAGTGGAGGCCGTGGGCGTGTGCGCGTCCGACCTCAAGTGCTACCACGGCGCCGCCAAGTTCTGGGGCGACGAGAACCGGCCGGCCTGGGCGCAGACCGGCCGCATCCCCGGTCACGAGTTCGTCGGCCGTGTGGTCGCGGGCGACCCGGCCGCGCTCGCTCGGCGCGGGCTGGCGCTCGGCGGCCGCGTCGCGTGCGAGCAGATCGTCCCGTGCGGCGACTGCCGGTACTGCGAACGCGGCCAGTACTGGATGTGCGCCCCGCACGCGATGTTCGGCTTCAAGGAGTTCGACGGCGCGATGGCCGAGTACGCGCTCATCCCCGAGCGTGCGCTGACGCATCCGGTGTCGGCGGACCTCGCACCGCAGCACGCTGCGTACGCCGAGCCGCTCTCCTGCGCCATGCACGCGGTGGAGCGCGCCGACGTGAGGTTTGGCGACGTTGTGGTGATCGCGGGAGCCGGCCCCATCGGCCTCGGCGCCATCGCGGGCGTCCGCCAGAAGAACCCGCTGAAGGTCATCGCGCTCGATATGAGCGACGACAAGCTGGAGCTCGCCCGGAAGTGCGGCGCGGACCTCACGATCAACATCACGACGGAGGACGCCATCGCCCGCGTGAAGGAGCTCACCGACAGCTACGGCGCGGACGTCTACATCGAGGCGACCGGCCACCCCTCGGCGGTCGGCCAGGGTCTCAACCTCCTCCGCAAACTCGGCACCTACGTCGAGTACTCGGTTTTCGGCTCCGACGTGACGGTCGACTGGTCGATCATCAGCGACGACAAGGAGCTCGATGTCCGGGGCGCCCACCTCGGTCCCGGCTGCTGGCCCGCCGCGATCAAGCTGCTCGAGTCCGGCGTGCTGCCGATGGACGAGATCTGCACGCACCAGTTCCCGCTCGACGGGTTCCAGAGCGCCCTCGACCTAGTCGGCGACACCGCAGGCGCGTCCATCAAGGTCACCATCCTGCCCTGAGGCAGCCGACCCGACGATCACGGAGTTTCTGATGACCACCACAGCATTACCCGCCCGCGAGACCTTCCTCGACCGGATCGGCATCCCCCATCCCCTGCGCTGGGGGTTCCTCGGCGTCCTCGTCTTCATGACGGGCAACGGGGTCGAGTCCAACTTCCTCTCGCCGCACATGACGCACGCGCTGGGCGAGGACAAGTTCGCCATCGTCGCGCAGATCATCGCCATGTACAGCCTGGCCGTCCTGATCGCGTCCTACCTGTCCGGCGCGCTCGCCGATCTGTGGGGTCCGCGGCGCGTGATGACGCTCGGCATGATCCTGTGGATCGTGTTCGAGGGCGCCTTCCTGTTCTCGCTCTCGATCGGGAGTGTTCCGCTGCTGTTCGTCAGCTACTTCCTGCGCGGCTTCGGCTTCCCTTTCTTCGCCTTCGCCTTCCTGGTCTGGATCAACCAGATCGTGCCGAAGAAGCGCAACGGTACCGCTGTCGGCTGGTTCTACGTCATGTTCACCGGCGGCCTGCCCACCCTCGGCTCGCTGTTCGCGGTCTTCGCGATCCCTGCGTTCGGCGGCGGCGCGGGCGGCGAGACGTACACGATGGTCGCCTCGGCGGCGCTCGTGCTCGTCGGCTGGGCCATCGCGCACTTCGGCGTCCGCGAGCCGCACGGGAAACGTCGGCTCGCCCCGGCGACCGACTCGGCCGCCCGTGTGCTGACCTCGGGGATCGTGCTCACGGCGCGCAACCCGAAGGTGCTGATGGGCTTCCTCATCCGCCTGATCAACACCGCGCCGGAGTTCGGGATGTTCATCGTCCTGCCCGCGGTCATGGCCGACCAGCTCGGCTGGGGGCAGAGCCGCTGGCTGATCATGACGGTGGTGATCTTCGCGGGCAACATCGCCTTCAACGCGGTGTTCGGGGCGATCGGCGACCGGATGGGCTGGGGACGGACCGTTCGCTGGTTCGGCATCGTCGGCTCGTCCATCGGCCTCCTGCTGTGGTGGTACGTGCCGCACTGGGTGCCGGCCGGCAGCGACTGGGGCTTCGTCGTCGCGACGATCGCGGGCACCGTCTTCGGCATCATGCTCGCCGGCTTCGTCCCGATGGGAGCGATCATGCCAGCGCTCGCACCGAAGCAGAAGGGCGCCGCGATGGCAATGTACACAACCGCGGCCGGTGGGGCGACCTTCCTCGGCAGCGGCGTGGTCGCGCTGGTGTTCCCGGAGTTCGGCGCGGTCGGCGTCGTGTGGTCGTTCGTGGCGCTGTACGCCTGTGCGTTCGTGATGATCGGCTTCCTGAAGGTGAACCAGCTCGCCGAGGACGAGCCGACGGCCGAGCCGGAGCTGGAGAGCGTCCGATGACCCGCATCGCGGACGTGCCGGCCGACTTCGCGGAGGATCAGCTCGACGGCTTCGTGGCCGTCTACGGTGGCCGGCTGCGCCGGGTGACGGGCGGCGTGGTCGCCCGGGCTGCCGGCGAGCCGACCGTCGCCGTCGTGGTCGGCGGCGGCTCCGGCCACTACCCGGCCTTCGCGGGGCTCGTCGGCCCGGGATTCGCCACGGGCGCGGTCGTGGGCAACATCTTCACTTCGCCGTCCGCGGCGCACGTGTACTCCGTGGCGAAGGCCGCGCACCGCGGCCGCGGCGTCGTGCTGACGTTCGGCAACTATGCGGGCGACGTGATGAACTTCGGGATCGCCGCCGACCGGCTGCGAGCCGAGGGCATCGACACGCGCATCGTGCTGGTGACCGACGACGTGGCGTCCGCCCCCGCCGAGGACGAGCGCCGCGGGATCGCGGGCGACTTCGTGGTGTTCAAGGCGCTCGGCGCCGCCGCGGCCGCGGGGCTCGACCTCGACGCCGTGGAGCGTGCGGGCCAGGCGGCCAACGCGGCGACGCGCACCCTCGGCGTCGCGTTCTCCGGTTGCACGATGCCGGGCGCGGCCGCGCCGCTGTTCCACATCGAGCCCGGGATGCTCGGGCTGGGCCTCGGCATCCACGGCGAGCCGGGCATCCGGGACGTGCCGATGCCGACCGCGACCGGGCTGGCCGAACTGCTCGTGACCGGCGTGCTGGAGGCGGCTCCGCGCACCGGACCGGCACGCGTCGGGGCGATCCTCAACGGTCTTGGCACCACCAAGTACGAAGAGCTGTTCCTGCTCTGGGCGCGCGTCCTGCCGTTGCTGGAGGCCGCAGAGCTGGAGGTCGTGGAGCCAGAGGTCGGCGAGCTCGTCACGAGCCTCGACATGGGCGGCTGCTCGCTGACCCTCACCTGGCTGGATGGCGAGCTGGAACCGCTCTGGCGGGCGGACGCCTACGCTCCGGCGTACCGCAAGCAGGCCGCGCCACTGGCGGCGACCCTGGCGTCTGCCGCCGAGACGGAGGACACAGCGGCGGACGAGACGCTGGCGTTCGCGACGCCCTCCCCAGCCGCCGCGGCGCTCGCGGTGAGCGTGGCCGAGGCCGCCGAGCTCGTGACCGGGCTGCTGCGCGACCACGAGCACGAGTTGGGTGCGATCGACGCGGTGGCCGGCGACGGCGACCACGGCCGCGGGATGCTGCGCGGCGCCGAAGCCGCCCTGTCCGCGATCGACCGGACGGTCGAGCGCGGCGCGGGCGCCGGTGCGGTCCTCGCCGCCGGAGGCCGCGCGTGGGCCGAACAGGCCGGCGGCACCTCCGGCGTGCTCTGGGGCGCTGCCCTGGAGGCGGCGGGCGCCGCGCTGGACGACGCCGCAGCGGCCTTCTCGGACGACAGCGCCGGCACGGCGGTGGTCGCGTTCACCGGCGCGATCCTCGACCTCGGGCGCGCGGAGCCGGGCGACAAGACCCTCGTGGACGCGCTGCTGCCGTTCCGCGACGAGCTGACCGGCCGGCTCGCCGACGGGGCCTCCCTGGCGAAGGCGTGGGCGGGTGCTGCGCTGATCGCCTCAGAGGCGGCGGCGGCGACCTCCGCGCTCCGCCCGAAGCGGGGCCGCGCACGGCCGCTAGCCGATAAATCGGTGGGCACTCCCGATGCGGGCGCCGCTTCCTTCTCGCTTATCGCATGCGCGGTGGGAGACCTGCTAGCGGGAGGCGACCGCCTGACGACCGACCACCAGACGAACTACTACTGGACCGAAAGGACACCCTCATGACCGCTCTTCGCGTCGTGATCGGCAGCGACGACGCCGGCTTCGCGCTCAAGGAGACCCTGCGCGACGACCTGGAGGCGCATCCCCTCGTCGCCTCGCTCGTGGACGTCGGCGTGGACGCCGACGGCCACACCGCCTATCCGGCGGTCGCCGCCGCCGCCGCGGAGCTCGTCGCGTCCGGCGAGGCCGACCGCGCGCTGCTGGTGTGCGGCACCGGCCTCGGCGTCGCGATCGCCGCGAACAAGGTGGCGGGCATCCGGGCTGTCACGGCCCACGACTCGTACTCCGTCGAGCGGTCGGTGCTCTCCAACGACGCCCAGGTGCTGTGCCTCGGGCAGCGCGTCATCGGCTCGGAGCTGGCGCGGCGCCTGGTCGGCGAGTGGCTGACCTACCGGTTCGACACGAACAGCCCGTCGGCGCGCAAGGTCGAGCTGATCGGGGAGCTGGAGAGATGAGCGGGGCCCTCGACGGACGGATCGCGGTGGTCACCGGCGCCGCGAGCGGCATCGGACTCGCCGTCGCCGGCTGGTTCGCCGAGCGCGGCGCCACGGTCGCCGGCGTGGACAGGGACCAGCACGTGGCCGACGTGGTCGCCGGGCTCCCGGGTCGCGGGCACCTGCCCGTCGTCGCGGACCTGACGCAGCCCGACGCCGCCGAGATGGCCGTCGCCCGGATCGTGGCTGAGGCCGGCACGCCCCACATCCTGGTCAACTCGGCCGGGATCGCCCGCCTCTCCTCCGCGCTCATGACGACGGCCGCGGATTGGGACAGCACCCTCGCGGTCAACCTGACTGCGAGCTTCCGGATGGCGCAGGCCGTGGGCGCGCGGATGGTGGCAGCCGGCTTCGGCCGCATCGTCAACCTGGCGTCGCAGGCGAGCGTCGTGGGCCTGGACGAGCACGTCGCCTACTGCGCGAGCAAGGCGGGGCTGCTCGGGATGACCCGCGTGCTGTCGCTGGAGTGGGCGCCGCACGGCGTCACCGTCAACGCGGTCTCGCCGACCGTGGTGGAGACCCCGCTCGGCCGTGAGGCCTGGAAGGGACCGAAGGGCGACGAACTGCGCGCACGCATCCCGGCCCGGCGCTTCGCCCAGCCCGAGGAAGTGGCCGCATTGATCGGCTACCTGGCCTCCGACGAGGCGGGCATGGTCACCGGCGAGAACATCCTGATCGACGGCGGCTTCTCCTCCATCTGACCCGCTCCTCGCGGGGCACGTGAAAAGTACAGAGTTCAGGTTTTTGGAGGACTGATGGCGAAGGCGGTTGCCGTCGATACGGCAGAGCTGAAGGCGGGCGCGAAAGCGCTGAAGGGGGCCGCAACCGGTTCCCGTCCGTCGGCGGACGAGTCCGACGGTTTCGGCTCAGCGGTGGCCCGAGGTGCGGTGAGCCGGTTCGAGGGGTACTGGGTCCGCGGTCAGTCGACGGTCGACGAGTTGGTCGCCGGGTTGGCTGGCGCGCTCTCCCAGGCGGCCGATTCGTATCAGCGCCGGGACGCTGAGGACGCCGAGGCGTTGCGGAAGGACCGGGCCGGTTTCTATGGGTTCTAGGTGGGCGGATTGGTCACCGGTCGGCTTCGAGATGGATCCGACGCCGGGCGATCGGGAGATGGTGGAGGCCCTGGTCGTCCACTACCGCAAGTGGTCCGGCCGGCTGGAGGGTCAGTCGACGGTGGCACGGCAGGTGCTGGATACGAATCTGGGGGCGGCGTCGTGGTCGGGGCTGGCCGCGGAGGTGTTCTCGGATCGGTTGCGTGCGCTGACGGCCGGAGCGCTGAAGGCGGCCGAGCAGCACAATGAGGGTGCCGTGGCGGCGACCGCGTGGTCGATGGCGCTGGAGTACACGCAGGGTGAGGCGGATCGGGCGTTGCAGGATGCCGAGGACGCGTTGGCGGACCTGGAGACCGCTGAGGCGTCGGTGGCGACGCTGGGCGCCGAGCAGGCCGCACTGCTGGCCGCGTTGCGGGCGCTGGAGATGGCCTACAACTCGCGCGAGAAGCCGCCGCCGGGGTCGTCGGCCCCGGCGCATGTGGACGTCACGAGCGCTCGGCAGCGGGAGCAGAACGCTCGCGACGAGCTGGCGACGGCGCGCTTGACGATCCGAGACGCGCAGGAACGGTTGGACGATGCGAAGCGGAGAGCCGAGCGGGCGAAGCACGATTACGACGCGGCCGAGAGGACGTTCGCCACGAAGCTGGACGACGCGTTGCACGGCGCCCTGACGCCGACGTCCCAGCCCGAGCTGAAGGCCTTCGCGTCGATCGTCGGCAAGCTCTCCGGCATTGCCGCCACGGCGAGCGTGAACGCGTCGTTGATGGACACGTTGCAGCGGTTGACTCCCGAGGAGCTGGCGGTGCTCGTGACGGAGGACCCGGACCTGATGCAGGAGTTGTGGAAGCATCCGCCGGCTCCGGACAAGGTCGCGGAATGGTGGTCGGGTCTCGGGGACGAAGCGAAGGCGGCGCTCCAGACGGGGGCGCCCGGTGTCCTCGGCAACCTGGCGGGGTTGCCGTACTCGGTTCGCGACCGCTGCAATCGTGCCGTCTACGACGCGGCGCAGGAGCGCACGGCTAGCCTCACCCCGGAGCAGCGGAAGGTGCTGACCGCTCTCGAAACAGTGCTCGCTGACCCGTTGGCGTCGCTGGTTTGTTTCAATCTGGGCGCGTCGGTGCCGATGGTCGCGATCGGGTACGGCGATCTGGACACGGCGGACACTGTGACCTGGGCGGCACCCGGGATGAACTCCGACGCGGCGGATGCGACCGCGAGCTGGTCGGGCGCCGCGAGGAACCTTTACGACGAGCAGAACCGACTTGACCGAGGTCGGTCGCATGCTGTGGTGGGCTGGCTGGGGTATGACACTCCGGATCTGGTGAGCGTGAACACTCCGGCGCTGGCGCAAGACGGGTCATGGCGGTTCGCGAACGAGCTGGACGGGACGCACGCCACCCGGGCGGCGCAGCCAGGCGTGCCGTTCCCGTATGTGTCCGTGGTGGCGCATTCGTATGGGACGACGATGGCAGCGGATGCGTTGACTCGGGTCAAGCACACGGTGGACTCCTTCACGATGCTGGGGTCGGCGGGGATCGACACGGAGGTGGTGTCCTCGTTGTCGGACCTTGAGGTGAAGCAGGCGGGCGGGCGACCGTCGATCTTCACCACGGCGGCTGAGTTGGATTTCCTCGCGCCGTTCGGTTCGGCGATGGGAGGGCGCGCGGAGCCGAATCCCGAGGCACTCTCCAACCTGGGCACAGCAGTGGCAATGCCCCTGACGGGGCTGAACCAGCCGCAGTCGATGGGCGGTGCGCTGTCGTTCTCCTCCGAAGGCGCTGTGCTGCCCGGTGGTGAGGTGCTGAAGCAGACCAAGGGCCACAGCACGGTGGGTGAGCACATCGACGGCCTCAATCCGCTGAACGGGATCGCGCCGGAAGGCTCCGGCTACCTCGACAAGCGGACCGAAGCTCTGCGGAACACCGGTTTCACGACTGTTGGTCTGTCTGAGAGCGTCGTCGGTGGGCTGAGGACCACTCAATGAACGACATGTCGAGTGTATGTGTGGGTCGAATGGTGAGAATGTGCGCTGTGGCGGCCGTCGCAGCCGTGACGGTATCGGTTTTAGGAGGCTGTATGTCTATTCCTGCTGTGAGTGATCCTGCCCCGCAGCGCCCGGGCACCCCGCAGAAGACGATCGGTGAGCTGCTGACGCAGTGGGCGGACCACACCGACGCCGCCATCGCCGCTACCGGTGACACGGAGGGATGGTTTCGCGGTCCGATCCAGAATGGGAGGCCTTGGGACCCGGCTGTGGAGGAAGTGAGCCTGCCACCGTGTGGGACTGGGCCGAACGCCGCTCATCGGGTGAGTAACCAGGTGACGCACGATGCGTTCGAGGATGATCCGCATCCGATCGCGGACAAGCTCACCGCGTACTGGGAGAGGGAGGGGTTCACGGTTCTGCGGACGGTCGATTGGAAGTCGCCGTCCGGTGCGATGGATGTCTCGATCCGCGCTACGCGGTCTGACGGGGTGTTCTACGGACTCGGAGTTACCAGCGAGATTGTGGCCATCGACGTCTCGTCGGAATGCTCCACCGATCCCTCCATCCAGTCGTGGGCGCGTGACAAGTCACTGCGTAACAACCCGTATGCGCCAACGCCATCGCCATCGCCTGCTGCGAAGGCGGATGCCACCGCGGATGGCGCCGACGACTGGTTCTGGGGATTCTGATCAGCCCACGCCGAACCCCCTGCCACCAAGCCTCTACGTCTGGCACGACGATGGCAGCGGATGCGTTGACTTGGGTCACGCACACGGTGGACTCCTTCACAATGCTGGGGTCGGCGGGGATCGACACGGAGGTGGTGTCCTCGTTGTCGGACCTTCGCGTGAAGCAGGCGGGCGGGCAGCCGTTGATCTTCACCACGGCGGCTGAGTTGGATTTCCTCGCGCCGTTCGGTTCGGCGATGGGAGGACGCGCGGAACCGAACCCCGAGGCGCTCGTCAACCTGGGTACGGCGGCGGCCATGCCTCTGAAGGGGGTGCTGAACCCGCCGCAATCGATGGGCGGCTCGCAATCGTTCTCCTCCGACGGCGCAATGCTGCCCAGTGGCGAGGTGCTGAAGCAGACCAAAGGCCACAGCACGGTGGGTGAGCACGTCGACGGCCTGAATCCCCTCAACGGGATCGCGCCGGAAGGCTTCGGCTACCTCGACGAGGACACCGAGGCCTTGCGGAACACGGGCTTTACCACCGTTGGCCTGTCCGAGAGCGTCGTCGGTGGGCTGAGGACTACCCGATGAACCGGGGATCGGGTGTCTTCGTACGTCGAATGATGAGAATGTGCGCTGTGGCGGCCGTCGCAGCCGTGACGGTATCGGTTTTAGGAGGGTGTATGTCTGTTCCTGCTGTGAGTGATCCTGCCCCGCAGAGCCCGGGGACGCTGCAGAAGACGATCGATGAACTGCTGACCCAGTGGGCCGACCTCACCGACGCCGCCATCGCCGCTACTGGTGTCACCGACGGTTGGTTCCGCGGCGGACTCCAAAACAACACGCCTTGGGACCCGGCTGCGGAGGATGTAGCTCTGACGCTGTGTGGGACTGTCGGGTCGAAGGACGCTCATCGGATGGACAACGTCGTGTCGCATGACGCGTTCGAGGATGATCCGCATCCGATCGCGGACAAACTCACCGCGCACTGGAAGAGCGAAGGGTTCACGGTTCTGCGGACGGTCGATTGGAAGTCCCCCACCGGTGAGATGGATATCTCGATCCGCGCTACGCGATCCGACGGGGTGTACTACGGACTCGGCGTCACCAGCAAGGTCGTGGCCATCACCGTGGCGTCGGAGTGCTCCACCGATCCCTCCATCGACACCTGGGCCGATGAGAAGTCGCTTCGCGATCCGCATGTGCCGTCGCCATCCCCTTCGCCAGTTGCGGACGCGGTCACCGACGACGATTGGTTCTCGTGGATGTAGCTCAGCCGTGGAAGTACGGGATGATCAGGTAAAGCCCGTACAGCACGGCCGCGCCACACAGCACGAAGCACGCGTAGGCGCCGGCCAGCGCGGCGCGCTTGCGGCCCTCGCTCACCGGCGGGCTCTTGCGCTGGGCCTTCTCGGCCTTCCGCTGGGCCTTGGCGGCCTGCTCCGGGGTGATCACGGTGATGGCGTCGGTGAACTCCGCCGGCTCCACGAACAGCCCGCGCCCGGCGACGGCCAGCAGCCGCGTGCCCAGGGCGTAGAAGCCGACGACCACGCACGCGCCGACCAGCGACGCGACGAACACGGTTAAGAACTGCAGGACGGCGCTCATGCGGGGTTCCTCCCGGTGCGCTCGCGCTTGAGCGGCTTGACCTTTCGGATCTTCACGACCCGGCCGGACTCGGCGACGTCGCTCTGACCCTGCACCGGGCCGGGCTCGACCGCGTCGGCGCTGGACACCTGGTTGCGGCGCGAGCGCCAGAAGATGAACGTGATCACCACGACGGCGATCACCGTGTCGATCAGGATGCCGACCGGGCCGAGCAGGCCGACGAACGCGGCGAGGGCGCCGACGAGGCCGGCCGCCGGGAGGGTCAGCACCCAGCCGGTGGCGATCCGGCCGGCCGTGCCCCAGCGCACCGAGGCGCCGCGGCGGCCGAGGCCGGAGCCGATCACCGAGCCGGAGGCGACCTGGGTCGTGGAGAGCGCGAAGCCGAGGTGGCTGGAGGCCAGGATGGTCGCCGCCGTGCTCGTCTCGGCGGCGAAGCCCTGCGCGGGCTTCACCTCGGTGAGGCCGCGGCCGAGAGTGCGGATGATGCGCCAGCCGCCGGAGTAGGTGCCGACCGCGATGGCGAGCGCGCACGCGACGACGACCCAGAGCGGCGGGCCGCTCCCGGCGGGCAGCAGGTTGGCCGAGATCAGCAGCAGGGTGATGACGCCCATCGTCTTCTGCGCGTCGTTGGTGCCGTGCGACAGGGCGACGAGGGACGAGGAGAAGATCTGGCCGTAGCGGAAGCCGCCGCGGCCGTCCGGACGGCCGTCGTAGCGCCGGGTGATCCAGTACGCGAGCTTGGTCGCCGCCCAGGCGACGACACCGGCGGTGAACGGCGCGATGACCGCGGGGAGGACGACCTTCTGCACGACCACCGGGAAGTTCACGGACGCGAACCCGGCGCCGACGATCGCCGCGCCGATCAGGCCGCCGAACAGGGCGTGGCTGGAGGACGACGGGAGGCCGTAGAGCCAGGTCACCATGTTCCAGACGATCGCGCCGACCAGGCCGGCGAAGATCAGCTCCGGCGAGATCAGGACGCCGCCCGAGCCCTCGTTGATGATGCCGCCCGAGATGGTCTTGGCGACCTCCGTCGAGAGGAACGCGCCGACGAGGTTCAGGACCGCAGCGAGCGCGACCGCCACCTTGGGCCGCATGGCGCCGGTCGCGATCGGCGTCGCCATCGCGTTCGCGGTGTCGTGGAACCCGTTGGTGAAATCGAAGAAGAGGGCCAGCGCGATGACCAGCACGATGATGAGGGTGAGATCCACCGGCTTCTTTCTCGTGTGTCGACGGACGGCCGGCGAGTTCACCGGACGTTCATGCGGAGTGCCTGGCGCCGTTCAGACACCGCTGACATGTTTTCACGGCCGTCTCGGTGCGTCAAACCGCCGACCGGTCGCTACGGCCGGGCCTACAGTCGGTCGACCGCCGTCACCCGGACGACCGCCGCGCCGGTGCGGGCGGAGTCCACCAGCAGCACCTCGGCGGCGATCCCCCAGTCGTGGTCGCCCGCCGGGTCGGCGAGGATCTGCCGCACCCGCCAGACGCCCTCCGCGGCGGCGGGCGTCTCGTCCACGACGATCATGCCCGCGGCCCGCGCCGACGCGTCCGTGAGGATCTCGTCGTGCTCGGCGTAGTAGGCCTCCAGCGCTTCGTCCCACTGCAGTTCGGTGAACGACGGCGTGGTGGCCTCGGCGAGCGCCGCCGCCTCGTTCTCGAGCGCGCCGAGCTCCTGGACCTTGTCGAGCGCGGCAAGCTGCACGCGCCGGAACAGCTCGTTGCGCACGAGCACGAAGAAGGCCCTGCGGTTGGTGGTGACGTTCCGCGGCACTGGCGGCGCGAGCTCACCGCTCTCGGCCGCGTGCCGGGCGGCATCGGGGTGCACGAGCTCCTCCCACTCGTCCAGGAGGCTGGAGTCGACCTGGCGGACCAGCTCGCCGAGCCACTCCACGATGTCGCGCAGCTCCTCGGTGCGCAGGTCGAGCGGCACGGTCTGGCCCAGCGCGCGGTAGGCGTCGGAGAGGTAGCGCAGCACGACGCCCTCCGAGCGGGCGAGCTTGTAGAAGGCGATGAACTCGCCGAAGGTCATCGCGCGCTCGTAGAGGTCGCGGACCACCGACTTGGGGCTCAGCTCGAAGTCGGCCACCCAGGGCTGACTGGAGGCGTAAGTGACGAACGCCTCGTGCAGCAGCTCGTCGTGCGGCTTGGGGTGCGTGACGGTCTCCAGCGCCTCCATGCGCTCGTCGTACTCGATCCCCTCGGCCTTCATCGCGGCGACGGCCTCGCCGCGCGCCTGGAACTGCTGGGCGGAGAGCACCGGCCGCGGGTCGTCGAGCGTGGCCTCCACCACCGAGACGATGTCGAGCGCGTAGGCCGGCGACTCGAGGTCGAAGAGCTCGAACGCGGCGAGCGCGAAGGGCGACAGCGGCTGGTTGAGGGCGAAGTTGGGCTGGAGGTCGACGGTCAGGCGGATCTCGCCGTCCACGACCTCCACGACCCCGGCGGTGAGCAGCGAGCGGTACAGCCCGAGCGCGCGGCGGGCGAGCGCGAGCTGGCGCTTCCACGGCTCGTGGTTGTCGAACACCAGGTCACGGACGTGCCCGAAGACGTCGCCGCCGCGCCCGATCACGTTGATGAGCATGGCGCTCGTGATCTGCATGGAGGACGTGAGCGTCTCCGGGTCTGCCTCCACGAGCTTGCGGAACGACGGCTCCCCCCAGGAGACGAAGCCCTCCGGCGCCTTCTTCCGGACGATCTTGCGGCGCTTCTTCGGGTCGTCGCCGGCCTTCTCCAGGGCCTTGACGTTCTCGCTCTCGTGCTCGGGCGCCTGCACGACGACGGTGCCCGCAGTGTCGTAGCCCGCGCGGCCCGCGCGACCGGCGATCTGGTGGAACTCGCGCGCGTTGAGCTGGCGCAGCCGGGTGCCGTCGAACTTGGTCAGCGCGGTCAGCAGCACCGTACGGATCGGGACGTTGATGCCGACGCCGAGGGTGTCGGTGCCGCAGATCACCCGCAGCATCCCGCGCTGGGCGAGCTGCTCGACCAGCCGGCGGTACTTGGGCAGCATCCCGGCGTGGTGCACGCCGATGCCCTGGCGCAGCAGCCGGGACAGCGTGCGGCCGAAGGAGGTCGTGAACCGGAACTCCCCGATCAGCTCGGCGATCGCGTCGCGCTGCTCCCGGGTCGCGATCTTGGCGCTGGAGAGCGCCTGCGCGCGCTCCAGGGCGGCGAGCTGCGAGAAGTGCACGATGTAGATCGGCGCCTGGCCGGTGTGCAGGAGGTCCTCGACCGTGTCGTGGATGGGCGTCAGCTCGTAGTAGTAGTGCAGCGGCACCGGGCGCTCGACGCCGGTGACCGTGGCGGTCTCCCGGCCGGTGCGGCGGCTGAGGTCGGCGGCGAGCGCCGTCACGTCGCCGAGGGTGGCGGACATGAGCACGAACTGGGCGCGGTTCAGGACGAGCAGCGGCACCTGCCACGCCCAGCCGCGGTCGGGGTCGGCGTAGAAATGGAACTCGTCCATGACGACCTGCCCCACCGGGGTGTCCTCCCCCTGGCGCAGGGCGAGGTTCGCCAGGATCTCGGCGGTGCAGCAGATGATCGGCGCGTCGGCGTTGACCGAGGAGTCGCCGGTCATCATCCCGACGTTCTCGGCGCCGAAGACGTCGACGAGGGCGAAGAACTTCTCAGACACCAGGGCCTTGATGGGGGCGGTGTAGAAGCTGCGCTCGCCGCGGGCCAGCGCCGCGAAGTGGGCGCCGACGGCGACGAGCGACTTCCCGGTGCCGGTGGGCGTCGACAGGATGAGGTTCGAGCCGCCGACGATCTCGATGACCGACTCGTCCTGCGCCGGGTAGAGGGTGATGCCGGTCGACTCCGCCCAGGCGACGAACGCCTCGTAGACGGCGTCCTCGCTCACCGAGGAGGGGCCGGCCCAGCCGGGGAGGTCGTCGACGCGGAGGGAGGCCATAGGGTCCAAGCCTGTCACAGGCCGGGATGCTCGGCATATCCACCGGATCGCGCGCTTATTCTTCGGGTATGGGATCGCCTGTGTCTGCGGGGCCGGCCCGGCCGGAGGGGTCGGGGGCCGAGGGTTCGGGGAGTGCTGGCCCGTCGCCGTCCGCGAAGCCCCGCGCCCCGTTCTGGCCCTCCGCCGCCGTCGGTGTCGCGAGCATCGTGGCCGGGGTCGGCGCCGCCGAGCTGCTGAGCGCGTTCTTCGTGCAGGACGGCAGCCCGATCCTCGTCGTCGGCGCTCTCGTCATCGATCTCACCCCCGCCTGGGTGAAGAACGCCGTGATCGGCGTGTTCGGGACCGGCGACAAAGCGTTCCTCATCTCCTCCCTCGCCGTGGTGCTCCTCATCGGTGGCGCGCTGGCGGGCTGGGTGGAGCTGCGGCGGCCTCCGTTCGGCCGCATCCTGATCGGGATCGGCGGGGCGCTCGGCGTGTTCGCCGCTGTCACGCGGGCGGGATCCTCGATCGTCAACGTCGTGCCGTCCGCGCTCGCGGCGCTGGTCGCCATCCTGATCCTGGGCTGGCTGGCCGACCTGCTGCGCGGCACCCGGCCGACCCGGATCGCCCCGGAGGGCGAGGTCACCCGGCGGCACTTCGTCACGGCGACCACTGCGACCGCGGCCGCCGGGATCGTGGCGACGATCGTGGGTCAGGCCATCGCCACCGGTTACCGCGCCGCCAGCGCTGCGCGGGCCGCCTTCCACCTCCCGAAGCCCGCCGTCACCGCCCCGCCCGTGCCGGCCGCCGCGTCGTTCGACATCGCGGGCCTCGCGCCGATCATCACCCCGAACGCCGACTTCTACCGCATCGACACCGCGCTGCAGATCCCCGGCATCGACCCGTCGGCCTGGCGGCTCCGGATCACCGGGATGGTGGAGAAGGAGGTCGAGCTGACGTTCGCCCAACTGCTCGCCCTGCCGCTGGAGGAGTCCGTCACCACCCTCACCTGCGTCTCCAACGAGGTCGGCGGCAACCTGATCAGCAACGCGAAATGGCTCGGCTATCCCATCCGGCACCTGCTCGCCCGGGCGGGGCCGTCCGCCGACGCCGACATGGTGCTCTCCCGCAGCCAGGACGGCTGGACGGCAGGGACGCCGCTGGAGGCGCTGACCGACGGCCGCAACGCCATCCTGGCGGTCGGGATGAACGGGCAGCCGCTCCCGCTGGAGCACGGCTACCCGGTGCGGATGGTCGTCCCGGGGCTGTACGGCTACGTGTCCGCGACCAAGTGGGTGGTCGAGCTGAACGTCACGCGCTTCGACAAGGCGACCTCGTACTGGACCGACCGCGGCTGGTCGGAGCGCGGCCCGGTCAAGCTGGAGTCGCGCATCGACGTGCCGGCGGACGGGCACCAGGTGAAGGCGGGCACGGTCGCGGTCGCGGGCGTCGCCTGGTCGCAGCACGTCGGCGTGAGCGCCGTGCACGTGCAGATCGACGGCGGCGCCTGGCAGCAGGCCACGCTCGCCGACGCCATCTCGGCGGACACCTGGCGGCAGTGGAAGTACGCGTGGGACGCGACGCCCGGCTCGCACACGATCAAGGTGCGCGCCACCGACGCGCACGGCACCGTGCAGACCTCGAAGGTGCAGGACGTGATCCCGGACGGCGCGACCGGATTGCACAGCATCGGCGTGACCGTGGTTGGCTAGCGCCATGACCTCCCCCGACCGTCCGGCGCCGCTCGTCGCACCCGGCCCCGCGCTGCCCTCGGAGCAGCGCGCGCGCTACGCCAGGACCGTCCAGCTCCCGGGCTTCGGGGAGGTCGCCCAGCGCCGCCTCCGCGCCGCGCGCGTGCTGGTGGTCGGCGCCGGGGGCCTCGGCTCCGCCGTGCTGCCGCTGCTGGCGGGGGCCGGGTTCGGGACGATCGGGATCGTCGACGACGACAGCGTGGAGCTCAGCAACCTCCCGCGCCAGACCATCCACCGCGAGCGCGACCTCGGCAGGCCGAAGACCGCGTCGGCGGCCGACGCGATCCGCGCCATCGACGCGGGCATCTACGTGCGGGTCTTCGCCGAGCGGCTCACGTCGGCGAACGCGCCGGGCATCCTCGACGGCTTCGATCTCGTGCTCGACGGCAGCGACAACTTCCCGACCAGGTACCTCGTGGACGACGCGGCGCTGCTGGCGGGCCTGCCGGTGGTGTGGGGTGCGGTGCACCGGTTCGGCGGGCAGGTCGGGCTGAGCTGGGCGGCTTTCGGCCCGCACTATCGCGACCTGTTCCCCGTGCCTCCCGAGCCCGGCAGCGTGCCGAGCTGCGCGGAGGCGGGCGTGCTCCCCAGCGTGTGCGGCGTCATCGGGTCGCTGATGGCGAGCGAGGCGACCAAGGTCGTGACCGGGGAGGGCGACCTCCTGCTCGGGCGGGTCGTGGTGCACGACGGCCTGCGCGGGACGTTCCGCGAGCTGCCGTACGCCGCCGACCCTGCGGCGGAGCCGGTGACGGAGCTGATCGACTACGAGCTGTTCTGCGGGGTGGCCCCGGTGGAGGATGAGCCGAGCGAGGCTGCGACGGCGGCGGCCACCAGCATCTCCCCCGCCGACCTGGCCGCGCGGCTGGCCGCGGGACAGCCGCACATCCTCCTCGACGTGCGCGAGCCGTGGGAGGCCGACATCGCCGAGCTGCCCGGCTCCCTGCTGGTGCCCCTCGACGTCGTGGTGCGGGACTCGGCGGGCGTGGCCGAACGGCTGGGCGACGACCCGCTCGTGATCATCTGCCACCTCGGCGTCCGGGCGGAGACCGCGCGGAGGCTGCTGGCCGCGGCGGGCGCCCCCGGCGTGGTGCTGGAGGGCGGCCTGGACGCCTGGTCGCGCCAGGTCGACCCGTCGCTGCCGCGCTACTGAGGGCCTCGCCTGGCTGTGCCCTCGCCTGGCCGCACCCCGCGCGGGATACTGAACCCATGACCCCACCGCGCAGCGTCGAGGAGCACGTCGATCACGTCAACCGCCTCCTGGAGCCGCTCTCCGCGCAGCCGGACGTGGAGACCGTCCTGCTCGCCCACGCCGCCGGGCGCGTCGCCGCGGCGGACGTCCGATCGGACGTCGACCTCCCGCTGTTCCGCAACTCGCAGATGGACGGCTACGCGGTGCGCGCCGCCGACGTCGCCCACGTGCCGGTCGCGCTCGAGGTCACCGGGGACGTCCCGGCCGGCCACGAGGTGCCGGTGTCGCTGACCCCTGGCACCGCCATCCGGATCATGACCGGAGCGCCCGTGCCCAGCGGCGCTGACGCGATCGTGCCGGTGGAGGACACCGAGCTCGTCCTCGGAAGGGACGACGACCTGTTCGGCGCCGTGGTCGAGATCCGGCGCTCCCGCAAGCGAGGCGAGTACGTGCGCGAGCGCGGCAGCGACCTGGAGCGCGGCGACGTGCTCGTCACGGCCGGCACCCGGCTGGCCGCGCGGCACCTGGCGGCGCTCGCGGCCGCGGGCGTCAGCTCGGTGGCGGTGCGGGCGCGACTGCGCGTCGCCGTCCTGACCACCGGCTCGGAACTCGCGGCGCCCGGTCGGGGCGTGCGCTTCGGCCAGGTCTTCGACGCGAACGGTGTGGCCCTCGCCGCGCTGGTCGAGGAGTCCGGCGCCGTCGTGTCGCTACGGGCGAGCAGCAGCGACGACCCGGAGGCCTTCGCGCGCGTGTTCGACGCCGCGGTCGCCGCCTCCGACCTGGTCGTCACCTCCGGCGGCATCTCGAAGGGCGCGTACGAGGTGGTGCGGGAGGTGCTGCTGCCGCGGGGCGCGGAGGTCACCACCGTGGCGATGCAGCCGGGCGGCCCGCAGGCGACGGCGGTAGTCGACGGCGTGCCCGTGCTGTGCTTCCCCGGCAACCCGGTGAGCACGCAGGTGTCGTTCGCGGTGTTCCTGCGCGGCCCGCTGCGCGACGCGGCAGGCCTGCCTGCGTTGCCTGTGCGCCGCGTGAGGCTGGCCGAGTCGGTGCGGTCGGTGCCGGGCAAGCGCCAGTTCCTGCGCGGACGGGTCGGCGAGGACGGCGTCGCCCCGGTCTCCGGTCCCAGCTCCCACCTCGTCGCGGCGATGGCCACCGCGGACGTGCTGATCGACCTGCCCGCGGAGGCGGAGGCGGTCGAGTCGGGCGCGGACGTGACAGTCTGGACCCTATGAGCGAGCTCACCCACCTGGACGCCGACGGTCGCGCCCGCATGGTCGACGTCGGCGCGAAACCGGAGACCGACCGGGAGGCCACCGCCCGCGGCCGGCTGGTGACCACGCCCGAGGTGGTGCGCCTGGTCGCGGCGGACGACCTGCCGAAGGCCGACGTGCTCGCGACCGCGCGCATCGCCGGGATCGCGGGAGGCAAGCGCACGAGCGACCTCATCCCGCTCTGCCACCCCCTTCCGCTCAACTCGCTGCGCGTCGACTTCGCGCTCGACGAGGCGGCGGGGTCGATCGCGATCGAGGCGGTCGCACGCACGCACGGACGCACCGGCGTGGAGATGGAGGCGCTGACCGCGGTGGCCGTTGCGGGCCTGACGCTGCACGACATGGTGAAGGCCGTGGACCCGGCGGCGAGTCTGACGGACGTGCGGCTGGTGGCCAAGAGCGGCGGCAAGCGCGGCGAATGGCGCAGGGACGGTGAAGAGAGCCCCACCGCCTCATCGCAGGAACGCACTGCCCCCTCGGCGCCCGCACGCTCCACCGCCGCCGTCGTGATCGTCGCCTCCACCCGCGCCGCCGCGGGCACGGCCGACGACACCACCGGCCCGGTCATCGCGTCCTGGCTCGACAGCCACGGCCTCCACGCCGAGGTGCGCGTCGTGGCGGACGCCGACATCGCGCCCGCGCTGACGGCCGCCGTCGCCGAACGCCCCGCCGTCGTGCTCACCACGGGCGGCACCGGGGTCGCCCCCGGCGACCGCACCCCGGAGGCCACCGCCGCCGTCCTCGACCGGGAGCTGCCAGGGCTCGCCGACGCGCTGCGGGCAAAGGGCGCGACCTCCACCCCACTCGCCGCCCTGAGCCGCGGCCGGGCGGGCGTCGCCGGCCGCACGCTGGTCGTGAACCTCCCCGGGTCCCGCGGAGGCGTCGCGGACGGGCTCGCCGTCCTGGACGACGTCCTGGCGCACCTCCTCGATCAGCTCGGCGGCGACACCGACCGCGGCCACGACGGAGCGCGCCGATGAGCACCGTCTTCGCCGACGTCTCCGACCGGCCGCTCGATCCGACCACGCTGGACGCGTTCGTCTGGCGCCGCGAGGCCGGCGCCGTCGTGTCGTTCCAGGGCATCGTGCGCGACCACGACGGCGGCCGGTCGGTCGTCTCGCTCGACTACCGTGCGCATCCCGAGGCCGCCGAGTTCCTCCGGCGCTGCTGCGAGGAGGTCGCCGAGCGCACCGGGCTGCGCGTCGCCGCCGTTCACAGGGTGGGGTCGCTGACCATCGGCGACCTCGCGCTCATCGCCTCGGTCGCGGCCCCGCACCGCGCGGAGGCATTCGCCGCGTGCGCCGAGCTCGTGGAGCGGATCAAGGCCGAGGTGCCCATCTGGAAGCGCCAGCACTTCGGCGACGGCGCGTCGGAGTGGGTCGGACTCTGAGGCACAGCCTCCACCCGGAGTCGATTTCCACGCTCCTGCCGGTCTAGAGTGGCGTTCGTGCCGCAGATACGGATAAGGGACGCCGCGAGCTTCCTCGGAGTGAGCGACGACACCGTGCGTCGCTGGATCGACGCCGGGGTGCTCGCCAGCGCCAAGGACGAGGGCGGCCGCACGGTCGTCGACGGCCTCGAGCTGGCGCAGCTCGCCAAGCAGAACGCGGTGCTCCCTCCCGACCCGTCCGGGGTCGGCCGGTCGGCGCGCAACCGCTTCGTCGGGATCGTAACGGACATCGTCATGGACAAGGTGATGGCGCAGGTCGAGCTGCAGTGCGGCCCGCACCGCGTCGTGTCGCTGATCAGCAGCGAGGCCGTGCGCGAGCTCGGGCTGGAGCTGGGCTCGGTCGCCGTCGCGGTCGTCAAGGCCACCAACGTGATCGTGGAGACGGCGGGATCGCCGGAATGAGGACCAATCGGGTGAAGACCAATCGGGTGAAGACCAATCGGGTGAAGACCAATCGGGTGAAGAACACTCGAGTGAAGAACACTCGAGTGCAGAGCATCGCGGGCAGGCGCGCCGGGATCGTCGGGGCCGCGCTCGTGGCGGTGCTGCTCGCCGTCGCAGGATGCTCGGCGGACCCGGGGTCGCAGACGCCGACCCAGACGCCGACGAAGCACGCCATCACCGGCACCGTCACCGTCTTCGCCGCGGCCTCCCTCACCAAGACGTTCACCGAACTCGGCAAGGACTTCGAGAAGGCCAACCCGGGCAGCACCGTCAGTTTCAGCTTCGGCGGCTCGTCCGACCTGGTCACCCAGCTCACCGCGGGCGCCCCGGCCGACGTGTTCGCCTCGGCCGACCAGAAGAACATGGACAAGGCCGTCTCCGGCGGCGTCGTCTCCGGCGCCCCCGTCGACTTCGCGACGAACGTGCTCGCGATCGCCGTGCCCCCAGGCAACCCGGCTCACGTAACGGGGTGGGCCGACCTCGCGAAGCCCGGCCTGAAGGTGGTCGTGTGCGCCCCGCAGGTGCCGTGCGGCGCGGCGACGGCGAAGGTGGAGGCCAACACGGGCGTCACGCTCAAGCCGGTCAGCCAGGAGTCGTCGGTGACCGACGTGCTCGGCAAGGTGTCGTCCGGGGAGGCCGACGCCGGCATCGTCTACGTGACGGACGTGAAGGGCGCGGGCAAGAGCGTCGACTCCGTGCCGTTCCCCGAGGCGAAGGACGTGGTCAACACCTACCCGATCGCCGCGGTCAAGCAGGGGCAGAACTTCACCGGGGGCTCGGCCTTCATCGCATACGTGACCGGCCCGGAGGGCAGGAAGGTGCTCGAGGCCGCCGGCTTCGGGAAGCCGTGACGCGGCGCGCGCCCACGAGCGCGCGGACTGGCACGGGCATCCCCGGCTGGGTGCTCGTCGTCGCCGCCGTCGGCGCGCTGTTCGTCCTGCTCCCGATCGTCGCGATGATCACGCGCGTGGACTGGACGCAGTTCGTCGCGCTGATCACCTCGCCCTCCTCCATCGACGCGCTGCTCCTCAGCCTGCGCACCTCGGTCGCGGCCACGATCGGGTGCCTGGTGCTCGGCGTCCCGATGGCGATCGTGCTGGCGCGGGTGCCGTTCCGCGGGCGCGCCCTGGTGCGCGCGATCGTGCTGCTGCCGCTCGTGCTGCCGCCCGTCGTCGGGGGCCTGGCCCTGCTCGCGCTGTACGGCAGGCGCGGGCTGCTGGACGGGGCCATCCCGATCGCGTTCTCGACGCCGGCGGTGGTGATCGCGCAGACGTTCGTGGCTCTGCCGTTCCTGGTGCTGAGCCTGGAGGGCGCGCTGCGGACCACCGGCCAGCGCTACGAGGCCGTCGCGGCCACGCTCGGCGCGCGGCCGTCGAGCGTGCTGTTCCGCGTGACGCTGCCGCTCGTGTTCCCCGCGATCGTCTCCGGCTCGATCCTGTCGTTCGCGCGCGCCCTCGGCGAGTTCGGGGCGACACTGACCTTCGCCGGGAGCCTGCAGGGGACGACGCGCACGCTGCCGCTGGAGATCTACCTGCAGCGCGAGACCGACCCCGACACCGCCGTCGCGCTGTCGCTGGTGCTGATCGCGGTCGCCATCGCCGTCGTCGCGGTGGCGCACGGTGCGGGCGAGCCGCTGCGCCGGAGGCCGCGTCCGGTGCGCGAGGCGGCATCGTGAGCCTCGACTTCGCGGCGACGGTCGCCGAGCGCGACGTCGACGTGGAGCTGCGGCTCGGCACGGGCGAGACGCTGGCGCTGCTCGGGCCGAACGGCGCGGGCAAGTCCACGGTGCTCGGGGTGCTGGCGGGCCTGATCCGGCCGGACATGGGGCGCGCGACGCTCGCGGACGAGACGCTGTTCGACCTCCCCACCGCCTGGCTGCCTCCGCACCGCCGCGGCATCGCGCTGCTCGCCCAGGACGCGTTGCTCTTCCCGCACCTGACCGTGCGCCGGAACGTCGAGTTCGCGTCGCGGTCGGCGGGGGGGTCCCGGCCGGAGGCGCGCGCGAAGGCCGAGGAGTGGCTGGAGCGCACGGGCGTCCGCGCGCTGGCCGATCGCCGGCCCGACGAGCTCTCCGGCGGGCAGGCGCAGCGCGTCGCCATCGCGCGGGCCCTGGCCGCCGAGCCCGACCTGATCCTCCTGGACGAGCCGCTCGCCTCCCTCGACGTGAGCGTGGCGGGCGAGCTGCGCGGGGTGCTGGCCGAGGTGCTCGCCGACCACACCGCGGTCGTCGTGACGCATGACGCGCTCGACGCCTACCTGCTCGCGGACCGCGTGGCGGTGCTCGGCGGCGGCCGGGTGGTCGAGGAAGGCACGGCGCGCGACGTGCTGACGCAGCCGCGGCACCCGTTCACCGCCGAGCTGACCGGGCTCAGCCTCCTCACCGGACGGCGCACGGCGACGGGCCTGGTGACCGACGACGGCCTGGCCCTCGACGGCACGCCGACGACGCCGATCGCGGAGGGCCGGCCGGTGACCGCAGTGGTGCGGCCGTCGACGGTCGCCGTGCGGGTCGGCGCTCCGATGGAGGGCACGGCCGGCATCGCCGCGACCGTCACGGCCCTGGAGCCGCGCGACGACCTAGTGCGGGTCCGGACGGACCGCCTCACCGCGCTGGTCCCTGCTGCAGTGGTCGCGGAGCTCCGGCTCACCGCAGGCGCACGCGTGACCCTGACCGTGCCGCCCGCCGAGGTGCGGATCTCCCCCGCTTAGGAGCCGAGCTTCATCCCCGCGGTGGAGTAGCCGCCGTCGGGGTTCGCCGACGGCCGCGGCTCGTCGAACGCCGGGTTCGGCTTCCCCGGGAGGCTCTGCGGCGCCACCCGCGCCCGCGCGGCTCCGACGATCGCGACGATGCACGCCGCCAGCAGCACGACCCCGGCGACGACCAGCGCCAGCCCGAACACCGCCCCGCGCGTCAGCAGCACGACGCCGAACGGCAGCGTCAGCCACGTCCCGATCGCGGTGAGCACAGCCGCGATCACGAGGGCCGCGAACCTCCCCTGCCGACGCCGAACGGCTTCCAGGTCCCGCAGTTGCACGCTCATGGTGTCCCCCTCGCCGCAGCCTAGCGGAGCGCGTGCCGAAGATTCGGCACGAATGTCGCGTTTGCCGCCGCCATTCGCCACATTCGTGCTGAATGTCAGCCGCCGGCGAACGGGGGCAGCACGTCGACGCGCTCGCCGATCGGCGCGTCCGGGTCGCGCGACACGACGCCGTCGACCAGGAAGGACCCGTTGCGCAGCACCAGCCGCATGGCCTCGCCATAGCGCGCGTCCAGCAGCACGCGCAGGGCGCCGACGGTGGGCGCATCGAGGGAGACCCGCTCCTCCTCGCGTCCGGCGGCCTCCTCGGCGGCCGCGAAGTAGCGGACGAGGATGGCGCGCTCAGCCACCGATCGCCCCCATGCTCCGCACCGGCGGGACGAAGCCCGCTGCGTCCATCCCGTGCCCGGACTGCTTGCCCCACATCGCGCCGCGCCACCAGCGGGCCAGCTCGGCGTCGTCCGCGCCGCCGCGCAGCAGAGGGCGCAGGTCGGTCTCGTCGTCGCCGAACAGGCACGAGCGCACCGTGCCCTCGGCGGTGATCCTGGTGCGGTCGCACGCCGAGCAGAACGAGCGGGTCACCGAGGCGATGATGCCGACCGTGGCGGGGCCGCCGTCGACCAGCCACTCCTCGGCGGGGGACGACGGGTCGTCCGGACGGCCGGACTCCACCAGGTCGAACCGGGTGCGGAGGACGGCGAGCAGCTCCTCGGCGGACACCATGTTGTCGCGCAGCCAGGTGTGGTCGGCGTCGAGCGGCATCTGCTCGATGAAGCGCAGCCGGCAGCCGTGCTCCAGCGCCCAGGCGAGGAGGTCGGGGGCGCCGGCGAGGGTCTGGCGCATCATCACGGCGTTCAGCTTGAGCGGCGTCAGCCCGGCGGCGTGCGCGGCGGCGATCCCGGCGAACACGGCAGGCAGCCGGTCGCGGCGGGTGAGCGCGGCGAAGTGCTCGCGGTCGACGGTGTCCAGCGAGATGTTCACCCGCGTCAGGCCCGCGGCGACGAGCTCGCGCACGCGGTGGTCCAGGCCGATGCCGTTGGTCGTGATGCTGAGGTCGATGCCGGGGGCGGCGGCGGCCGAGAGCCCGATGATCTCCGCGAGGTCGGCGCGCATCAGCGGCTCGCCTCCGGTGAAGCGCACCTCGCGGATGCCGAGGTCGCGCACGCCGATCCGCACCAGCCGGGCGATCTCGGCCGGGGTCAGCAGGTCCTCGCGCGGGATGGCGGGCAGGCCCTCCGCCGGCATGCAGTAGGTGCAGCGCAGCGAGCACTTCTCGGTCACCGAGACGCGCAGATCGCGGGCGATGCGGCCGAACCGGTCCACGAGGCCGGGAACATCCGGGCGGCCGTCGAGGCCGGGCGCGGCAGCACTCGGCTCATCCCGCAGCGACGCGCTGCGCGGGAGTCCGAGATTCACCGCGACCATGTCCTCACCCTAGACCGACCGGCCATAGACCGGCGCACGGCGACGGGAATATGCTCCGCGCATGGGAATCATCTCGTCCGGCTTCCTCGGCCGGCGCAGAACCGAGGACCCGCGCCTCCCACCGGGGCAGTACGTCACGGAGGGCTTCCCCGTCCTGTCCGCCGGGCCCACCCCGCGCGTGGCGAAGGAGGACTGGGCGTTCACGATCACGACCGAGAAGGGCGTCGTGCACCGCTGGAGTTGGGACGAGTTCCTGGCCCTCCCGCAGGCCGACGTCGGCACCGACATCCACTGCGTGACGAGCTGGTCGAAGCTCGGGACCTCGTGGCGCGGCGTCGCGCTCGACACGCTGTTCGAGAACGTCGACACCGACTACGAGTACACGATGGCGCACTCCTACGGCGGCTACACGACGAACGTTCCGCTGAAGGACCTCCTCGACGGCAAGGCCTGGGTGGCGCACACGTTCGACGGCGCCGACCTGCCGCCGGAGCACGGCGGCCCCGCCCGGCTGCTGGTGCCGCACCTGTACTTCTGGAAGAGCGCCAAGTGGGTCAGCGGGCTGGAGATGCTGCCGCAGGACCAGCCCGGCTTCTGGGAGCAGAACGGCTACAACCTGTACGGGGACCCCTGGAAGGAAGAGCGCTACTGGTGAGCACCGCGTGGCGGGTGGCGGAGGTCGTGGCCGCGCACGGGGAGACCGCGACGGCCCGCACGATCCGGCTGCGCATCGCAGGGCTCGCCGGGCACCTCGCGGGTCAGCACGTGGACGTGCGGCTCACCGCGCCGGACGGCTACCAGGCCGTGCGGTCGTACTCGATCGCGTCGGCATCCGGCACGGGCGGCCTGGCGGCGGACGAGCTGGAGCTGACCGTGGAGGAGCTCCCGGACGGCGAGGTGTCGCCCTACCTCGTGCACGGCATCGCGGTCGGCGACCAGTTGGAGGTGCGCGGCCCGGTCGGCGGCTGGTTCGTCTGGCGGGCGGGCGACGACGGGCCGGTGCAGCTGATCGCGGGAGGCTCCGGGGTCGTGCCGCTGATGTCGATGGCCCGCGCGCACGCCGCCGCGGCGAGCGCCGCGCCGTTCCGGCTGCTGTACTCCGCCCGCACGCCGATGTCGGTCTACTACCGCGACGAGCTGATGGCGCTCGGCGAGGCCTCCGCGCCGCTGCACGTCGACTACGTCTACACGCGCGAAGCGCCGACGGGCTGGCCGGTCGCGGCGGGCCGGCTGACCGCGGAGGGGCTCGGCGCGCTCGTGCTGCCGGCCGCGGACGCCCCGCGGTTCTACCTGTGCGGGTCCACCCCGTTCGTCGAGGCCGTCTCGGGCTGGCTGGTCGACGCCGGGCACGACGCGGACCGCATCCGCACCGAGCGCTACGGCGGGATCGGAGGCGCCGCGTGAGCGACATGGACTACCTGGACGGCAACGCCGCGGCAGGACTCCTCTCGGAGGTCTTCGCGGTCGACGTGACCGTGGCGCGCGGCAAGTGCGCGCACTGCGGGGACGTCACGGTGATCGCCAAGGCGCACCTCTGGCCCGACGACCACGGGATGGTGCTGCGCTGCCGGGTCTGCGACGACGTGATCGCGATGGCGACCGAGCGCGACGGCAAGCTGTGCCTCGACCTGCGCGGCCTGGACTGGCTCGAATTGGAGGTGTAGCGCCCCTCAGCGGGCGGTCATCCGCTCCCCATACAATCGTCCGGTGCCAGAATCACCTGCGAGCCTCGACCCCGACGACCTCGCGACCACCCTCCGCGTCCTCGCGCAGCTCCACGAGCTCGACCAGGAGCACCCCGACTTCGTCTCGGTCCGCCGCGCGACCGCGCACATGTTCAAGGCCGTCAAGCAGGCCAGGCGGCGCGAGCTGCGGGAGGCCGAGCTCCTCGCCGACCGCGCCGTGATCGCGGCGACCGCCACCGGCGCGCCCGACCGCATCGACGACGAGACCCGCGGGCGCGACCTGACCTCCCCCACCGCCGGCTCCGCGACCGCCGGCACGCTGATCAACTCGCAGGCCTGCTATATCTGCAAGCAGCACTACACGGACGTGGACTGGTTCTACCACCAGCTCTGCCCGTCCTGCGCCGCCTTCAGCCACGCCAAGCGCACCGCCCGCACCGACCTGACCGGCAAGCGCGCGCTGCTCACCGGAGGCCGCGCCAAGATCGGCATGCACATCGCCCTGCGCCTGCTGCGCGACGGCGCCGACCTCACCATCACCACGCGCTTCCCGCGCGACGCGGTGCGCCGGTTCTCCCAGCTCCCCGACGCGAAGGACTGGCTGCACCGCCTCCGGGTCGTCGGCATCGACCTCCGCGACCCCGCCCAGGTCATCGGCCTCGCCGACTCCGTCGCCGCCCGCGGCCCGCTGCACGTGCTCATCAACAACGCCGCGCAGACCGTGCGCCGCTCCCCCGGCTCGTACTCGCTGCTGGCCGAGGCGGAGTCGCACCCGCTGCCCGACGGCCCGCTGCCCGAGCTGGAGACCTTCGGCCACACCGCCGACCCGCACCCGCAGGCGCTGGAGGCCTCCGTCGCCGCGCACCCGCTGCTGTCGTCGGCGAACGTCCATGGCACCGTCGCCGAGCTGGTGGGCGCTGCCGCCCTCACCGCGAACGACCTCGCGTCGGCCGCGATGGCCGCCGGCTCCTCCTCGCTGGAGCGCCACCACGACGGCACCGCGATCGACGCGGGCGGCCTCGTGCCCGACGTGCAGCGCGTCAACACCTGGACCAGGGCCGTCGGCGGCATCGACCCGCTCGAGCTGCTGGAGGTGCAGCTCTGCAACACGACGGCGCCGTTCATCCTGATCGACCGCCTCCGTCCGTCGCTCGCCGCCGCGGGCCGATCGTACGTGGTGAACGTCTCGGCGATGGAGGGCGTCTTCGGCCGCCGCTACAAGGGCGCAGGCCACCCGCACACCAACATGGCGAAGGCCGCGCTCAACATGCTCACCCGCACGAGCTCGCTGGAGCTGTTCGAGACGGACAACATCCTGATGACGAGTGTCGACACCGGCTGGATCACCGACGAGCGCCCGCACTACACGAAGGTCCGCCTCGCCGAGGAGGGCTTCCACGCCCCGCTCGACCTGGTCGACGGCGCCGCGCGGGTCTACGACCCCGTCGTGCGCGGCGAGTCCGGCGAGGACCTGCACGGGGTGTTCCTGAAGGATTACAGATCGTCCGCGTGGTGAGCCCCGCCGCCTGACTATACTTTTCCAGGCATCGCGGGGAGGCCGGTGAGGACCTTCCCGAAGGTCTTCCGGGCGCGCGCGTGCAGAACGTACAGTGAGCACGAACGCGAACGAAGGGCAGTCGATGTCGAGCACCACCCCGTCCGGTGACAAGGCGCAGGGCACCGGCCCCGGCGCCACGGACGATCCCGCTTCACCGCCCGCCCCGGCCGAGCTCGGCGGAAGCGCGCCGCGGCTGGTCCGGCCGAGCGAACCCATCCCGATCCCCGGGCAGACGCACCCGCTGACGTCGGCGGCGGGCGGCAGCCGGTTCAAGCACTGGCTGCTGCGCGGCATGGTGGACGAGCGCGGCACCCAGCAGGGCCCGCACGGCCAGAACCCGGAGCACCTGCACTCGTGGTGGCGCGTCATGTGCCTCACCGGCCTCGACTACTTCTCCACCCTCGGCTACCAGCCCGCCATCGCGGCCCTCGCGGCCGGGCTGGTCTCCCCGTTCGCGACCCTCGTGCTCGTGGCGCTGACCCTGCTCGGCGCCCTCCCCGTCTACCGCAGGGTCGCGCGCGAGAGCTTCCGCGGCTCCGGCTCGATCGCGATGCTGGAGCGGTTCCTGCCCTGGTGGGCGGGCAAGCTGTTCGTCCTCGTGCTGCTCGGGTTCGCCGCGACGGATTTCATGATCACCATCACGCTCTCCGCCGCCGACGCGACAGCGCACGCGATCGAGAACCCGTTCGCGCCGGCCTGGTTCCACGGCAACAACGTCATCATCACGCTGGTGCTCATCACGCTGCTCGGCGCGGTCTTCCTCAAGGGCTTCCGGGAGGCGATCGGCATCGCCGTCGTGCTCGTCGCCGTCTACCTCGCGCTCAACGTCGTGGTCGTGACGACCTCCATCGTCCAGGTGTTCGAGCACCCCACCGCCATCACCGACTGGTGGGACGCCCTCTTCGTCTCGCACGGCAACCCCCTGCTCATCGTCGGCGTCGCGCTGCTGGTCTTCCCGAAGCTCGCACTGGGCCTCTCCGGCTTCGAGACCGGCGTCGCCGTCATGCCGCAGATCAAGGGCAAGCCGGACGACGACCCGAACTACCCGGCCGGCCGCATCCGCGGCGCGGGGCGCCTGCTGACCACCGCCGCCCTCATCATGAGCGTGTTCCTCATCACGTCGAGCTTCACGACTACGCTGCTCATCCCGCAGAGGGAGTTCCAGGCCGGCGGCGCCGCCAACGGCCGCGCGCTCGCCTACCTGGCGCACGAATACCTGGGCAACGGCTTCGGCACGGTCTACGACATCAGCACCATCCTCATCCTGTGGTTCGCCGGCGCCTCCGCGATGGCCGGCCTGCTCAACCTGGTGCCTCGCTACCTCCCCCGCTACGGGATGGCGCCGCAGTGGGCGCGCGCCGTGCGGCCGCTCGTGCTGGTGTTCACCGCGATCGCCTTCCTGATCACGGTGGTCTTCGACGCGAACGTCGACGCCCAGGGCGGCGCGTACGCCACCGGCGTGCTCGTGCTGATCACCTCCGCGTCGCTCGCCGTGAGCCTGTCCGCCTGGCGCAAGAAGCAGCCGAAGCGCACGGTCGTGTTCGCGATCATCACCGCGATCTTCGTCTACACGACCATCGACAACATCATCGAGCGCCCGGACGGCCTCCGCATCGCGACGCTGTTCATCATCGGCATCCTGATCGTGTCGATCGTGTCGCGCGTCGGGCGGTCGTTCCAGGTGCGGGCGACGAGCGTCACCTTCGACGTGTCGGCGCTCGACTTCATCCTGGAGGACGCCGAGGAGGGCGAGATCCGCATCATCTCGCACGAGCCCGACGTCGACACCACGAAGGAGTACGAGGAGAAGAACAAGGACGAGCGCCGCTTCAGCCACATCCCGCAGCGCTCGCGGACCATCTTCCTGGAGGTCATGAAGTCCGACTCCTCCGACTTCGAGGAGGACCTGGTCGTGCACGGCGTCGTCAAGTACGGCTACCGCGTGCTGCGGGTGAAGAGCGGCAACGTGCCGAACACCATCGCGGCCATCCTGCTGGAGATGCGCGACATCACCGGGGTGGTGCCGACCGTCTATTTCGAGTGGACCGAAGGCAACCCGATCTCGAACATGTTCCGCTACCTCATCACCGGCGTGGGCGAGGTCGCCCCGGTGACCCGTGAGGTGCTGCGCGAGGCGGAGAAGGACGTCAAGCGGAGGCCGGCCGTCCACGTGGCCTGACGCCGGGCCACACTGACGCCGGGCCACAGTGACGCCGGGCCACAAGGCTCTCTCCGTCAGGGCGCCCATGTGGCACCATGTGCGCATGGACACCCACGCGGTCTTCGCGGCGGTCGGGGTCGCCTTCGAGTTCGCGGGCGTCGCCGCCCTGGCGATCGGCTTCGTCGTGGCGCTCGTGATCGCGCTCGCGGTCTGGGTGCGCACGCGCAGCGGCACGGACGCCTTCCGCACGCTGCGCGAGGCCTTCGGCGGCGTCATCCTGCTGGGTCTGGAGCTGCTGGTCGCTGCCGACCTGATCAAGACCGTCACGTCCAACCCGACGCTCACCGACGCGCTGGTGCTCGGCATCATCGTGCTCATCCGCACCATCCTGAGCTTCTCGCTGCAAGTGGAGATCGACGGCGTCGCGCCCTGGCGCCGGGCCTTCGTTACCGGGCCGGAGGTGCTGGCGCGGGCGGCCAGGAAGGCCGGCTCGGCGGGGACGCCGGACCGGCCCTAGCGGTCGGTCGCGGGGTTCAGTCGCGGTTGGAGCGCGCCGTACGCTCGGCGTTGCGCTGCTTCACGCGCGCGTTCTCGGCGTGCACCTGCGCCTGCGTGGCGCGCTCAGCGACCAGCCACTCCGGCTTCTCCTCGAGCAGCGTCTTGATCTCGGCCGTGGTGAGAGGCTCAGTGACGCCGGCACGCGCCAGCCCCGAGTTGCTCACGCCGAGCTTGTGGGCGACGACGTCGCGCGGGTGCGGGCCGTCGGCGCGGAGGGCGACCAGCCAGGCGGGCGGGTTCGCGGTCAGCTCGTCGAGCTCGGTGCGGCTGATCTCGCGGTCCTGGAACTCCTCCGGAGCCGCCGACAGCAGGATACCGAGCTTCTTGGCCGCGGTGGCCGCCTTCATGGTCTGGGGCTTCATACCGTCAAGGGTATCGTCCGCGGGCCGCGCGGCCGGACGGTAGCCTGGCGTGCATGGCCTCCCGCTTCGCCCTCGCCTTCCCGCTCGGAGTCACGATCGGCAAGTGGACGCGCGTGTTCGCCGAGCGGCAGCCCGATGTGGAGCTGGTGGTGCGGCCGTCCACCGACCCGCTGGCCGCGCTCGCGTCGGGCGAGGCCGACATGGTGTTCGCGCGCGACGCCCCGGCCGACGACGACCGGCACCTCATCCCGCTCTACACCGAGGACGTCGTGGTCGTGATGCACCACGAGCACCTGCTGACGCTGGAGGAGAAGCTGCACCTGGCCGACCTCGACGGCGAGCCCCTGGTCACGGGCGAGCCGTCGGAGGCGTTCATGCGCAGCGTGGCGGCGGGCGACGGCATCGCCCTGCTGCCCGCCTCGGTCGCGAAGGCTCTGCGCCGCAAGGACGTCACCGCGATGCGGCTGGAGGACGGCCCGGTCTCGCAGGTCGGTCTCGCCTGGCCGCGCGACGGCCAGCATCCGCTCGTGGACGAGTTCATCGGGATCGTACGCGGCCGCTCCGCGCACAGCTCACGCAACCCCGAGGTGGCCGCGACGGAGGCCGAGCGCTCCGCCAGGGACGCCAAGGCGGCCAAGTCCGCGAAGATCGCCGCCACCCAGTCCGCGCGCGCCGCCAAGCACGCCAAGCGCGCCGCCGCCGCCAAGCGCTCCACCGGCAAGCGCCCCCGCCCCAAGCGCTGACCGCGCATCCAAGTGACAGGACACGCCGTCTCGCCGCCGCGCGAGACGGCGTGTCCTGTCACGTAGATCGGGTGCGGGGCAGAATGGGCGGATGACGGCGAGCATCGGGACCAGCATCGGCCGCACGGCGCAGAGCGTCGTGTACCGCGCGGGCGTGAGCGGGCGGCGGCCGGCCATCCCGGTCGCGTTCCCCGAACTGGAGCGCGCGGCGCGCAGGCGGATGTCGCGCGCCGCCTTCGCCTACATCGCGGGCTCCGCGGGGCGGGAGCGCACCGACCGGGCCGACACCGAGGCGTTCTCGCGGCACCGGATCGTGCCGAGGGTGCTGCGGGACGTCTCGCAGCGCGATCTCTCCATCGAGCTGTTCGGCCGCCGGCTGCCCACTCCCCTGCTGCTGGCGCCGATCGGCGTGCTCGAGCTGGCCCGCCGAGACGGCGACGCGGCCGCCGCGCGCGCCGCCGCCGCCCACGGCATCCCGGCCGTGCTCTCCACCCAGGCCTCGGCGCCGATGGAGGCCGTCGCCGCCGCGATGGAGGACGTCCGGCCCGGCGCCGCGCGCTGGTTCCAGCTCTACTGGAGCTCGTCGCGCGACCTGGTCGCGAGCCTGGTCGCCCGGGCGGAGGCCAGCGGCTGCGAGGCGATCGTGGTCACCCTGGACACGCACGTGCTGGGCTGGCGCCCGCGGGACCTCGACCTCGGCTACCTCCCGTTCAGCCGCGGCATCGGCATCGCCCAGTACACCAGCGACCCGGTCTTCCGCCGCCTGGTGCGCGAGCGGATGGCGAGTGCGGGTCCGCGCGAGCGCACCGCGGTCACCCCGGCGGCGCTGGCGTCGTTCGCGAGCATCCTGCGCCACCATCCCGGCGACCTGCGCGAGAACCTGCGCTCCGGCGAGCCGCTCGCGGCGGTCGAGACGTTCCTCGACGTGTTCGCCGACCCGTCGCTCGGCTGGGACGACCTCGCCTTCCTGCGCGAGCACACGAGCCTCCCGATCGTCCTCAAGGGCGTCCTGCACCCCGACGACGCCCGCCGCGCCGTCGACGCGGGCGTGGACGCCGTGCAGGTGTCCACGCACGGCGGCCGGCAGATCGACGGCGAGGTCGCGGCGCTCGACGCGCTGCCCGGCGTCGTGGACGCGGTCGCCGGCCGCCTCCCCGTGCTGTTCGACAGCGGGATCCGCGGCGGCGCGGACGCCGTGATCGCGCTCGCACTCGGCGCCAGAGCCGTCGCGGTCGGGAGGCCGTACCCCTACGCGCTCGCGCTGGCCGGCGAGCGCGGCGTCAGCGAGCTGCTCCGCAACCTCCTCGCCGAGCTCGACATCACGCTCGGGCTCTCCGGCGTGGCGCGCGTCGCCGACCTCGACCGCTCCGTGCTGGCTACGCCACCGCCCGGGCGATGAGCGACAGCAGCGCCTGCGCGTAGGCGGACGCGGCGTCCTCCTCCTCGAAGAAGCGCTCGACGCCCTCCAGCTCCAGGGTGACCCGGTAGCCGTCCGCCGTGCGCGCGAGGTGGCGGAAGGAGCCGCCCAGCAGCTCCCTGAGCTGGTCCTCGCGCGGGATCCACAGCGCGTCCTCGACGGCGAGCGAGTCGAGCGCCCACTCGGTGGTGCCGTTGAAGCCGAGGATCGTGCCGGTGTCGAAGTGGTGCGGCTCGATCGTCATCTCGCTCACGGTGAAGCGCTCGCCCGCCATCCCCGGTCGGTCGATGGCGAAGGTGTCCCCCGACGCCGGTTGCCAGCGCAGGCCGGCGGCGCGCAGCAGACGCGCGATGTCCTCGTCGATCATGGCTGCTCCTCTCGCGTTGACGGATCACCCCTAGTTCGGGGGCGCGGCCCGAGAATACGCCCCCGGTTCCCAGGCCTCGTTCACCGTTCGTTCGATTGTCGGCCATAGATTGCTCGTATGGGAATCCCGCCGGCGCGCCGTGTTTGACGCACTGCTCTCGATCGATGTGCTCGGCGGGCCCGTCCCGATCCTGGTGTTCGCCATCGCCGCCGCGCTGCTGGTCGCCCTGCTGGCGCGCCGTCCGTCGCTCGCGCTGCTCCGCCGGCTCGGCCTGGCCGGCGCGATCGGCCTCCTCGGCGCCGTCATCACCTGGCTGGTGTGCGTCCGCTGGCTGAACCTGTTCGGCGAGTCCCTCGGCGCCGGGAACTACCTCTGGGTGGCCGCGGTGTTCTGCGGCGTGGCGCTCTGCGTGGCCAGCATCGGCCGCGCGCCGCGCTGGCGCACGGCCGTGGCCATCGTCGCCGCGCCCGCCTTCGTGCTCGCCGCGGCCCTGGGCATCAACCTGAACTACGGTCTCGACCGCACGGTCGGAAACGTCCTGGCCATCACGATCCCGAACCCGATCAAGACCAAGCCGCTCGCCCACCAGAGCACGGCCTACGACGTCGCCCTCTGGAGGGACTGGAAGGCGCCTGCCGACATGCCGCTCAAGGGCAAGACCGGCACGGCGCACATCCCGGGGACGGTCAGCGGCTTCCACGCCAGGGAGGCCGGCGTCTACCTGCCGCCCGCCGCCCTGGTGGCGCACCCGCCCGCGCTGCCGCTCGTCGTGATGATGATGGGCCAGCCCGGCAATCCGGACCCGGAGCCGATCGCGTCTGTGCTGAACGCGCTCGCCGCCCAGCATCACGGCCTCGCGCCCGTCGTCGTCGTGGCCGACCAGCTCGGCGCCGGGATGCCGGACACCCTGTGCCTCGACACCGCGCGCTATGGCAACGCGGCGACCTACATCACCCGGGACGTCACGGACTGGGCGGATCGGCACCTGCCGATCACGCACGACCACCGGTTCTGGTCGGTCGCCGGGTACTCGAACGGCGGCCTGTGCGGGCTGTCGTTCGGCATCGACCATCCCGAGCTGTTCTCGAATGTGCTCGACATCTCCGGCGAGGAGTTCCCCGGCGCCGAGCATCCCGCCGCCACGCTGAACGAGTTCTTCCACGGCGACAGGGCCGCCTACGACCGCGCGAAGCCGTTCAACCGGCTCGCGCCGGGGGCGTTCCCCGGCAGCATGATCTTCACCGCGTGCCGCGACGATCCGGCCTACCACCACGTGGCGCAGGCGGAGCTGCGGGCCGCGCAGCGCGCCGGGGTCGCCAGCACGTTCGTCGACCTCCCGACGGGAGGCCACGGCATGGGCGCGCTGATGGGCGGGCTGAACGGCGGCCTCCCGCTGCTGTTCGCCACGCTGGGGCTGCAGAAGCCGAGCTGACGCCGCGCTGTGACGCCGCGCTCAGTCGGTGACGATCACGATCTTGCCGCGCACGTGGCCGGCCTCCAGCCGCCCGTACGCCTCGACGGTGCGCTCGATCGGCCAGATCGAGTCGATCGGCAGAACCAGCTCGTTCTGCGCGAGGAGGTCGGCGAGCTCGGCCAGCTCGGCGTTGCCCGCCGTGCGTCCTCCGACGGTGCGCGCGCCGCGGGCGGCCGGGCCGAAAGCGGCGATCGTGTTGATCCGCTCCGGGGGGACGCCGAGCTCGATCGCGGCGTCGATGGTGTCCGGCCCGTGGTTGTCGAGGACCGCCGTCACGCGCTGCCCGTCGTCCAGGACCTCGCGCACCCGGTCGGCCAACCCTTCCCCGTACGCGACGGGGATGATGCCCAGCGTCTCCAGGTACTCGTGGTTCTCCTCGCCCGCCGTGCCGACGACCGTCGCTCCGCAGCGGATCGCGAGCTGCGCCGCGAGCACCCCGACCCCGCCGGCCGCCGCGCTCACCAGCACGGTGTCGGCCTCGCCGAGGTCGAGCGAGGCGGCGGTCGCCATCGCGGTGCGCCCGACCACGCCGAGCGACCCGGCCACCTCGAAGGTGAGCGGGTCCGGCTTCTCGACGATCTGCCCGTCCTCGGCGACCACGACGAAGTCCGCGAGCGCGGCGAACGGAGCCGTGCCGAACACGGCCTGGCCGAGCCCGAACCGCACGGCGCCCTCACCGCGCTCCTCCACGAAGCCGGCGAAGTCCTGGCCCATCCCGCTCGGCAGGGTCACGCCCATCCGGGCGGCCGCCTTTTCGCTGCGGTACGCCTTGTAGTCCATCGGGTTGAGGCCGGCGGCCATCACCCGCACCAGCACCTGTCCTGGCCCCGGCCACGGTCGCTCCCGCTCGACGAGGTGGAGGAACTCGCGCGAGCCGAACTCCTCGAGCTGGACGAATCTGGGCACCGTGGGGCTCCTTCCGCTCATACGGTGGAGCCTAACCCCGCGCCTCGCCGGAAGGGAGGGGCGGTCAGCCGAAGAGCAGCTCCGCCTCCTCGTACCGCGCAGGCGGAACGGTCTTGAGGCCGCCGGTCGCGTCGGCGATCGACACGTTCACGACGTCGGTGCCGCGCAGCGACACCATCGAGCCCCAGCGGCCCTCGTAGGCCGCGTCGACCGCCGCCATGCCGAGCCGGGTCGCGAGCACGCGGTCGTAGGCGCTGGGGACGCCGCCGCGCTGCATGTGGCCGAGGACCGACGCGCGCGACTCGATGCCGGTGCGCTCCTCGATCATCGGGGCCAGCATCTCGCCGATCCCGCCGAGGCGCGGACGGTTGAAGGCGTCGAGGCCCTTGTGCGAGTGCGCCTCCTCCATCGTGTCGAGGTGGAAGCCCTCGGAGACGACGATCACCGGCGCGCGGCCGCGGTCGCGCACCGACTCGACCCACTCGCAGATCTGCTCGATGGACTTGGGCTGCTCCGGGATGAGGATGGCGTGCGCGCCGCCCGCCATGCCCGAGTGCAGGGCGATCCAGCCGACGTGGCGGCCCATGACCTCCACCACCATGCAGCGCTGGTGCGACTCAGCGGTGGTGCGGAGGCGGTCGATGGCCTCTGTCGCGATCTCCACCGCGGTGTCGAAGCCGAAGGAGTAGTCGGTGGCGGCGAGGTCGTTGTCGATGGTCTTCGGCACGCCGACGATCTTCAGGCCCGCGTCGGTGAGCCGGCGGGCCGCCGTGAGCGTGCCCTCGCCGCCGATCGCGATGATCGCGTCGATGCCGTTCTCGTCCATCATCCGCTGGATGTTCTCCGGGCCGCCCTTGTCGCCCTCGAACGGGTTGGTGCGGCTGGAGCCGAGGATGGTGCCGCCCTGGCGCGAGAGCCCGCGGACGCTGTGCCGGTCGAGCGGCATGATGTCGCCATCGACCACGCCGCGCCAGCCGTAGCGGAAGCCGGCGAACTCGGACCCGTACACACGGTCGCCCTTGAGGACCGCGCCGCGGATGACCGCGTTCAGTCCGGGACAGTCGCCGCCACTGGTCAGGATGCCGATCTTCATGCTGCTCTCTTTCTCGTTGCGCCCCTGAGCATCATGCCCGAGGTATACCGGAGCACCAAAATCCCGCCGCGCCCGGGCCGATCAGAGGCATCATGCCCGAGGTATACCGGAGCACCAAAATCCTTCGGCGCCCGGCCGCTCAGAGGCCGAGCGCGCGCTGGAGCTTGGACGAGCTCGCGGAGGGCCGGGCGCCCGCCGCCAGCAGCTCCGCCTCGATGCCGTCGAGGAGCGCTGTGCGGCGCTCGCGCGAGTCGGGGGCGCCGCTGAGCAGCTCGACCTCCCACTCCCGCCAGGCGTCGCTCGCGCCGGTCTGCAGGTTCTCGCCGCGGACGTGGTCGTCGCACAGCTCGGCGAGCTCGAAGCCCGCCGCGTCCTTGAGGAGGGTGGTGTCGCGGCTGTTCGTCACGCGCGCGACCGGGATCAGGACGCCGTCGCCGAGCTGCTCGCGGATGGCCTCGCGCAGGTCCGCCGGCGGCTCCACGCCGTCGCCGAGCGGCCAGTGCAGCTCGGGCCGCCCCTCGCCGGTCGGCGGCAGCTTGACGTGCCAGCCCTCGTCCGAGCCGCCGCGCCGTGCGCGCACCGCGACGCGCTGCCTGGCGAGCCGCAGCTCGGCCGTGTCGTAGTAGGTCGCCACCAGTTCGGCGGTCTCCGGCTCGCTCTCGACGGCGATCGCCCCGACGCCGACGAGCTGGGGTGGGCGGAGGTCGCCGTCCACGTCGTACTTGCGCTCGATCTCGAGCTGGGTATGGTGCTGCGCCATGTCCCCTGTCTAGTCCACTTCGGCGCTGTCGCGAAATTGCAAGCTGTGCGCGCACGCACTCGTTAAGCTCCGGGCATGGACAACTCCACGATCGTCACCGCCCGCTTCGACGTCACCGGCTGGGACCCGGAGGAGCTGCCCGGCATCGCGGGCGACTGGCTGGGCGCGGTGGTGATGCGCAAGACCTACACCGAGGGGCTGGTCGGCGAGTCGGTCGCGCACTTCGTCTCCTCCGGAACGGAGGAGCGCGGCCGCGGCTACCTCGCCGCCGAGCGGATCACCGGGGCGCTGGCGGACGGCCGCTCCGGCTCGTTCACGGTGCACCACGGCGCGCTGCAGCACCCGGACGATCCCTCGGCGTTCGGCTACATCGTCCCCGGCACGGGCACGGACGACTTCGCGGGCGTCAGCGGCCCCGCGCGCATCCGGCACGACGACCGCGGCGCCTACTTCGAGTTCGACCTGGGCTGAGCCGGGCCGTCGCGAACCACTCTCGTGCACGCTCGGCCCGCGCGGTACCCTCGTGGCATGAGCGAGACGGACCGCACCAGAGAGGACGACGACGACTTCCTCGAGGCGCAGGAGGGCGACTACGAGCCCGCCGATGTCATCCGCGACGAGGACGACCTGCCGGTGGACGACGACGAGGACGACGACCGGATCCTGCCGGACGACGAGCGCCCGGTGCCGCTCGACCCGGACGACGCCGAGATCGCCTGACGCCCGCTCCCTCTTCGCCGGCTATGCCTCCAGCGCGTCCTCCAGCAGGTTGATCAGGGCGTCGAGCTGCACCGAGTCGGCCGAGCCGATCTCCACGTCGCTGCCGTCCAGCGCGCGGGCCGCGAGGCCCTGCTTGGAGTCGATCAGCTCCGCGATCTTGGAGTCGATGGTCTGCGCAGCGATGATCCGCCACGCCGTGACCGGCTCGTCCTGGCCGATGCGGTGCACGCGGTCGATCGCCTGGGTCTGCTCGGCGGCCGTCCAGGACAGCTCGGCGAGCACCACGTTCGACGCGGCCTGGAGGTTGAGCCCGACGCCCGCCGCCGTGAGCGAGCAGACCGCGACCGCGACCTCCGGGTCGTTGTTGAAGGCGTCGATCTCCTTCTGCCGGGCCAGCGCGGTCTGGTCGCCGCGGATGGAGATGGTCTTCAGGTCGCGGGCGGCGAAGGCCTCCTCCGCCGCGTCCATGACGTCGATGTGCTTGGCGAAGAACACCACCTTGCCGACCGAGCGTGCGAGCTGCGCGGTGTAGTCGGAGGCCAGGCCGGCCTTCGCCTGGCCGATCTTGCGGACCATCGTGAAGACGTTGTCGCCGGTCTTGGACGACTTCGCCTCCTCCAGCTCGGACTGCGCGACCAGGCGGATGAGGTGCTTGCGGTGCGCCTCGTCGTCGCCGTCGAACGAGTCGGGACGGCCGGCGGCGGCGGCGCGGTGGAAGCGGGCGACCAGCCGGGCGGCCAGCTCCTTCTCCGCCTGCATGATCGAGCGGCCGAGGTCGTCGTCCAGCTCGACCGGCAGGTCGACCACGCGCCGGCTCGGCAGGTCGGCGGCCACGTCCACCTTGCGGCGGCGGACGATGCCCAGATCGATGACGGACTCGCGCGCAGCGGCATAGAAGCCGAAGTCGGCCGGCGTGAGGCCGGTCTCCTCCAGGCTCTCCATCAGCTCCGCGGTCGGCTTGTTGCCGTCGATCCAGCCGAGGAACTGCCAGATCGCCTTGAAGTCGTCGATGTCGTTGATCAGCGGCGTCCCGGTGAGCGCGATGAGCAGCGGGTCGGCCGCCTTCTCGCGGATCGCCTCGGCCAGGCCGAGCACGAGCCGGGAGCGCTGCGAGTGCAGGTTCTTGATGAAGTGCGCCTCGTCGACGACCATGCCCTGGAAGCCGAGCGTGCGCAGCCAGGACAGGTGCCGGTCGAGCACCTCGTAGTTGACGATGACGACATCGGCGAACGCGTCGAGCCCCTGGCCGTCGCCGTGGATGACGGTGGCGCGGCGGTGCGGCGTCCAGCGCTCGACCTCGCGCGCCCAGTTCATCTTGACCACGTTCGGGACGACCGCGAGCAGCGGGAAGGCGCCGGCGACGGACGCGCCGAGGATGGACTGCGCGGTCTTGCCGAGGCCGGGCTCGTCGGCGAGCAGGAAGCGGCGGTGGCCCTGGCGCACGCTCTCGATGAAGCGCGACTGGTGGTGCATGAGCTCGAGCCCCTGCGGGGAGTAGCGGTCGATCTTCGGGGCGGGCGGGAGCTCCATGCTCGCGGCCTGGCCTCCCGCGCCGTACTCGAACGACTTGAACAGCGGACCGAGCAGCTCCCACGAGTCGAGCCGGCGGCGCGGCGCGGGGGCGGGGGCGGTGCCCTTGCTGAAGTCGGGGGCGAGGAACGGGTTGGAGAGCTGGCGCGCCTTGACCGAGGCGGGCACCACCTGCTTCTCGGCGAGCTCCGGCGGGATGATGCTCTCGGGGGCGATCACGCGCTCGACCGTGATGATGAGGTCGTCAGGGCTGAGCTCCGTGCCGGACTCCAGCAGCCAGTCGCGCCGGATCTTCTGCGCCGTCGCGGTGGGCGCGGCGGCGCTCTCCAGCAGCGCGATGAGCGAGGTGTCGCGGGCCGCGGTCTTCGCCAGGATCGTCGCGATGCCGTCCAGCCGCTTGAGCTGCTCGGCGCGCGCGGCGTCGCTCAGCTCCGGATCGGCCTTGGCACGGGCGCGCTCCTCGCGCATGAGGAACGCGATGACCTGGAACTTGGTGCGGTTCGTCGGGCCGAGCTTCTTGCCGTCCGCGGCCTTCGCCTCCACCTCACGCACCTTGCGCGCGAGGACGGGGATGAGCCCGTCGTTGTTGGCGTGGCGGTTGCGGCGCTGCTGCTGCTGCGGCCGCGACGAGGCGCGCTGAGACGCGCCTTGGCCCGACATGCGCTGTTGCGACGTGCGCTGACCCGAACGAGACATGGTCCTCCAGTGGAGGCGCCGCGCGCTGACAGAGGACGCGACGCCGGTATGGCGTGAGGGCCGGCGCGGCGGCGGGGAGCGGAACCGAGTGGTCCGACCGAGCATCGCAGAACGCCGGGCGCACGGCGCAGGACGGCCGTGCAACCGTCATTTTACCGTATCGGGACGGGTCAGCGGCGTGTCTGGGCCGGAATCTTGATCAGAAGCCCAGCCGCGACGAAGACGGCGGCCGCCGCGAGGCTCAGCAACGGCAGCACCGGGGTGAGTCCGGGGACCGGGAAGATCGGGTTCCAGAGCAGGGCGATCGGGATCAGCCCGGCGAGCCACCACCGGCTTCGGGCCTGCCAGGAGAACACGCAGAGGATGAGCGCCAGGATGCAGACCGCGTACTCCACGTAGGTGTACCAGTCCGCGAACGCCAGCCCGAAGAGCAGCACGAGAGCGCCGAGGATGCCGGGCGCCAGGGCGGCGCGGTTGTAGGCGGGCGGCTGCGGGGTGTATGGCACCGTCCAACTCTAGGCGACCGTCCCTGAACGGTCCGCGCCCCTGGGACGAGACCTCATCCCCGGGGCGCGGACGGCTGCTTCAGAGAGCGCCCCTGCGGAACAGGAACGCGCACGGCGGCGCGTCCGATCCCACACGGACGATGACGGCGGAGCGGCGGGCCAGCTCGACGAACGGCTCGAGGTCGAGCCGGCTCATCGGGATGCGACGCAGTTCTGCGTCCGAAGCGATGCCGTTGACGGCGAAGGCGACGTCGGGGACTTCGTAGGGCTCTCCTGCGAGGTCGAGGAACACAATCGGCGACGGGTCTGCGGTGTCGAGCGGGAACACGCTGAGGATGGCCTCGGCGGCCGCTTCGGTGGTGACGTCCTCCCCCAGGTGGACGACGGGCGCGGTGAGTGCTTCTTCGGGATAGCCGCTGCCGACAAGGGTAAGCGTGTCGCCATCGTGCATGGAATCGAGAGCGCTCAAGAGCGCACCGGACAGCAGCGGGCTGAGGTTCTTCAGCAAAGTCGGGCCTTTCCTGTAAAACGAATATTTCTCAACCCCTGTTGGGAGGATAGACCCGGCGTTATGTCCTCTCACACCCCCCTTTAGGGGGTGCACTCGTCACTCCCGCATACCTGGCCGGGGTATCCGGTTTCCGCGGTATCCTTGGTCCCGTGATCGCAGACATCAAGAAGAGGGCGCTGCACCGCACGCGCATCCTCGAGGGGCAGCTGCGCGGCCTCGAGAAGATGATAGAGAACGAGGACTACTGCGTCGACATCATCACCCAATCGCTCGCCATCCAGAAGTCCCTCGGCTCGCTCAACAAGCTGCTCGTCGAGAACCACCTGAAGACGCACATCTCCACGATGTTCGAGGAGGGAGGAGACCAGCGCGACGACGCCATCCTCGAGCTCCTGAAGGTGTACGAGCTCTCGAACAACCGGGGCTGATGTGACGGACCCGATCGAGATCGTCCGCGGCGACATCACAGAGCAGGCCGTGGACGCCGTGGTCAACGCGGCCAACAGCTCGCTGCTCGGCGGAGGCGGCGTCGACGGCGCCATCCACCGCCGCGGCGGCCCTGCCATCCTGGCCGCCTGCCGCGAGCTGCGCGCCACCACTCTGCCCGACGGCCTGCCGACCGGCCAGGCGGTGGCGACGACCGCGGGAGACCTCGCAGCGCAGTGGGTCATCCACACGGTCGGCCCGGTCTGGGCGCAGCACGAGGACCGCACCCCCGACCTGCAGAACGCCTACCGGTCGTCGCTGCGGGTCGCCCGCGAGCTCGGCGCCGCGACCGTCGCCTTCCCCGCCGTGTCCGCCGGCGTCTACGGCTGGCCGATGGACGACGCGGCGCGGATCGCGGTGAGCACCGTGCGCGCCGTGCTGTCCTCCGGCGTCGGCTCGGTGGAGCTGGTGCGCTTCGTGCTGTTCAACGACGACGCGCTGGCGGCGTTCCGCACGGCGGCCGGCGAGTGAGCGACGACCACCGCCTCGGCGGCGACGCCGCCGTCGAGCGCTTCCGCACGCTGCTGCGCATCCCCACCATGTCGCGCAACGCGGTCGCGGAGACGGACTGGGCGGCGTTCGACGCGTTCGTCGCGGCGCTGCCGGAGCTGTACCCGCGCCTGCACGCGGTGCTCGATCGCGAGCAGCACGGCCACTCGCTGCTGTACCGCTGGCGCGGCGCGGGCGACGGCGCCCCCACCGTCCTGATGGCGCACTACGACGTCGTCCCCGCCACCGACGAGGGCTGGGAGCACCCGCCGTTCGGCGCCGAGCTCACCGGGTCCGGCCACGACCGCGTGCTGTGGAGCCGCGGCACGCTGGACGACAAGGGCGCGCTCGTCGCCATCCTGGAGGCGGTGGAGGCGCTGGTCGCCGCCGGTCACACCCCCGCGGCGGACGTGTACCTCAGCTTCGGCCACGACGAGGAGACGGTCGGCTCCGGCGCGCAGGCCATCGTCGCCGCCCTCGCCGGGCGCGGCGTGCGGCCGGCCCTGGTGCTGGACGAGGGCGGGGCCGTTGTCGAGGGCGTCTTCCCCGGCGTGACCAAGCCCATCGCCGTGGTCGGCGTGAGCGAGAAGGGCATCACGAGCGTGCTGCTGACGGTCGAGCAGCACGGCGGCCACGCCTCCACCCCGCCGAAGCTGACGGCGACCGTGCGGCTCGCGCGCGCGATCACCCGGCTGAACGCCAGGCCGTTCCCCGCCCGCCTCACCGAGACGAACCTCCGGATGGTGGAGACGCTCGGCGCGCACGCAACCGGCCCGCTCCGCGCGGTGTTCACGCGTGCCAGGAGGCTGAAGCCGGCCTTGGTCGCCGTCCTCGGCCGGCTGAGCGACGAGACGCGCGCGATCGTGCGCACGACGACCGCGGTCACGCAGCTCAGCGGCAGCCTCGCCGCGAACGCGCTGCCGGAGACCGCGACGGCGGTGCTCAACGTGCGCATCGCGGTCGGCTCGAGCGTCGCCGAGACCGTCGCCCATCTCCGCCGCGCCATCCACGACCGGCTTGTGCGCATCGAGACGATCGACCCGACGGAACCGTCACCGGTGTCCCCCACCTCCGGGCCGCAGTGGGAGGCGGTGGCGGGAGCCGTCGCAGCGGTGCACCCGGACGCGATCGTGACCCCGTACATCATGCTCGGGGCGAGCGACGGCCGGCACTTCACCGCGATCAGCGACGCGGTCTACCGCTTCACGCCGTTCGAGATGAGCGCCGCCGAGCGCGGGACGCTGCACGCGCGCAACGAGCGGATCCACGTGGCGACGTGGCTGCGCGGGATCCGGTTCTACGAAGAGATGCTGCGCGGGAGGTAGTCGGGCCCCTACGCGGCCCCACCCAGATCCGGCAACTGGATCGCCCGGCTGTTCGGCGGAAGCTGCCGCGCCCGCTCCAGCCCGGGCACCAGCTCCCCCAGCCACGCCACGTATCCCTCCGCGTTGAGGTGGAGGCGGTCGTCGGTGTACGCCGGGTTCAGCTCGCCGTCCTCCAGGGCCATCGCCGGCCAGAGGTCGAGCCAGGCGGCGTGGACAGTGGGGGCGAACTGCCACAGGTGGCGGTTGATGTCGCGGATCTGGTCGGCGAACTCGTGGCCGCGCGGCATCACCGACTGCACCAGGATGCGCACCTCCGGCAGCTCCTTGCGGAGTGTGACCAGGATGGTCTCGACGTTGCGGACGACGTGCTCGACCGACCGGCGCCAGGCCAGGTCGTTGGTTCCGATGAGGAGCGCGACGAGCGCGGGGCCGGCCTCCACCACGTCGGTCAGGCGGGCGACCACGTCGTCGGAGGTGTCGCCCGCGACGCCGAGGTTCAGGATCTCCTCGCCGGGCATCCAGGACTCCCAGTCGCCGCCCTGGGTCAGGCTGTCGCCGACCAGGACGAGAGTTCCGTGCCCAGATCCCCACCCGTCGCTCATCCTCCCATCCTCCCTCACAAGGAGGGAGGCGGGAAGAGCGCCTCAGGCGACTCTAAAGGAGCGACTTGGTGTGCCAGACCGTCTTGGTCTCGGTGAAGAACGCGATGCGGTCGAGCGACGGGGCGGCGGCGTCCGGGCCGTTCTCGGGGGGCAGGACGCGCTTCAGCGTGTCCGCCGCGGCGATCTGCAGGTCCACCCACTCCAGCGCTCCGGCGCCGACCAGGTCGAGCGCGTTGACGTCGGCGTGGGAGGCCAGCCACGGGGCGATCTCCGCCGGCGAGCCGGTGAGGATGTTGACCACGCCGCCGGGAACGTCGCTCGTCGCGAGCACCTCGCTCAGGCTGATGGCCGACAGCGGGAACCGCTCGCTCGCCACGACGACGACCGTGTTGCCGGCGACCAGCGCGGGGGCGATGGCGCTGACGAAGCCGAGCAGGCTGGAGTCCTGCGGGGCCACGATCGCGACCACGCCGGTGGGCTCGGGCACCGAGATGTTGAAGTACGGGCCGGCGACCGGGTTGGCGTTGCCCGCCACCTGGGCGAACTTGTCGGCCCAGCCGGCGTACCAGACCCAGCGGTCGATGGCCTCGTCCACTTGTGCGCCGGCGACGGCCGCGGAGACGCCCTCGGCGTTCTGGATCTCGTCCACGAACTGGGCCCGGCGGCCGTCCATCAGCTCGGCGATGCGGTACAGCACCTGGCCGCGGTTGTACGCCGTGGCGCCGGCCCAGCCGGAGACCGCGCCGCGCGCGGCCACGACCGCGTCACGGGCGTCCTTGCGGGAGGCCTTGGCGGCGTTCGCCAGGAACCCGCCCTTCGCGGAGACGACCTCATAGGTGCGACCGGACTCGGAGCGCGGGAACTTCCCGCCGATGTAGAGCTTGTAGGTCTTCGGCACGGCCAGGCGGCTCATTTCGTCGCTCCCTTGCGGGTCGTGGTGCGGGTGGAGGCCCGGGCAGGCCGGGAGGAGGAGGCGGTGACCGCGGGACGGGCGGCGGGCACCGACCGGCCGGGCACCAGGTACGCGCCGAGGCCGTTCCTGCCGCCCTCGCGGCCGTAGCCGGACTCCTTGTAGCCGCCGAACGGGCTGGCCGGGTCGAACCGGTTGAAGGTGTTCGCCCAGACGACGCCGGCGCGGAGCTGGTCGGCGACGGCGAGGATGCGGCTGCCCTTGTCGGTCCAGATGCCGGCGGAGAGGCCGTAGGGCGTGTTGTTCGCCTTGGCGATGGCCTCCGCCGGGGTGCGGAACGTCAGCACGGACAGCACCGGGCCGAAGATCTCCTCGCGGGCGATCCGGTGGCTGGTCGACACGTTGTCGAAGATGGTCGGCGCGAACCAGAAGCCGTTCTCCGGGATGGCGCACTCGGCCGTCCAGCGGTCGGCGCCCTCGGCCTCCCCGATGTCGGAGAGCTCGCGGATGCGCTGGAGCTGCTCCGCGCTGTTGATCGCGCCGATGTCGGTGTTCTTGTCGAGCGGGTCGCCGAGGCGCAGCGTGGAGAGCCGGCGCTTCAAGCGGTCCACGACCTCGTCGTGGATGCTCTCCTGCACCAGCAGGCGGCTGCCCGCGCAGCAGACGTGGCCCTGGTTGAAGAAGATGCCGTTGACGATGCCCTCGATGGCCTGGTCGATCGGCGCATCGTCGAAGACGATGTTCGCTGCCTTGCCGCCGAGCTCCAGCGTCAGCTTCTTCTCGGTGCCTGCCACCGAGCGCGCGATCTCGCGGCCGACGGCGGTGGAGCCGGTGAAGGCCACCTTGTTGACGTCCGGGTGTGCGACCAGCTCACGGCCGGTCTCCCCGGCGCCGGTGACGATGTTGACGACACCGGCGGGGAGGTCCGCCTGCTGCACGATCGCGGCGAACAGCAGCGCGGTGAGCGGGGTGGTCTCCGCGGGCTTCAGGACGACCGTGTTGCCTGCCGCGAGGGCCGGCGCGATCTTCCAGGCCAGCATGAGCAGCGGGAAGTTCCACGGGATGACCTGGGCGGCGACGCCGAGGGCGCGGGGCGCGGGGCCGAGGCCCGCGTGCTCCAGCTTGTCGGCCCAGCCGGCGTAGTAGAAGAACCAGGCGGCGACCAGGGGCACGTCGACGTCGCGGCTCTCCTTGATCGGCTTGCCGTTGTCGAGGCTCTCGGCGACGGCCAGCTCGCGGGCGCGCTCCTGGATGAGGCGGGCGATGCGGAACAGGTACTTGCCGCGGTCGCTGCCGCTCATCCGCGACCAGACCCGGTCGTAGGCCCGGCGGGCGGCGGCGACGGCGCGGTCGACGTCGGCGGAGTCCGCGGTCGCGATGGTCGCGATACGCTCCTCCGTCGCCGGGGAGATGGTCTGGAACGGCGTTCCGTGGCCGTCGACGAACTCGCCGTCGATGAAGAGCCCGTACTGGTCGCGCAGGTTGAGGATCGCGCGCGACTCGGGGGCCGGGGCGTATTCGAGGAAGCTCATGGTGTTGTCGTCCCGTCTCAGTCGATCGTCACGTAGTCGGCGCCGGAGTAGTGCCCCGTGCGCAGCTTCTGGCGCTGCAGCAGCACGTCGTTGAGGAGGCTGGAGGCGCCGAACCGGAACAGATGCGGCTGCAGCCAGCGCTCGCCCACGGTCTCGGCGACCGTCACGAGGTACTTGATGGCGTCCTTCGAGGAGCGGATGCCGCCGGCGGGCTTCACGCCGATCTCCTCGCCGGTCAGGTTGTGCCAGTCGCGCACGACCTCCAGCATCAGCAGCGTCACCGGGAGGGTCGCGGCGGGCGACACCTTGCCGGTGGAGGTCTTGATGAAGTCCGCGCCGGCGAGGATGCTCAGCCAGGACGCGCGCCGCACGTTGTCGTAGGTGTTCAGCTCGCCGGTCTCCAGGATGACCTTGAGGTGGGCGTAGCTGCCATCGTCGCGGCGGCAGGCCTCCTTGACGGCCACGATCTCGTCGAACACGAGGCCGTAGCGGCCGGAGAGGAACGCGCCGCGGTCGATGACCATGTCGATCTCGTCCGCGCCCGCCGCCACCGCGTCGGCGGTGTCGGCGAGCTTGACCGGCAGGGAGGCGCGGCCGCTCGGGAAGGCCGTGGCGACAGCGGCGACGTTGATGCCGCCGTGCTGGCCGGTCTCGCGGGCGACGCGGCCGGCGTGGGCGGCGCCGAGCGCCTGCACCGCGTACGGGACCATGTCGCCGTACACGCAGACCGCGGCGGGCCGCGGAGCGGTCAGGTCGCTCGGGTCGGGCGTGAGCGCCTTGGCGACGAGCGAGCGCACCTTGCCCGGCGTGTCCGCCCCCTCCAGCGTGGTCAGGTCGATCAGCTCGATGATCTTGTCGAGCGCCCAGGCCTTGCTGGTGGTCTTGATGGAGCGGGTGCCGAGACCGGCCGCGCGCTGCTCCAGCCCGACGGCGTCCACGCCGGGGATGCCACCGAGGTAGCGCCGGAGCGAGCCCTCCGTGAGGTCGCCGCCCAGCACCTCGACGGCGCGGGCCGCCGGCGCGAGCGTGCGCACGGGCGGTGTCGTTTCGATGGTCATGACGTCTGCTTTCTCATGTTCGGCACGCGGCCGAGGAGGTCGTTGGCTGTCGACTCGTCGGTGATCAGCGTGGTGCACAGCCCGCTGGCGACGACCGCGTGGGCGATGCCGTGCTTGGCCTCCCCCGCGATGACGGCGATGGAGGTGCCCGCGTTCCGGAGCTCGTCCAGGGTGAGGCCGAGCGTGCGGCTGTCCAGCTCGGGGTCGGCGACCTGGCCCTCGCCGTTGATGAAGCGGCCGACGACGTCGCCGACGGCGCCCTTCTCGGCGAGCGCGAGCACGTCCTCCGGGGACAGGTAACCGGAGTCGACGTGGACCGAGCTGGTGTCGACCACGCCGGCGCTGAACAGGTACGCGTTCGCGCCGCGCGCGAGCTCCAGCACGGACTGGACGGACCGGTCGGCCTCGATCGCGCGGCGGGTGGCCGCGTGCTCGAAGATCGCCGGGCTCGGCAGCAGCGTCGCGGTGCCCTGGGCCTTGCGGGCCATCACCACGGCGGTGTCGGCGGCGGCCGTGGCCTGCCGGGTGCTCGACACGCTGCCGTTGATCTGGACGGGGTTCACGCCGACCGCCCAGCCCGGGCGCAGCCGCGCCGCGACGGCGTGCAGGGTACGGCCCCAGCTCACCCCGAGGGTGCGCGGGACGGGCCGCAGGGTCGTGAGGTAGTCGGCAGCGGCCTGCGCGACGCGGGCCTGGGAGTCGGCGTCGGACTCGGCGGAGGGCACGACGACCGCGTCCTCGAGCCCGTAGAAGCCGCACAGCTCGCGCTCCAGCGAGAACTTCCTGGCGCTCGGGTGCACGATCTCGATGCGCACGAAGCCGTGCTCGCGCGCCGCCACCAGGAGCCGGCCGACCTTCCACCGGGAGACGTTGAGGGCGACGCCGATCTCGTCCTGGGTCTTGCCGGCTTCGTAGTACAGCTCTGCGGCTTTGACGGCGAGGATCTCGTCGGTATCGTTCAGGGCCACGCGTCCAGCATAAGTCGGTGTGCAACGGTTGCGCGTTGAACGCTCAAATGAGCGGGGCCGGTTTCGTTTATCGTTGGCTCGTGTCTGCCACTCCCCTCGCACTCGCCGTCGACTTCGGCGGAACCAAGGTCGAAGCCGCCCTCGTGGACGCGGACGGCGTCCTCCTCCCCGGCTCCCGCCACCGCCTCCCGACCGGCCGCACGGCGACGATCGCCGACCTGGAGGCCTCGGTCGGCGGTGTCGTGCGCGACACCCTCGCTGCGCTCCCGGACGGCGCGACGATCGTCGGCGTCGGCATCGGCTGCGCCGGCCCGATCGACCGCAAGCGCGGCCTCGTCTCGCCTCTGAACGTGCCGGACTGGCGCGACTACCCGCTCCGCGACTTCATCGGCTCCGTAGCGGCCTCCGCCGGGCTCGACGTGCCGGTGACGCTGGAGATGGACGGCGTGGCGATCACGATGGCGGAGCACTGGGTGGGCGCGGCGCAGGGCGTCGACAACGTCATGGGGATGGTCATCTCGACCGGGATCGGCGGCGGACTCATCGTCGACGGCCGGGTCATCACCGGCCCGACCGGCAACGCCGGGCACATCGGGCACGTGGAGGTGGGCGACACCAGGGGTGAGGACACCTTCGGCGCGCCGTACGCGCTGGAGGCCATCGCCTCCGGCCCGCACACCGTCGCCTGGGCGCGCCGCCAGGGCTTCACCGGCGAGACGGGCGAGGAGCTGGCCGCAGCGTACGCCGCGGGCGACGAGGTCGCCGTCGCCGCGATCACCCGCACCGGCCGCGCCGTCGGTCACGCCATCGCCTCCGCGACGGCACTGCTCGACCTGGAGCTGGTCGCGATCGGCGGCGGCTTCTCGCACTCCACCCCCGACCTCTTCACGCACATGCGTGCGGTGATCGAGGCGCACTACTTCCCGTTCGTGCGCAAGGTCCGCATCGTCCCGAGCGCGCTCTCCTCCGAGGGCCCCCTCATCGGCGCCGCCGCCCTCATCCACCGCAGCGCCATGCTGCCGGCGAACCCGCGCGACTAGCGGTCTTCGAGGGGTGTGGGGCGGGCGACGACGGCGCCGGCCGCTGCGGCGGCCAGTGCGGTCGCGGTCAGCACGATGAGGGGCACGGTCCAGCCGCCCGTCGTCTGGTGGAGGATGCCGACCACCAGCGGGCCGAGCGCGCCGAGGGTGTAGCCGAGGCCCTGGGTGAACCCGCTCAGCGCGACCGAGCCGGCGTGGGTGCGCGTGCGCACGTTGATCAGCACCAGGCTCAGCGGGAACAGCAGCGGGCCGAGGCCGGCGAACGCCACCCACAGCCAGGTCGCCGTCGCCGGGGCGAACACCAGCCCGGCGTAGCCCGCGATGAAGAACGCGACGCCGGCGTAGATGAGCAGCGAGACGTTCCGCATCCGCGCGGCGAGCAGCGGCACCAGCAGCCCGGCCGGGATGCCCATCCCGGCGTAGATCGACAGCAGCGCGCCCGCCTCCGCCGGCGGCGTCCCCGCGACGTCGTGCACGAGCTGCGGCAGCCACGCGAACATCGCGTACGCGTTGAGGCTCGACACCGCGAACACCACCGCCATCGCCCAGGCCAGTCCGGAACGCCAGATCCGACGGGTCATCGAATGGTCGGACCCCTCGACCTCCACGTCGTGAGCGGGATGCGCCGGCCGGTGGGTGATCAGGATGCGCAGCCACGGCACGATCGCCAGCACGCTCACCAGCGCCCACATCCCGACCGAGACGTGCCAGCCGGCGGCGTCCGCCACCGGCACGGCGACCAGCGGCGGCAGCAGGGTGCTGACCGACATCACGGTCGCGTAGAGCGCCGTCACCAGGCCGATCCGGTCGGGGAAGTAGCGCTTCACCAGCGGGGGCAGCAGCACGTTGCCGACGCCCATCCCCGCGAACGTGACCGCCGACCCGACGGCGAGCATGACGAACGACCCGGCCGTCGCGCGCAGGAGGTGGCCGGCCAGCATCACGCCGAGCGCGATCAGCAGCACCGCCTCCAGCGACACCCGCCGGGTGAACGTGGGCGCCAGGAGCCCGAACAGCGCGAAGCAGACCGGCGGCAGCATCCCGAGCAGCCCCACGCCGACGCTCGACACCGGGAACTCGACCCGGATCTCCGCGAAGATCGGCGACAGCGCCGCGACCGCCGTGCGCAGGTTCGCCGCGACCAGCAGGATGCCGAGCAGCGCGACCGCCCTGCCCTGCCAGAGCGGGCGCGGCGCCGCGGTCGAGGAGGCGGTGTCCGGGGTGGCCTCGCTCACGCGGGCTCGACCGTCAGGATGCGGCGGGCCTGCTCCACGTCCGCGGCGATCTGCGCGATCAGCGGCTCGATCCCGGCGTACGCGACCATGCCGCGGATGCGCTCGGAGAACGCCACGTCGACCGTGTGACCGTAGAGGTCGAGCTCGCGGTCGAGCACGTAGGCCTCCACCTGCTTCTGCGGCACGCCCTCGAAGGTCGGGTTGTTGCCGACCGAGATGGCGGCGGGATAGCGGGTGCCGTCGTCGTCGGTCAGCCAGCCCGCGTAGACGCCGTCCGCCGGGATGAGGCCCTCCGACTCCGGCGACAGGTTCGCGGTCGGGAAGCCGAGCTCGCGTCCGCGCGCCGCGCCGTGGACGACGATCCCGCGCACTGTCGGGACGGTGCCGAGCAGCTCGGCGGCGTGCCCGACGTCGCCGGCCGCCAGCAGCTCCCGGATCCAGGTGGAGGACACCCGGCGGCCGTGCTCGGGCCGCACGTCGTCGATCAGCTCGACGGTGAAGCCGTAGCGCTCCCCCAGCTCGCGCAGCAGCGTCACGTCGCCGGCCCCGCGCGCGCCGAAGCGGAAGTCGCTCCCGATCAGCACCGCGGCGGCGTGCAGCCGGTCGACGAGGATGTGGCGGACGAACTCCTCGGGAGGCAGGTCCGCGAGCGCGCGGTCGAACGCGACCATGAGCGTCGCGTCGATCCCGGTCTCGGCCAGCAGCTCCAGCTTCTGCCGGTTGCTCACCAGCGACGCCGGGCACTTGTCCGGTGCGAGAAGCTCCAGCGGGTTGCGGTCGAAGGTGATGACCGCCGCGGTCAGCCCGCGCTCGGCGGCGACCGTGCGCAGCCGTTCGATCACCGCGCGGTGGCCGGTGTGCACGCCGTCGAACTTGCCGATCGTGACCGCGCTCGGCCCGAAGCCGTCCGGGATCTCCGCGACGGAGCCGAACACCCTCACGAACGCGCCCCGTCGCGCGGCTTGTGCTTCGACAGGTAGAGCAGGCCGAGGATCGGCAGGGCCAGCGGGATGAACAGGTAGCCCATGCCGTACACGGACCACACGGTCGCGTCGCGCCCGAACGGGTCGATGTCGTGGAGGCCGAGCGTCGCCGGCGCGAACAGGCTGAGCGTCCCGATCACGAGCACGCCCACCAGCTCGAAGGTGATCGTGATCCACGCCACCCGGTACCAGACCCGCCCCGGCGCGACGAGCGCGATGGTCGCGACGATGTAGACGGCGGCCGAGAGCGCGGACAGCGTGAACGCGACCGGCGCCTCGTGGAAGCGGTCGATGATCTGGAAGACGCTGCGGCCGGTCGCGGCCAGCGCCAGCACGCCGTAGACGAACACGAGGACGCGGCCGATGCCGGTGATGCGGCGCTTCGGCGACTCGTCACCGCTCTGCTCACGGGCGGACATGGTGTGGTGGGACATCGTAACGATTCTATTCGCGCCTGGAGAGGCCGGCCGTACCTCCCGGCGCTAGCTGTACTGACCCGGATCGTTGTTGACAGAGGAGAGACCTCCGGAGTCGAGTTGGAGCTGTCTAGGTTCCCTCGAGTTCACGGAGGTCTCTC
>NZ_JBHTXK010000022.1:0-57583 GCF_042791795.1 Leifsonia sp. NPDC056665
GCGACCCGGTTCTTCGACACGAGAGCGACTGTCTCCTATGACGCGACTCACGTGTCACCTATCAACTGTCACCTATGTCGTGAACCCAGACACCCCATTCTCCGCCAGATATGATGGCCCCGACTTCCGCTGATCTCGCGGAGGCGGGGCCTTCGCTGTTGTGCTCGGGGGACGCGTGATCCTAGACGAAGACAGCTTCAGACGATGGAGCGACTTCCGACCCGACGCACTGTTTCGAGTGACACTCTGGGCGACGGAGGAAGGCGGTCTCAGCCACTCCATCGGCGGTGGAATCCCCTACGTCGGTGTTCCGCTCCACGTCGATGATGGCGTGCCACACATGAACGACTGTCGTCTGTTCCTCGGTCGGCATCCACTCGAACCAGGCAGCAGCAGAGACGTCCCCGTCGCGTACTTGTGTCCGGATGAGGCGCTGTCCCGATTTCCGGTCGGGACGTCGGTGAAACTGTGGGCCGGCCGATTCGTCGGTGAGGCGATAGTGCTCGCCACCTCACAGCCCGAGACCCCGCTCCCTACACTCCGAGCAATGGGTGTGGTCTGACACCAGCCTCAGCGCCCACGACCCCGCGGCCCCGAACACGCGCACACTAGAGTGAGCACTCCCACGACCGAAGGGGCGGACATGACGGACGACGCGGCCTGGCCCGCCCTCCCGGTGGAGAGCTGGACGCCGACCCGCGACACCCTGCACATGTGGACGCAGATCGTCGGGAAGATCAGGATGGCGCTGGCCGCGCCCGTCAACCACTGGTGGCACGTCACGCTGCGCGTCGACGCCCGCGGGCTCGCGACGGGTGGGATCCCGGTGGGTTCGCGGCTGCTCGAGCTCGCCTTCGACTTCGTCGACCACGTGCTGCTCGTGCGCACGAGCGACGGCGGCCTGGTGACCGTCCCGGTGCCCGGCCTCTCGGTCGCCCGGTTCTATGCCGAGGTGTTCGACGCGGTGCGCCTGCTCGGTGTCGAGGTCGCCATCCACCCGTCGCCGAACGAGGTGGAGGTGGCCATCCCGTTCGCCGACGACACCGTGCACGCCACCTACGTGCCCGAGCAGGCGAACGCCTTCTGGCGGCAGCTCATCCAGGCGGACCGGGTCCTCCAGCGCTTCCGTTCCGGGTTCGGCGGCAAGGTCAGCCCCGTGCACTTCTTCTGGGGCGCGATGGACCTGGCCGTCACCCGGTTCTCCGGACGCACCGCTCCCCCGCACCCGGGCGGGGCGCCGAACTGCCCGGACAGCGTGATGCGCGAGGGCTACTCGCACGAGCTCAGCAGCGCGGGGTTCTGGCCGGGCGGCGGGTCCGAGGGCGCGTTCTACTCGTACGCGTATCCGGCCCCGGACGGCTACGCGGAGGCCGACCTGCCGGACGGCGCGACGTTCAGCGCGGAGTTCGGCGAGTTCCTGCTGCCCTACGAGGTCGTGCGGACCTCCCCCGACCCGGACGCGACGGTGCTCGCGTTCCTCGGGGCCACCTACGACGCGGCCGCACGACGGGGAGACTGGTCCCCAGACCTGCTGATTCGACCGCACCACGCGAGGAGTGAACGATGACGGACGGAATCGACCCGAGCGTGCCGCCGAGCGGCACCGGCTGCGTCGAATGCGAGGCCGACGGCGGCTGGTGGGTGCACCTGCGCCGCTGCGCCGCGTGCGGGCACGTCGGCTGCTGCGACGACTCGCTCTCGCGGCACGCCCGCGCACACGCCGCGGCCACCGGGCACCGCTACATCCAGAGCTTCGAGCCGGGCGAGGACTGGTACTGGGACTTCCGCACCGACCAGTACGCGGAGGGCCCGGCGCTGGCTCCCGCGACGAGCCACCCGGAGGACCAGGGGGTTCCCGGACCGGCGAGCCGGCTGCCCGACGACTGGCGCACCCTCCTCCAGCAGCGGGCGGACACCGAATGACCTACCTGGACAAGTCGGCGCCCGAGGCCTGGCAGGCCGCCAGAGCCTGGTCCGCCGTCGTGGCGGAGACCGCGCTCGCCCACGGGCTGACGGCGCAGGAGGTCGAACTCCTCAAGGTGCGGGCCTCCCAGCTCAACGCGTGCGCGTACTGCCTCGACCTGCACTCGCGCGAGGCCAGGGCGGCGGGCGTCCCCCAGCAGAAACTGGACATGCTCCCGGCCTGGCGCGACGCGGAGCTCTACGACGAGCGCGACCGGGCGGTGCTGGCCGTCGCCGAGGCGGCGACGCTTTTACCGCTGACCGAGGACGCCCGCGCGGACCTCATGGGGGCGCGCTCGGTGCTCGGGGAGGCCGCATACGTCGCCGCCGAGTGGATCGCGGTGGCGATCAACGCGTTCAACCGCATCTCGATCCTGAGCGGCCACCGGGTGAACGCGCGCGACACGGAAGGGCGTCTCGTCCGCTGATCTGCGCGTGCATATATGAAAGTCATGTTCACCCGCGTAAGATTGCGCGCATGAACACCGACTCACTCGCAGCGCAGGGAACCGCCCGCGTGGCGTGGATCCGCTCCCGGATGGCACTCCTGGCCGCGACGCGCGAGGAGTTCTCGTCGTCCCGGCCGTTCGCCGGGCACCGCATCGGGATGTCCCTCCACGTCGAACCGAAGACCGCGGTCCTGGTCGAGACCCTCGCCGCCGGGGGCGCGGAGGTCGTCGGGACCGGCAACTTCGGCTCGACCCAGGACGACGTCGTCGCGCACCTGAACTCCTTGCCGAACGTCACCGTCTTCGGCGCCCGCGACGACTCGCTCGAACAGCACGGCGCCAACCTCGCGAAAGTCCTCGACGCCCGGCCGGACATGCTGCTCGACAACGGCGGCGATCTGGCTGCCGGCCTCGTCGAGCGCGGTGCGATGGACACCATCATCGGCGGCACGGAGGAGACCACGAGCGGCGGTGACCGCCTCCGTTCCGAGCTGGCCGGGCGCGTGCCCGTCCCGATCATCGTGATCAACGACAGCCTGCTCAAGGCGATCGGCGAGAACAAGCACGCCGTCGGCCAGTCCGCGGTCGAGAGTTTCATGCGGATCACCAACGTGATGGTCCCTGGGCGCCGCTTCGTCGTGTTCGGGTACGGCTGGGTCGGCCGCGGTGTGGCGCAGTATCTGCACGCGCTCAACGGCAAGGTCGCGGTCGTCGAGGTCGACGAGCTCAAGGCGTTCGAGGCGACCCTCGACGGCTTCCGGGTCGGGACGGCGGCCGACTTCGCCGAGTGGGGGGACGCCTTCATCACCGCCACGGGCCGCCCGAACGTGCTGACCTACGACGTGATCGAGCGCATGCAGGACGGTGCGATCCTCGGCAACGTCGGCCACTTCCCGTGGGAGATCGACGTTCCCGCCCTCCGCGCCCACCAGACCGGCAGCACCGAGATCGTCAGTGCCGTCGATCGCGTCGCACTCCCCGGCGGCAAGCACGTCGTGCTCCTGGCCGGCGGGCGCATGTTCAACCTCGCCGGATCGGAACCGAAGGGGAACTCCATCGAGTCGATGGACCTGGGATTCCTCCTCCAGGCGCTCTCCCTCGAACGCGTCGCCACGAGTGCGTCCCTGCTGCAACCGGGCGCGCAGCCTGTCCCCGACGACATCGATCGGACGATCGCCCGCCGGATCATGGCGACCCTCCACGCATCGTCGTAGCCGGAGAGGAACCCCGATGTCCGACTCACCCGAGTACGCCGCTCCGGCGATCGACAAAGCGCTCGACATCCTCGAGCTGCTCGCCGAGAGCCCGGCGCCGATGAGCCAGCTCGAGATCGCCACCGCGATCGACCGTTCGGCGGCCCAGATCTTCCGGCCGCTGCTGCGGCTGGAGAAGCGCGGCTACCTCTACCGCGACCCGCAATCCGGGTTGTACCGATTGTCCCTGCGGATGTTCGACCTCGCGCACCGGCAGGAGCCGCTCCGGTCGCTGCTGACCGTCGCGATCCCAGCGATGCGCGAGCTCGCCGCCGACATCGGGCAGTCCTGCAACCTGGGAACGCTCGACAACCGCAGCGTGCGGATAGTCGCGCAGGTCGAGAGTCAGGCCGACTTCGGATTCCACGTCCGCGTCGGAGCGCTCTTCGACGTGGCGCACACCGCCACCGGGATGGTCCTGGCTGCGTTCTCCGACGAGACCTTCGACGGGGTGGACGACGACCGGCTGGACGCGATCCGGGCCGAGGGCGCGTTCGTCCTGCCCGACTCCGCGCAGCCCGGGATCACCGATGTCGTCGTCCCGATCCTCCGCTCGAACGGGCACGAGGCCGTCGCTGCGATCACCGTGCCGTACATCGCGACCAGCTACAGCAGCTCGGGGACCGGCGCCGTGCTCGACAGGACCATCGAGGCCGCACAGCGCGTTCAGGCCGCACTCGGCGTGTGAGATGGGCGGGGCTCGGCCGCGAGCCGTCCCGCTCGGGCCGTCGTCCCCGGCGGCTTAGCTCTGCTGCTCCGCGAGCAGCCGGCGCTGCCGCAGGTAGCGGTTCTCCTGGTAGGCCCCGTGGATCAGCGCGAGCACGACGGCCGTCGCCAGGCCACCGACGATCGCGGCCACCAGGCTGTGCCCGAGCACGTACACGAGGAGGGCGACCCCGACTCCGGCCACGATCGAGTTCACGATCGCGATGGCCGAGGAGATGGTGAAGAAGACGCCGCGGCTATAGCCCTTCTGCCCGATCTCCAGCAGCTCGTTCGGGGCGCTGCCCGGCGGGATCGGGAAGAAGCGCCCTGCGCCGGGGAGCAGCGTCCCGTAGTAGCGGCGGATGCGCTGGATCGAGGCGAGGGCTGCGACGTCCTCGAGGGAGGTCTGCACGAGCCGTTCGTACGTGAAGACCCCGAGGATCACGATCACCGGGATGATGACGGCGAGGAAGCCCGCCGCGAACGGCGTCGCGGCGAGGAAGCCGAACGCGACGAGCGCGCTGGAGAGCGTCATCAGGTAGAGCGACGCCCGGCTGCTCGACTCGCTGACGGTGATGCCGCGGGCGGACTCCAGTACGAAGTGCTCGGTCAGCAGCGCGTTGTAGAACGCGAGCGGCCGATCGGCGAGGACACCCGCGGAGTCGTTTGCGTCAGGAAGGGGCGTGTGCTCGCCGGTGTCGCCGCTCATCCGATCCGTACCTGTCGCTGCATCAGGCCAATGTCGCAGACCGCGGGGCGGTCTGCAAGGAGAGCGCTGGTGTCCGCGAGGCAGGTGCGTCAATAGAATATGTTAATTCTTTACGGCTAGACCCTTGCGACCCCCTAGTGGACACCGATACGGTGCGGTGAAGTGCTTGATACCGCGCTTTACACGACAGTCGATTTGAGGAGGAGCTGCATATGCGACGTCGAATGTTCATGGGGATGGGCGCGCGGAGGATGACCCCGACGCCGGGCACGCTGTCAGGAACCGCGTTCTTCATGGGCGCGGCGGTCGCCAAGACCGTCCCGAACAACACTCTCTACACGTATCCCTGACACCACGATCCAGCGCGGGAAGACAGTCGGACGCATGACAACTGAGGCATTCAACACGGCGGAGGAAGTGAGACGCCTCCTCGACGAAGGTCGTATCTCGGAAGAAGCCCTCCAGGCGATCACGGGCATCACACCCGAGGCCTTGCGCTCATTCGTGAGCGAGGACGCCAACGGTCTCACCGCAGAGCCGCAGGCGCTATCGGGAGACCAGGGCGCACGCTTGTCCGTCCTCGCCGCGCAATTGACAGTGGGGATGCGGATCGACGACGACCAACGGCTCACGTCGATCTACGAGTCGCTGACCGTCGAGTGCCGACTCAGCCGATCGAGCATCGCAGCATTGACGGGAATCGCCATCGAGGATCTGGAGCGTGTCCTGAGTGACCCGCAGGCCGTTTCGTTCGAGAAACGATACGAGCTCGCGATCAAGGGCGCGTACCTCATCAACGCCGTCAACCTCGCGCGCGGGAACTGACGCCCGGACACCCCCGCGTCCGCGAACGCGGGGGCGCCCAGCCGCAGCGCCCGTGTCAGCCGCCGTACTCCGTGACCGTCTCCGGACCCTGGTGTGTCGGCGTCACCGGGTTGCCGGTGTCGTTGACGACGTGGTCGATCGTCCCGGCCTTGTTCAGCGACACCGTGCTCAGGTCGTGCAACCGCACGCCCGGCGTCAGCGGCACTTCGAACGCGCGGCTCGCGTGGAGGGTGGGGTCGACGTTGGTGTAGATGTAGCTGCCGGCGCCCCACAGCTCGTGCGTCGTCACCGTGTCCGCCACCTTGTACGCGGCGTAACCGAGCGTGCCGTCGTGCTGCCAGGCGGCCTGGTCCGGCGCGTCGTACGGCAGCTCGTTCTGGAAGAACACGGTCCGGCCGTTCTCGCCGTTCCAGATCACGTTGTACTTCTGGAAGTGCTCCACGAACAGGCCGGTGGCGGTGACGTCGTCGCCGTTCACGACCAGGCCGGTGTCGGAGGTGTTCTGGGTCCAGCCCACCCCGGTCCCGTGGTCGGCACGCCAGAGCCACAGGTCATCCAGCAGCACGTGATCGCTGTCGACCTGGACTCCGACCGTCGCCTTGCCGGCGTGCGGGCCGCCGACGCGCAGGAAGACATCCTGCAGCGAGATCGGGTCGGCGGCTGTCGAGCCGCCCTGGCCGCGCTGGTGCTTCGTGCCGACCTGGACCAGGACGTCCGAGTTCACGGGTCCGGCATCCACCGTGAGCCCGGCGACGTCGACGCCGGGGACATCGTCCACGACCAGCGGGGTGGAGCCGTTCTCCGCGGTGAGCGTCGCGAGGCCGAGGCCCAGCACGACCGTGCCCGCTCGCTTGACGTGGATGGACCGGTCGATGGAGTAGACCCCGGGCGTCAGCAGGAGGTTCTTGCCTCCGGCGAGCGCCGCGTTGATCCGGCTGATCGGGTCTCCCGGCTTCGCCACGTAGAAGTCGGACAGCGGGATGGAGCGCCCGGCGGAGCCCACCGACGTCCAGCTCGTGCCGCTCGAGTTCGTGGTCGCGGGCGGCACGACGACCGAGAGGCCGCCTGCACCCTGCACCAAGTACGGCTTCTCGCGGGAGGCCGGCGTGGTCGGGAGCGTGGTGTACGGCGGCGTCGGGAAGCTCTGCGCGGGCGCGCCCTGCACGCCGGAGAACACCTGGTTCCACACCGCGTTCGACCAGCCGCCGATCGACGAGTCCCGCACGTAGAACTGCTGCTGGCTGCCGTTGACGATGGTCGCGCCGACCTTCGAGTCGGCGAGGAACCCGCCGCTGGCGTACTGCGGCCCTGCTGTGCAGTAGTCCATCAGCGACATGCCGCCCCCGGTGATGTCCATCCGCCGCATCGGGGCGGCCTGCGACACCGCCCAGAACTCGGTGTTGGTCTGGCAGCCAGAGCCGCCGGCGACGGCGATGTGGAGATTGGAGATCGACCGCCAGAAGTTGTCGAGGGCGATGCACCCGCTGCCGTCGGTGAAGCAGCGGTTGTAGACGTCCACAGAGCCGTTGATCGTCACGTCGTCGGGCGACGCGCCGAGCCCGGCGACCTCGGTGTAATAGCCGACCTGGAACCTCAGCGGGTTCGCTGGGCTGCCGTACGTGCCGGGCGCGAAGAGCAGCGCGTACCGGCCCGTCCCCATCTCATCGTTCACCTGCTGGGCCGCGATGGCGTCGACCTTCGCCTGGATCTGCGCCTGCGGCACGTCCGGCGTGAACACGATGACGTTCGGGCCGAGGTCGGAACCGGTCGGCGGGGGCGGGGCTGCGACGGCGCCCTGGGCGGTGGCGAAGACGCCGAGGACGACGGCGGCTGCTGCGGCGATCGCTGCGATGCGATGGCCGCGGCGCGGGCCGGTTGCGTGTTGTGACGATGTAGGCACCGATGAACCTTCTTCCCTGGAAAAAGACGATGCGGCGCCCCCGAAGCCCGATGTCGGTCCCCCGACGGACGCCGCTGACCGTCGAGAGTGCAACGCCCAGCACTGTAGGACCGGTCGGCCGGGATGTCGAGACTGTACGTGGGGAGCGACGCCGCCTCGGAGGCCGGTCCGGCCGGTCCTCGAACTCGCTCGCGGGTTAACGCGTTTAGGATATTGAGGACGAAAGGGAGGCGCGAGTGGCGAACAGTGAATCCGACTCCCCCCAGGGGGCGTCGTTGGAAGTGATCCTCGAGGGCATCGGGGACACCGTGCGCGCACGGAGGAAGGCCCGGGGACTGACCCTCAGCGCGATGACCCAGCGCACCGGGCTCAGCACCGCGATCATCAGCCAAGTCGAGCGCGGGCTCGCGAATCCGTCCTTCTCGACCCTGGCGCAGATCGCGCACGGGCTGGACATCCCGGTCGGCGAGCTCTTCTCCCAGCAGCCGGTCTCCCGATCGCCCGTTGTGCGGAAGTCGGATCGACGCAACCTTCTCTCGACTGTGCCCGAGGCGCGCGGCCGCACCGTGTTCGAGCTGCTGTCGCCCGACCTGCACGGGACACTGGAAGCGCTCTGGGTCGAGACTCCCCCTGGGCACGACTCCAGCGGCACCCCCTTCACCCACCGGGGCGAGGAGTTCGGGGTCATCCTCTCGGGGAGGAAACAAGTCTTCATCGATGGCGAGAAGTACGAGCTCGAAGAAGGCGACTCGATCACCTTCAACTCGACGATCCCGCACTGGTACAAGAACACCTCGGACGAGGTCTGCACCGCGCTCTGGGTCATCTCCCCGCCGAGCTGGTGACGGAGCCGTATGACACTGCCTCTGGAGGGCCTGCGGGTCATCGACCTCACCCAGGTGATGCTGGGGCCGTCCTGCACGCAGACCCTCGGCGACTTCGGCGCGGACATCATTAAGGTCGAGCGCCCGGGGGCCGGCGACCTGTCGCGCGTCGGCGTCTTCGCCGGCGCTGACGAGAATCCCGTCTTCACGGCCCTCAACCGCAACAAGCGCAGCATCGTCATCGACCTCTCCTCCGCGGAGGGCAGGTCCGTCCTCCGCGATCTGGTCCGGGACGCCGATGTGATCGTCAGCAACTTCCGGCCGGGGGTCATGGAGCGGCTGGAGCTCGGCTACGACGACCTGTCCGCGATCAACCCGCGGCTCATCTGGGCGGCCGGCTCCGGGTTCGGCCGCAGCGGGCCGTACGCGCACAAGGGCGGCCAGGACATCCTCGGCCAGGCGTACTCCGGCGTCATGAAACGCCGAGCGGACCCGGGGCATCCCGTCGCCATCTATGCGACGCCGATCGCCGACTACACTGCGGGCCAGCATCTCGTACAGGGCATCCTCCTCGCCATCCTCCAGCGCGAGCGCACGGGTGTCGGTCAGGTCGTGGACGTCAGCCTCCTCAACTCGATGCTGGCGCTGCAGATGCAGGAGGCCACCGCCCGCCTGACGATCGATGAGGAGCTCAACTGGGCCCTCATGCCGCTCACCGGGTGCTTCCCCACCCTCGACGCGGAGATCGTCGTCATCGGCGCGTTCAAGCCGAACCCCCTCGCCGACATCTGCGCCGCGCTCGGCCTGCCCGATCTCTCACTCGACGAGCGCTTCAGCACGCTCGCGGCCCTGCGCGAGAACCTGACCGAGATCCGCGGAATCCTGGCGGGCCGGTTCCTGGAACAGACGACGCAGCACTGGCTGGCCGCGCTCGAAGCCGAGGATGTGCTGTGCGGGCCGGTCCTGGATCTGGCGCAGGCGCTGGAGGACGTCCAGACCGTCCACAACGGCATGATCCTCGAGTTCATCGACGCGGAGGGTCGCCCGGTTCGGACCATCGCCTCCCCGATCGGGCTCTCGGCCGCCGAGCCCGCGGTCCGCCATGCTCCTCCCCGGCTCGGCGAGCACACCGCGGACGTGCTGCACGAACTCGGCTACTCCCCCTCGGTCGTGGCCGAGTTGAAGGCCCGGAAGGTCGTCGGCTAGTACCTTTACTATTGTTAACGCCTTCGATATAGTTAACAAACCTTACGCCGGAACCCCCACCGGATCGTCCGCACGAGACGCTACCCCCTCGTCAGCCGACCTTCGACGTACGCGGCGCCGCCCCAGCAGGGCGACGCGCAAGTGATGTTTCCACGCTCTCGAAGAGGAGAAGACATTGATTGACAATGAAGTCAGCACCCTACCGAGTACCCGCGCCCGGCTCACCCCGGAGACGCGCCGAGGCCTCACCGCCCTCGGGCTCGGCGGCACTCTGGAGTGGTACGACTGGATGCTGTTCGGCCTGATGGCGTCCTACCTCGGCCCGAAGTTCTTCCCCGCCAGCAGCCCCGTCGCCGCCACCCTGAGCGCGCTCGCGGTGTTCGCCGTCGGGTTCTTCTTCCGGCCGGTCGGAGGCATCATCCTCGGCACGTTCGCCGACCGTATCGGGCGCCGGAAGATCATGATCCTCAGCATCGGCCTGATGGCGATCACCACCCTCGTCATCGCCGTCTGCCCGACCTACGCGCAGATCGGCCCGTGGGCGGGCATCATCCTGCTGCTCACCCGCATCGTCCAGGGCATCTCCACCGGCGTGGAGGGGCCGCTCGCGACCGCGCAAGGCCTCGAGCTCGTTCCCGAGGGCCGCGAAGGGACCGTGGCGGGCACCATGAGCGCGTTCGTCAACTTCGGCATCCTCGCCGCCTCCCTCCTCACCTTCCTGACCGTGCTCGTGCTGGGCCCGGCCGCGATGGCGGACTGGGGCTGGCGGGTCCCGTTCGCCATCGCCGTGGTCGGCAGCGTCGTCGTCCTCTACCTGCGACGCCGCCTGCCGGAGACCATGACGCGCGAGGAGCTCGAAGAGGCGTCGACCGGCGCGATCTGGACCAGCGTCGGACGCAACTGGCTGAGCGTGCTGGCCATCGTCTTCGTCGTGGGCGCGGTCCAGGTCTACAACTACGCGTGGACCACCGGGCTGCCGAGCACCGCGCGCACCGTCATGAACGAATCCCCCACTGCGGTCTTCGGGATCACGACGCTGCTGTCGGTCGTCATGGTGATCGGATCCCTCATCGTCGGGAAGCTGGTCGACGGCAAGGCGCTGTCGACGTGGTTCATCTGGACGCGGGCCCTCGCCATCCCGTCGATGTTCCTGATCCTGCTCTACGTCAAGCCCGGGATCGGCGCCTTCGCCGGCGTCATGCTGGGCGGCTCCATCGTCATGGTGCTGAACATGACCCTCTACAACGTCGTGACGTCGACGCTGATGCCCAAGGCGTCGCGCGGCGCGGGCACGGCCCTGGGCTACGGCCTCGGCGTCGCGATCTTCGGCGGCACGGCCGCGTACCTGGTGGTCTGGTGCGCCTCCATCCACCAGACCTGGCTGTTCTCGGTCTACGGGGCGGTCCTCATGGTCATCAGCATCGTGCTCTACGTCCTGGCGCGCCGCATCAACGGCATCCACATCGGAAGGTAACAACGAATGTCCTCGCAACACCTGCTCATCCTCTCGGACGAGCTGTCCGCCCCGATCGTCTCCCGCTCCGACGTCCTCGTCGTCGGCGGGGGGCCGGCCGGAGTGTCGGCAGCAGTGACGGCGGCGCGCAGCGGAATGTCGGTCACCCTCATCGAGCGCTACTCCTACCTCGGGGGCCTCGCCTCCGGCGGGATGGTCCTCGTGCTCGACGACATGATCAACGGCCAGGAGATCACCGTCACCGGCATCGTCTCGGAGTACATCGAGCGACTGCAGAAACTGGGCCTGGCCGTCGTCCCGCCCGCCGAGGACCGGGCGATGTCGCAGGAGCTGTGGAACAAGTGGGGGCGCTTCGGCACCTTCGACTTCCACAGCCACTCCCACCCGAAGCCGATCTGCTACGCGGCCGCCTTCGATCCGGACGGCTGGAAGCGCGTCTCCAACGACCTGGTGCGGGAGTCCGGGGTCAACCTCGTGCTGCACTCCTTCTTCTCTCGGCCGATCGTCGACGACGGTGTGATGAAGGGCGTCATCGTCGAGACCAAGGCGGGCCCGGAGGCGCACCTCGGCACGGTCGTGATCGACACCACGGGCGACATCGACGTGGCGTCCCGCGCCGGCGCCGACTTCATCCAGGGCTCCTACATCACGACCCTCGTCTTCCGGCTGGGCGGTGTGGACACCCGGCTCGCCGAAGAGTACGAGCAGCAGAACCCGAAGGAGGCGCGGGCCATCAACAAGCAGGTCAAGCGGATCCTCGGCGGGGCCTGGGACCTGTGGTGGCTGAAGACGCCGCTCCCCGGGGTCGTCTGGTGCAACGCTCCGCACATGAGCGGGTTCGACGGCACCGACCCCCGGTCGCTGACCGAGGCGGACTTCGCGGGCCGCGACCGCATCAGGGAGGCCGTCGACTACGTGCGCGAGTTCCTGCCCGGCTTCGCGGACTCCTATGTTCTCGACACCGCCCCGCAGATCGGTGTGCGGCAGACGCGGCTCCTGCAGGGCGAGTACGTCATGACGAAGGACGATGTCGTGCAGCGTCGCCACTTCGCGGACACGGTCGCCCGCGGCCGCGACTACTACTACCCGTACCGCTCCCTGCTCCCGAAGAACGTCGACCAGCTGCTCGTCGCCGGCCGCCACTTCTCGGCGACGTCCGACGCCCAGAAGTCGTCGCGGGAGATCCCGCCGTGCATGGCGATGGGGCAGGCGACCGCCGTGGCGGCCTCCCTGGCCGTCCAGCAGGGCATCCTGGTGCGCGACGTCGATGCGACGGAGATCCAGCGCGGAATGCGCGAGCACAACGCCGACCCCGGCGATCGCCCCGCCGCCAACGCCCTCATCGAGGACGTCGAGCCGGTGGCGGTCGCCTCATGACGCCGTCGCAGGACTCCGCCGGCGCCGCTGCAGCGCTCCCCCTGGCCGGGATCAGGGTCGTCGACTTCACCCAGGTCTTCATGGGGCCGAGCTGCACGCAGATGCTGGGCGACTTCGGCGCCGACGTGATCAAGGTCGAACGACCGGGGGCAGGCGACACCTCGCGCAACTCGCTCCCCGACCGGGATGGCAAGGACAACCCGATCTTCCTCTCGATCAACCGCAACAAGCGCGGCATCACGGTCGACACCAAGCAGGAGGAGGGCCGCACGGTGCTGCGGGAGCTGATGGCGACCGCCGATGTCGTGGTCAGCAACTTCCGTGCAGGCGTGATGGAGCGGATGGGGTTCGACTACGAGGAGCTGCAGGCCGTCAATCCACGGCTCATCTGGGCGTCGGGAACGGGGTTCGGGCCGACCGGACCGCACTCCGGCCTGGGCGGTCAGGACGTCATCAACCAGGCCTACTCGGGCGTGATGTGGCGGCGCAGCTCCGACGAGGAGCCGCTGTCGGTCTACCCGACGACCCTGTGCGACTACACGACGGGCATGCACCTGTTCCAGGGCATCCTGCTCGCCCTCCGCACCCGCGACGCCACCGGCGAGGGCCAGCGGGTGGAGGTGAGCATGTACGACTCCATGCTGCACATGCAGATGCAGGAGGCGTCCATGCAGCTCAACCGGGGCTTCGAGGTCAACTGGGGCGCCATGCCGCTGACCGGGGTCTTCGCCACGACCGACTCGGCCGTGTGCTTCGTGGGAGGCTTCTCCCCCGACCCGCTCCTGCGGATCAGCACCGCGCTGGAGTTCGGGGAGGACCTCACCCTGCGCCAGGAGTTCTCGACGTTCGAGAAGCAGGTGGAGAACCGCGCCGCACTGCAGGACCTGCTGGCCCGGCAGTGCGCGACGAACACCACGGCCCACTGGACGGCGCGCCTCGAAGCGGAAGGGGTCCTCAACGCCCCCGTCCACACCCTGGCCGAGACGCTCGCCGACCCGCAGACGGTCGCGAACGGGATGATCCTCGAAGCCGACCATCCCGTGGCCGGCCGGTTCAGCATGCTGAACGCGCCGATCCACCTCTCCGAGACGCCCGCCACCGTGCGCCGCGTCGCTCCCCGCCTGGGCGAGCACAACGTGGAGGTGCTGCGCGAACACGGCTTCGACGAGGAGACCATCGGACGACTGCAGGAACTGGGAGTGCTCTGATGACCGACGACGTACGCTACGAACTCGACGCCCGCGGGATCGCGACGGTCACGATCGACCGGCCCCAGGTGCTCAACGCGGTCGACCGCCGCACGCACGAGCGGCTGAACGAGATCTGGGCCGAGATCGAGGCGGACCCTGCAGTGCGGGCTGTCGTCCTCACCGGAGCGGGCGAGAAGGCGTTCTGCACGGGCGCCGACATGTCGGCGTCGGGCGTCGGCAAGACCGGCCTGGAGTACTGGGCGGAGCTGGACCCGAACGGGTTCGGCGGCCTGAGCCTGCGCGGCACCCTCGACATCCCGGTGATCGCCAAGGTGAACGGCTACGCCCTCGGCGGCGGCATGGAGATGGTGCTCGGCGCCGACATCGTCGTCGCGAGCGAGAGCGCGCGTTTCGGACTGACCGAGCCCCGGGTCGGGCGGCTCGCCCTCGACGGCGGCATCCACCTCCTGGTGCGGCGGGTTCCGTACACGCAGGCGATGGGGATGCTGCTGACCGGAAGGAAGGCATCGGCGGCCGAGATGGCGGCGATGGGACTCGTGAACGAAGTGGTCGCCGCCGACGAGCTCGACGACGCCACCGAGCGCTGGATCGCGGACATCCTCGCCTGTGCGCCCACCTCGGTGCGCGCCGTCAAGCAGATGGTCTCCCGCACCGCGCAGCTCAGCGCCTCGGAAGCCCGCGGAATGCGGCTCCCCGCACTGATGGCGGCACTGGACAGCGAGGACGCCGTCGAAGGCATCGCCGCCTTCCAGGAGAAGCGGCGGCCGGAATGGAAGGGACGATGACGGCCCCCGAGCGCGCCACCGCAGCGCTGGAGCGCGGCGTGTGGGGCGTCGTGGCCACGCCGTTCGCCGGGCCGGTCCGGGACCTCGACCTCCCCAGCCTCAGCCGGCTGGCCCGGTTCTACGAGGCCTGCGGCGCCACCGGCCTCACGGTGCTCGGGGTCTTCGGGGAGGCCTCCTCGCTCAGCCCCCAGGAGCGCACGACCGTGCTGCGCACCGTCGCCGACGCCACGGAGCTCCCGATGGTGGTCGGCGTGAGCGCCCTCGCGACCGCGCCCGCGATCGCCGAGATCATGTCCGCGCGCGCCGCAGTGGGCGACCGGGTCCGCGCCGTCATGGTGCAGGTCAACAGCGCCTCCCCCCGGGTCGTCATCGAGCACCTCCACGCCATCCACGCCGCGGCCGGCATTCCGATCGTGCTGCAGGACTACCCGGTCGCGAGTCACGTCACGGTCTCCACCGAGAGCGTGATCGAGATCGTCGAAGCATGCCCGTTCGTCTGCGCGGTCAAGGCCGAGGCGCCGCCGACAGCCGTCGCCATCGCCCGGATCGTCGAGCGCGTCGGCGTCTCGGTGTTCGGTGGGCTCGGCGGGCAGGGCCTGCTTGATGAGCTGGCTGCGGGCGCCGCCGGCGCGATGACCGGGTTCTCCTTCCCTGAGGCGCTGGTCGCCTGCGTGAGCGCGTGGCACGCCGGGGACAGGGACGGCGCACGGGAGGGGTTCCTCCGTTACCTCCCCCTCGTCAACTACGAACAGCAGCCGCGGGTGGCGCTCGCTCTGCGCAAGGACCTGCTGGCACGGCGAGGGCTCCTCAGCGAGGGGGCCGTGCGCCCGCCCGCTGCGGCGTTCCCCGACCAGCTGCGCGACATCGCCGCCGACCAGCTCGCTCGCGCCGAACTCATCGGGAAGGACCGCTAGATGGACCTCGGACTCACCGGACGCACCGCCTTCGTCGCCGCCTCCACCGCCGGTCTCGGACGTGCCGTCGCCGAATCGCTCGGACGCGAAGGCGCGAACGTCGTCATCACCGGACGCCGGCTCGCCGCAGCCCAGGAGGTCGCCGCGGCGCTCCCCTCGGCGATCGCGGTCGAACTGGACGTGACCGACGCAGCCTCCCGCGCAGCCGCGATCGCCGCGACGGAGACGGCGTTCGGCCCGATCGACATCCTCGTGATCAACGGACCGGGGCCGAGCCCGTCGACGGCCGCCGACCTGAGCACGGCCGACGTGGCCGCGGCCTTCGACCAGCTCGTCTCGCCGGGGCACGACCTCATCCAGCGCACGCTGCCCGGCATGCGCAACCGCGGCTGGGGACGGATCCTGGCGGTCGGATCCACCGGGGTCGTCGCGCCGCTCCCCCACCTCGCCGGCTCCAACCTCGGCAGGGCTGCGCTGGCCGGGTACTTGAAGACGCTCGCGAGCGAGGTCGGCGCCGACGGCGTCACGGTGAACATGCTCCTCCCGGGCCGCATCGCCACCGACCGGGTCGCCCGGCTCGACGCGGCGCAGGCGGAACGGGAGGGGATCGACGCGGAGGACGTCGCCAGGCGCTCCCGCTCCACCATCCCGGTCGGCCGCTACGGCACCCCGGACGAATTCGGGGATGCCGCCGCGTTCCTCTGCAGCGCACGCGCCGGCTACATCACCGGAGTCGCGTTGCGCTGCGACGGCGGCCTCGTCCGCACTCAGTAACACCCATCGGAAGGACCATCAGATGTCATCGACAGCAACTGCCCAGCACCTCATCAACGGGGAGTTCGTGGGCGACGCGGTGCTGGAGCGCCGCAACCCGGCGCGACCCGGCGAGGTCGCCGTCGTGTCGGCATCCGGCACCCGCGCCGACGCCGAGACCGCGATCGCCGCCGCTGCGGCAGCCCAGCGCGAGTGGGCGGCCGTCCCGGCTCCCGGGCGGGGCGCCGTCCTGCTGCGTGCCGCCGACCTCCTGCGCGAGCGTGCGGGAAAGGTGGCGGAGGATCTGGTCCGGGAGGAGGGGAAGACCATGGCGGAGGCGTCCGGTGAGGTCGGACGCGCGATCGGCGTGCTGCAGTTCTTCGGATCCCTCGGCTGGGCGTCGACGGGGACGACGTACGACAGCGCGCTGCCGCGGACGACCGTCTCGACGCAGCGCCGCCCGCTCGGCGTCGTGGGCCTGATCACCCCGTGGAACTTCCCCATCGCCATCCCGGCGTGGAAGACCGCGCCCGCCCTCCTCGCCGGCAACGCCGTCGTGCTCAAGCCGTCCGACCTCACGCCGATGTCGGCGAGCCACCTCGCGGCCGCCCTCCTCGACGCCGGACTGCCGGCCGGTGTCCTCAATGTGGTGCACGGCACCGGCAGCACCGTCGGCGAGGTGCTGACGCACGACGACCGCATCGCGGCGCTCTCCTTCACGGGCTCGACCAGGGTCGGGCGCCAGATCGGCCGCGTCCTGAACGAGCGCGGCGCCCGCAGCCAGCTGGAGATGGGCGGCAAGAACGGGGTCCTCGTCGTGGATGACGCCGACCCGCGCCGGGCGGCGCAGGTCGTGGCGGCCGGAGGCTTCGGGCTCACCGGACAGGCGTGCACCGCCACCTCGCGCGTCTACGTGACACCCGGCATCCGCGCGGCCTTCCTGGAGGAGCTCGCTGCCATCGCAGCGACGTACGCACCAGGCGACGGCCTGGAGCAGGGCACGTCGATGGGCGTGGTGGCGAGCGACGCACAGCTGGAGCGGAATGTCACGGCCGTCCGCACCGCTGTCGGCAGCGGCGCGACCCTGCTGCACGGCCGCCCGGAGAGCGACGGGCTGTACTTCGAGCCCGTCATCGCCGTCGACGTCGACCATGCCTCCCCGCTCGCCGCGGACGAGATCTTCGGACCGATCATCGCGGTGATGGACGTGCCGGACTACGAGTCGGGCCTCGCCGCGATCAACGACTCCGCCTACGGGCTGACGGCCGGAATCTGCACCACGAGCCTCTCCCACGCCACGGACTTCGCCGACCGGGCGCACGCCGGGGTCGTGAAGGTGAACCGCGCCACCGCCGGCCTCGACCTGCACGTGCCCTTCGGCGGCATCAAGGACTCGTCCTCCGGCACCTTCCGCGAGCAGGGGCACACGGCGACGCACTTCTACAGCTGGGAGAAGACCGTCTACGTCGGATCGGACTGAGCCAGGAGTCCGACCGAAGGAGTCTTGCCGCGACACGGGCGAGAAACTCCTGTCAGGCGCGTGACGACAGGAGATTCCAGCGGAATCTCCTGCCGTCCCGCGCGCCTCAGCGCACCTCGAACCCGGCCGCTAGCAGGTCCTGGTCCCGGGACGACGGGCCGACCAGCAGCTCGAAGGCGCCGGCCTCGACCTTCCGCTCCCCGGCCGCGTCCACGATCGTGCACTCCGCCACCGGCAGCGTCAGCCGCACCCGCGCCGATTCCCCCGCCGCCAGCTCCACCTGCCGGTACGTCTTCAGCTCCTTGTCCGCCCAGCTCACGCTCGTGACCTGGTCGCGCACGTACACCTGCACGGTCTCGCGCACCGGGCGCGAACCCGTGTTGGTGACCGTCACGGAGGCGTCGATGGAGTCCGCCGCACCGAGCGAGGTGGCTGCGAGCGAGAGGTCCGCATACGTCACGTTCGTGTACGACAGCCCTTGTCCGAACGCCCACGCGGGCGCCTGGGTCAGGTCCGCGTACCGGTCGCCGTGCTGCCCGCGGATCTGGTTGTAGTACGTCGGCTGCTGGCCGACATGGCGAGCGAACGAGATCGGGAGGCGCCCTGACGGCTCGACCCGGCCGGCGATGATCTCCGCGAGGGCCTGGCCGCCCTTCATGCCCGGGTTCGCCGCCCACAGCACCGCGGCGGCCCGCGAGACCGACGGCGGCAGCACGAGCGGCTTGGAGGCCAGGAGCACAACGACGACGGGCTTCCCGGTCGCGATCATCGCATCGAGCAGCGCGTTCTGGCCGCCGATCAGCTCCAGCGTCGCGGTGGAGCGGCCCTCGCCGACGAGCTCGATGCGGTCGCCCACGACGGCCACGACGACGTCCGACGACGCAGCGGCGGCGACGGCCTCCGCGATCAGGTCCGCGTCGGGAGCGCACGGCACGACCACGGGAGGCCGCGGCTGCCCGTCCTGGAACGTCGCGCCGCGGGGGTCGTCCTCCAAGGTCAGGATGTCGGCGCCGCGCGCGTGCGACACGGTCCAGCCGTCGATCGCGGTCAGGCCGTCGAGCACCGTGGTGATCATCTCGCGCGGCTGACCGTCGAGCCAGCCGGCCTGGCCGGAGCCGCCGGCCCAGTCGCCGAGCTGGGTCTGCGCGTCGTCGGCCAGCGGGCCGACGAGGGCGACCCGCAGCGGCGCGGACGAAGCGAGCGGCAGCGTCCCGTCGTTCTCGAGCAGCACGATCGAGCGGCGCGCGATCTCCAGGTTCAGCTCCGCGTGCGCGGCGCTGCCGACCACCTCGTCCAGCGAGGGCGACGGGAGGCGCGGGTCCTCGAACAGGCCGAGGTCGAACTTCAGCGTCAGGATGCGGGCCACGGCGGCGTCGAAGGCGTCTTCCGCGAGCAGTCCCTGCGCGACGGCCTCCAGCGCGCCCTCGTAGAAGTGCGGGGTCGTCATGACCATGTCGTTGCCCGCCTTCACGGCGGCGGCAGCGGCATGCGCGTAGTCGGGCTGGACCTTCTGCTCCCAGACCATCCGGCCGACGTTGTCCCAGTCCGTGATGAGCGTGCCGGTGTAGCCCCACTCCCCGCGCAGCACCTCGCTGAGCAGCCAGTCGTTCACCGTGATCGGCACGCCGTCGGTGCTCTGGTAGCCGAGCATGAACGTGCGGCAGCCCTCGCGGGCGACCCGCTCGAACGGCGGCAGGAACCAGCTCCGCAGCTTGCGCCGCGAGATGTCGGCCTCGCTCGCGTCCCGGCCGCCCTGCGTCTCCGAGTAGCCGGCGAAGTGCTTCGCGGTCGCGAGGATCGCGGTCGGGTCGTCCAGGCCGTCGCCCTGATAGCCGCGGACCATCGCGCTGGCGAGCTCACCGATGAGGAACGGGTCCTCGCCGAACGTCTCGCTGATGCGACCCCAGCGGAGGTCGCGGGCGATGCATAGCACCGGCGAGAAGGTCCAGTGCACGCCGGTGACGGCGACCTCCTCAGCGCTGGCGCGGGCGACGCGCTCGATCAGCTCCGCGTCCCACGACGCGGCCATGCCGAGCTGGGTCGGGTAGATCGTGGCGCCTGGCCAGAACGAGTGGCCGTGGATGCAGTCCTCGCCGACCAGCAGCGGGATGCGCAGCCGGGTCTGGGATGTGAGCCGGTTGGCCTCCAGGATGCGCTCCGGGGAGGTGTGCAGGATCGAGCCGACGTGACGCCGCAGCACGTGGTCGCGCAGGTCGTCGCGCGCGTCGAGCTGGAGCATCTGGCCGACCTTCTCCTGCACCGTCATGCGGTCGAGGAGGTCGCGCACGCGCTCGGCGGTCGTCAGCGACGGGTCTTGGTACGGAACGGTCTCCTCGGTGTTGTCGTTCTCCTCTGCGCGTTCGGTGGTGAAGGACGGGAGGATCGAAGTCATGCGGTGGTGCTTTCCGGGGTCGCTGCGGCGGGGGCCGGCGTGGAGTCGGACGTCGGTGAGATCGTGCGCACCTGGGTGACGGCGGCGTTGACGTTCATGCCCTTGCGCTTCATGGCCCTGGCACGTTCCCCCGCCGAACGCAGGCGCGGGTTGACGTACTCGTCGATGCCGAAGTTGATGAGGGCGAGGGAGACGCCGAGCAGCGCGATGCACAGGCCTGCGGGGACGTACCACCACCAGTAGTCCGGGAACGCGTTGTTCTGCTGCGCCCAGAACAGGATGGTGCCCCAGTTCAGGTTCGACACCGGGATGACGCCGATGAACGCGAGCGTGGTCAGCCCCAGCACCGCCGCCGTCATGGTGCCGACGAAGCTGGAGGCGATGATCGCCAGCAGGTTCGGCAGCATCTCCACCAGGATGACCCGGTGCAGCGGCTCGCCGTTCGCCCGTGCGGCCTGGATGAAGTCCCGGTTGCGCAGCGACATGGTCTGGGCGCGCAGCACGCGGGCGCCCCACGCCCAGCCGGTCAGGCCGAGCACGGCGGCGATGAGCGGCAGCGGCGGGTCCTGGAACTGCGAGGCGACGATGATCATCAGCGGGAGGCCGGGGATGACGAGGAACACGTTCGACAGCGCGGACAGCGACTCGCTCTTCCAGCCGCGCAGGTAGCCGGCGGTCACGCCGACGACGATCGCCACGACCGTGGCCATGATCGTCGCCAGGAAGCCGACGACGAGCACGCCGCGGGTCCCGTAGACGAGCTGGCTGAAGACGTCCTGGCCGATGTGCGTCGTGCCGAGGAGGTGCGCGAACGACGGCGGCTGCAGCGTCTCCTTCAGGTTCTGCGCGTTCGGGTCGTACGGGGCGATCAGCGGGGCGAAGATCGCGACGAGCACGAACACGCCCAGGATGATCAGGCCGGTGGCCGACTTCGGGTTGCTGAACATGGCCAAGGAGGCCTTGAGCTGCGACCAGAAGGTGGTCTTCTTCGGAGTGGGGGCCTCGGGGGTGGCGGCCTGGATGAAAGCAGTCTGGGGCATCGTCATGATCAGGCCTCCGTCTGGCGAGTGCGCGGGTCGAGGATGGCGTACGCGATGTCGGCGATGATGTTCGCGATCAGGACGGCGAGCACGAGCACGAGGAAGATGCCCTGCATGAGCGCGTAGTCCTTGGCGTTGGTCGCGTTGAGCAGCAGCAGGCCGATGCCGGGATAGGAGAACACCATCTCCATCACGATCGTGCCGCTGACGATGAAGCCGAGCGCGAGCGCGAAGCTCTGGATCTGCGGCAGCACGGCGTTGCGGGCGGCGTAGCGCCACAGCACGCGCCGGTCGGGCATGCCCTTCGCCTGCGCGACGGTGATGTAGTCCTCGTCGAGCACGGTGAGCATCATGTTGCGCATCCCGAGCACCCAGCCGCCGATCGAGACGACCACGATGGTGGCCATCGGGAGGGCGCCGTGCGAGAGCACCTGGCCGATGAAGTCGGCGTTCCAGCCCGGGTCGACGCCCAGCTCGTAGGCGTGCCCCGCGGGGAACCAGCCGAGCGTCGTGGAGAAGATCGCGATGAAGATCAGGCCGAGCCAGAAGTACGGGATCGTGCCGAGGAACGTCGTGATCGGGATGAAGACGTCCAGCTTGCCGCCGCGCCGCCAGCCGATCACCGCGCCGAGGCCGGTGCCGATCAGGAAGGAGATCACCGTGGCGAAGCCGACCAGGCCGAGCGTCCACGGCAGCGCGGAGGCGATCGCGTCGCCCACCGGCGCCATGCCCGTCGAGATGGAGACGCCGAGGTTGCCGTGCAGCAGCATGTTCCAGTAGTCGAGGTACTGCTGCCAGAGCGGCACCGACTTGTCGACGCCGAACAGGAGGCGCAGCGCCTTCTCCGCGTCGGGGGTGAGCTGTCCCTGGCTGCGCGCCATATAGGAGGAGACGGCGTCGCCCTTCATCAGGCGCGGGATGAAGAAGTTGATCGTGATCGCCGCCCACAGGGTGAACACGTAGAAGGCCACACGGCCGCCGATGAACCGCCAGGGGACGCGGACGCCGCGGCGCTCCGCCCGGGTGGCGGTGGTGCCGACGAGGGTCGGGTCGAGGGAAGAGTCGGCTCTGACTGTCTCTGCGCTCACAGCGCACCTCCTGAGGTCTGTGCGGTCAGTGCGCCGAAGTGCTTCTCCGGGTCGGGGGACGCGGCGCGGAGCTCGCGCGTGTACGGGTCCTGCGGGCGGAGGATGACGTCGTCGGCGGGGCCGTGCTCGACGATCCTGCCCTGGTTGAGGACGATGATCTCGTCGCTGAAGTGCCGCGCGGTGGCCAGGTCGTGGGTGATGTAGAGCACCCCGAGGCCCTCCTCGCGCTGCAGGTCGGCGAGCAGGTTGAGGACGCCGACGCGCAGCGACACGTCGAGCATCGACACCGGCTCGTCGGCGACCAGCAGGGTCGGCCGGGAGGCCAGCGCGCGGGCGATGGCCACGCGCTGCCGCTGGCCGCCGGAGAGCTCGTGCGGACGGCGGTCGATCACCGCGTTGGCGTCGAGCTGGACGCGGCGCAGCAGCCGCCGCACCTCGTCGTCCACCTCGCCCTTCGGGACGACGTGGTCCAGCCGGAGCGGGCGCTCGATGTGGTGCCGGATCGTGTGCGAGGGGTTCAGGGAGGCGAAGGGGTCCTGGAAGACCATCCGGAGCTGCTGGCGGTACTGCCGCAGCCGTTTGCCCGACGTCGGGATCGGGGCGCCGTCCAGCAGCACCTCGCCGCGGGTCGGCGTCTCGAGCTGCGTGAGGATCTTCGCGATCGTGGACTTGCCACTGCCGGACTGGCCGACCAGGCCGATCGTCTGGCGCTGGCCCAGCGTGAAGCTGACGTCGTCCAGGGCCTTCAGCTGCCCGGAGCCGCGGACGTTGTAGATCTTGGTGACGTTCTTGAACTCGAGCGTCGTCATCGGACGACCACCCCTCTCTCGCCGGTGAGGCGCGGGAACGACTGCAGCAGCTTCTGCGTGTACTCGTGCTGCGGGTTCGTCCAGATCTGCTCGGCAGTGGCGAGCTCCACGATCTCGCCGTCGCGCATGATCGCGATCCGGTCGCTGATCTCCAGCAGCAGCGGGAGGTCGTGCGTGATGAAGACGACGGAGAAGCCGAAGTCGTGGCGGAGCTGGGAGATCTGCTTGAGGATCTCGCGCTGCACGAGCACGTCCAGCGCGGTCGTCGGCTCGTCCATGACCATGAGCTGCGGACGGAGGGCGAGGGCCATCGCGATCATGACGCGCTGACGCATCCCGCCCGAGAGCTCGTGCGGGTAGGAGCGCAGCCGCTGGCCGCCCACCTTGACGATCTCCAGGAGCTCGACGACCGCCGCGCGGCGCTCGGCCTTGCTCATCCCCGGGCGGTGCACCTGGAACACGTCGTCCAGCTGCGATCCGATGGTGGCCACCGGGTTGAGGGCGTTCATCGCCCCCTGGAAGACCATCGAGGTCTTGTCCCAGCGGAAGCGGCGCATCTGCTCCGCGTCGAGGGCGTTGATGTCGATGTCCTCGCCGCCCTGATCGTGGAAGACGACGCTGCCGCTGGTGATGACGGCCGGGGGCTTGAGCAGTCGCTGCACCCCGTAGGCGAGGGTGGTCTTGCCGCAGCCGCTCTCGCCGGCCAGGCCGACGATCTCGCCGCGCTTGATGTCGAGGGAGACGTTCTTGACCGCCGCGACCGGCGGGTCGACGTCGTACACGACCGAGAAGTCGCGCACGGAGAGAAGGGAGTCTGTCATGGCGTCGCTTTCATGCTGTCCACGGGTCGCCCGGGGCGGACGGCGGCTCGAGGCCGTCGTCCACCCCGGACGGGTTGGGTGAGGTCGCGCTGGGCGACTACTTGCCCGCGGGCTTCAGGTTCATCAGCACCTGGACGGCCGACGGCTGGGTCGGGTCGGCGGTCGCGTACTGGTCCTTCTCGCTGGGCCAGCCGACGAACTTCCGGGTGTTGTACTCGGCGAGCTGCGGGTGGGTGCCGATCGGGATCGCCGGGACGTCGTCCACGAAGATCTTCTGCAGCTTGTCCAGCGCGGCGGTGCGGGCGGTGTCGTCGGACGCCTGCGCGTACTCCTTCAGCAGGGCGGTCGCCTCCGGGTTGTTGTAGCGCCCGAAGTTGTCCGAGACCTTGCCGTCAGCGGCCTGGTCGAGGTAGCTGGAGTTCATCACGTCGTCGTAGATGTGCCACGGGTTCGAGCCGGAACCGGTCCAGTGCAGCACCGCGTCGAAGTTACCGGAGGCCACGTTGGCGAACCAGGTGTCGGCGTCCGGAGTCGCGACCTTCGCGTCGATGCCGAGCGTGGTCTTGAGCTGCGTGGCGACGAGCTGGATGCCCGTGACGTAGTCGTTCCAGCCCTGCGGGTCCTGCAGGGTGAAGGAGACCGGCTTGCCGGACGGGTCGGTCAGCGCGCCGGACTTCCAGGTGTAGCCGGCGTCGGTGAGGACCTTCTTGGCTCCGTCGACGTCGATCTTGAAGGTCTGGTCCTTGTAGTCGGACGCGATGTACTGGTCACCGGTCGGCTGCGGGATGCCCGTCACGTTGGTCAGCTCGGGGCCGGCGTTGCTTCGCGCCGTCACGGCGTGCGCCTTGCGGTCGATGACCATGTTGACGGCCTTGCGGAGCGCCACGTCGTTGAACGGGGCCTTCGCCGTGTTGACCACGATCATGTCGGGGCTCAGGACGTTGGCGCCCCAGAACACGTTGTGCTTCGGGTCCTTGGCCACGTAGTTCTTCTGGTAGTCCGTGATGAAGATCTGCGCCCAGTCGGTCTCGCCGCTCTGCAGTGCGCGGAGGAGGCCGGTGTTGTCGTTGTACTCGAGGTACTTGAGCTGAGCCACCGGGACGGTGCCGCCCCAGTAGTCCTTGCGCGCCTGGAGGACGACGCCCTGCGACGAGAAGGTCTTGATCGTGTACGGGCCGGTGCCGACGGCGTTGGACACCGGGTCCTTCGTGGCGTCGGCGATGGACTTCCACTGGTGCTCAGGGACGATCGGGACCTGCAGCACGTCGCCCTGCTTGACGAACTTGGACTCGCTGAAGCTCAGGACGACGTTGTTGCCGTCCTTCTTGACGTCGGTCAGCTTGAGGCCGCCCAGGTCGAGGGCCGGGGTGTTCTTGATCAGGTTGTAGGTGAAGACGATGTCGTCGGCGCCGAACGCCTTGCCGTCGCTCCACTTGACGTTGCTGCGCGGGGTGACCGTGAGCTGGGTGTAGTCCGCGTTCCACTGCACCTTCGAGGCGAGCCACGGGGTGGTCTCGTTCTTGCCGACCGGGTTGACGATCGCGAGGGGCTCGTAGATCATCCGGTCGTAGCCGAGCGACATGCCCGAGCCGGTGGTGATGAACGGGTTGTTGATCTGGGTCGCCAGGATGGCGGCGCCATCCGGCTTGGCGACGGTGAGCGAGCCGGTGCTTGCGGTGCTCGCGCCGGACTTGCCGTCGGACGAGCAGCCGGTGAGCGCGAGCGCGCCGACGGCGGCGATGGCCGATGCCGTGATCAGGTACTTCCTAAGCCTCATTGCTTCTCCTTCGTGGCGGGCACATCCGTTGTGCCCTTGGTGCTGCGGAATGTCGGCTGACGATAACTTGCTTACTGGTCAGAAAGCAAGTTGGTTGAGGTGAGGTTACTGGCTGGTAAGCTCGGCCGCAACCAGCACGGCAGGAGCGACGGAAATGGCCATCGGCAGCAGCACCGGAACGCGTCCGGAGACCGAGCAGAAGCGCATCGACATCCTGCGCGCAGCGATCGAGACGTTCGGCGCCAAGGGTTCCACGAACGGAACGCTCGCGGATATCGCCGACCAGGTCGGGATGACGCACGCCGGCGTCCTGCACCACTTCGGGTCCAAGAACAACCTGCTCCTGGAGGTGCTGGAGTTCCGCGACAGGGACGACGTCGCCCACCTCGCGGACCAGCACATTCCCGGTGGCCCAGCGCTTTTCGCCCACCTCGTCGGCACCGCGCAGCGCAACGCGCAGCGGCCGGGAATCGTCCAGGTCTTCACCGTGCTGTCCGCGGAGTCGGTCACCGAGGGGCACCCTGCGACGGCCTACTTCCAGGAGCGGTACCGCAACCTCCGGGCCGAGATCGACGCCGCGTTCCGCGCGCTTTGCGCACAGGAGGGCGTGACCGACCCGGACACGATCGACCAGGCCGCGGCGTCCATCCTCGCCGTGATGGACGGCCTCCAGCTGCAGTGGCTGCTCGACCCGACGTCGGTCGACCTCGCGGGGGCCAGCGAGTTCGCCATCGAGGCGATCGTGAACGGGGTGCTGCGGCCGGGGCCGGGGCTGACCACGTACGTGCGGGAGGCCTGAGCGGCGCGGCGCGCTGCGCCCGTGCAACGTTGTAAGGTCGTGCCGACCGGCAACAGACGGGAGCGCGCGTGGCCGTGACCTTGCACGACGTCGCCCAGCTGGCCGGGGTGTCGATCAAGACCGTGTCGAACGTCGTCAACGACCATCCCTACGTGCGGGACGAGACCCGGCGCCGAGTGAACGACGCGATCGCCGCACTCGGGTACACGCCGAACCTCTCAGCGCGGAGCCTGCGGTCGGGGCGCACCAACGTCATCGCCCTCATGATCCCCGACCTCCGGAACGCGTACTTCGCCGAACTCGCCGACGCCGTCATGCGGGCGGCCGCCGAGCACGGGCTCTCGGTGCTCATCGAGCAGTTCGGCGACGACAGGGAGCACGAGATCGCCGCTCTGCGGCGGCCCCGGCCCCAGCTCGTCGACGGCGTGCTCTACAGCGTCCTCGCCCTCGACCAGGACGACGGGGACGTCATCGCGGCGATGCCGCTCCCGGTCGTGCTGCTCGGCGAGCGCATCTTCACCGGGCCGCGCGACCACATCACGATGCGCAACAGCGAGGGCGCCCGCGCCGCCACCGAGCACGTCCTCGGGCTCGGCCGGCGCCGCGTGGTGGCCCTCGGCGCGCATCCGGGGGAGGTCATCGGGTCCGCCGCCCTGCGCCTGGAGGGCTACCGGGAGGCCTTGGAGGCCGCGGGACTCCCCTCCGACGAGGAGCTGATCGTGCCCGTCGGCTCCTGGCTCCGGCGCAACGCGGCGGAGGCGATGCGCGACCTCCTGGCCGGCGGCGTCCGGTTCGATGCGGTCGTGGCGTTCAACGACGCGATCGCGCTCGGCGCGCTGCGCGCACTGCAGGAGGCCGGCCTCCGTGTGCCGGAGGACGTGGCCATGATCGGCTTCGACGACCTCGACGAGACGCAGTACTCGATGCCGACGCTCTCCACGATCGACCCGGGCCGCGCCGAGATCGCCCGCACCGCGGTCGACCTGCTCGTGCGCCGCATCGAGGGCGGCCCCGCGCCGTTCGCACCGGAGCGCGTCCTCGTCCCCTACCGCCTCGTCCCCCGCGAGTCCACCGCCCTCTGAGGCCTCCGTTTGACACGGTCACATTCGACCGCGATCATGTCTGTACAACGTTGTAATACGCATGAAGAGGAAGCCGCGATGCCTGAGACCACCATCACCCTCGACCGCTCCGCCCACGTCGCCACGATCGATCGGCGCATCTTCGGATCGTTCGTCGAGCACCTCGGCCGCTGCGTCTACGACGGCATCTACGAGCCGGGGCACCCGACCGCGAACGAGGACGGCTTCCGCCTCGACGTGGTCGAGCTGGTGAAGGAGCTCGGCGCGACCACCATCCGCTACCCCGGCGGCAACTTCGTCTCCGGCTTCCGCTGGGAGGACAGCGTCGGCCCGCGCGAGCAGCGCCCGGTGCGCCGCGACCTCGCCTGGCACTCCCTGGAGACCAACCAGGTCGGCCTGGACGAGTTCTCGCGCTGGCTGAAGCTGACCGGCTCCGAACTGATGCTCGCGGTCAACCTCGGCACCCGCGGGATCGAGGAGGCGCTCGACCTCCTGGAGTACGCCAACCACCCGTCCGGCACGGCCCTCAGCGACCAGCGGATCGCCAACGGCACGGTCGAGCCGCACGGCATCCGGATGTGGTGCCTCGGCAACGAGATGGACGGCCCCTGGCAGACCGGCTACATGACCGCCGACGACTACAGCAAGCTCGCCGCCCGCACCGCCCAGGCGATGAAGGCGGCCGACCGGCACCTCGAACTCGTCGCCTGCGGGTCGTCCGGCTCCGGGATGCCGACCTTCGGCGACTGGGAGCGGACGGTCCTGGAGCACGCCTACGACCACGTCGACTTCATCTCCGCGCACGCCTACTACCAGGAGCGCCGCGGCGACCTCGGGTCGTTCCTGGCCTCCTCGGTGGACATGCAGTACTTCATCGACACGGTCGTCGCGGCGGCGGACCACGTCGGCAGCAAGCGCAAGAGCGCCAAGCGGATCGCCATCTCGTTCGACGAGTGGAACGTCTGGTACCTCGACGAGCACCAGGCCTCCGAGGAGGTCAACGACGAGTGGCGCGTCGCCCCGCGCCAGCTCGAGGACGTCTACTCGGTCGCCGACGCGGTGGTCGTCGGCAACCTCCTGATCACCCTGCTGAAGAACCACGACCGGGTGCGCAGCGCCTCCCTCGCCCAGCTCGTCAACGTGATCGCGCCGATCATGACCGAGCCCGGCGGCGCGGCCTGGCGGCAGACCACGTTCTTCCCGTTCTCCGTCACCAGCAGGCTCGCGCGCGGCGAGGTGCTGCGCCCGGCCGTCCGCACCGGCAGCTACGAGACCGCGGTGCACGGCGCGGCGGACGTCGTGGACGCGGTCGCGACGCACGACGCGGCGACCGGCGCGTCGGCGGTGTTCCTGGTCAACCGAAGCGTCACCGAGACGGAGACGGTCACGATCGACGTTCGCGACCTGGGCGCGACCGCGGTGCGGGAGGCGCTGAGCCTGTTCGACGACGACGTGTACGCGAAGAACACGCTGGCCGAGCCCGAGCGCGTCGGGCTGCGCACGAACGCCACGGCGACGCTCGCGGACGGCGTGCTGACCGTGCAGCTGCCCCCGGTCTCCTGGACCGCCATCGCGCTCCACTGACCGCCTTCCCAACTTCATCGAGGGGCACGTGAGTTGGCGGGGCGCCGGAGTGCATGTTAGATATATACGATGACCGGCAAAATGCTCTCGCAGCTCTGCGCCACTGTGGCGCTCGCTGCGGTGACCCTGCTGATCGGCCGCTCGATGCACGATCCGGCCACGGTGATCCTGTTCGCGGTGGGTGTGCTGGCGACCATCCTGTCGGCCTTCCGGGTGCGTTCGCTGCGCCTCAAGCACCTCGCCGAGGTCGAGCGCCGTGTCCCCCAAAATGCCGCTACAAACGACCCCGGGAATCCGTCAAGCTCGACCTGATGAGCAACCATCAGGGGGTCGACACGAACGTGTCGAAGGGGACCGTACTTCGCCCGCGTCGCGATCTGTTCGCGCGCGGGCTCACGGCCGTGCTCGCGCTGACCACGCCGGTGTTCGCCGTGCTGTACTGGCTCACCATCCCGGACGGCGAGTGGAAGTTCGTCCTGGTCGCCCACGTGCTGGTCGTCCTGGGGACGATCCTCGGCGTGTACGCGTTCCTCAGCGCGACCATCACGATCCAGCCGGACGGCGTCCGGGAGCGCGGCTTCTTCGGCCGGACCCGGTTCGTGCGGTCCGTCGACGTCGGCTCCATCCTGATGGTGCGCCTCTACGACGGCAGCACGCTCGACACGCTCCCCCAGCTCTTCATCACCGGGCACGACGGCCGGGTGCTCATCCGGATGCGCGGACAGTTCTGGTCGGTGGACGACATGGAGCTGGTCGCCGAGGAGTTCGACGTGCCGGTGACGCGGCCGGAGGACTTCCTGACCATGACCCAGCTCCGGCGCCGGTCGCCCGAGCTGCTGTACTGGTTCGAGCGGATGCCGCGGTTCCGTTAGGCCGTGTCAGACGTCCGCGTCCGTCGCGATCGCCAGCGCAGGCGCGTCGGAGCGGCTGGAGGGCAGCTCCTCGAAGCCGAGCCGGCGGTAGAACGCCATCGCGCCGGTGTTCGCGGGCGACAGCCGGAGGAACACACCGGGCACGCCGCGATCGCTCAGCGCGGCCAGGAGCTCCCGGATGAGCCGGCGTCCGAAGCCCCGGCCCTGCAGCTCGGGAAGCAGGTCGATGTGCAGGTGCGCGGGGTAGCGGTCGGCCTCCGGGACGATCGCCTCGTGCTGGTCGAGCCCGAACCCGATCGCCTCCCGCTCCTTCGCGGAGGGCGCCGCCTCCACCGGGTAGCGCTCACGGAACCCGGGCAGCCAGTTCTCGTCGTACCAGTCGGCGAACGCGTGGCTGTCCGCCACCGCGATCACATAGCCCGCGACCCGGTCGCCGGTGTCGACCACGAACGCGAGGTCGGGCTGGTACTCCACATAGGGCCCGGCGAAGACGTCGGGCAGGAGGTCGTCGCTCGAGTACAGCCCGCGGGCATCCGCGCCGCTCGCCCCCGTCCTGACGCAGATGTCGTAGACGTCCGCACGGTCGGCCGGACGGTACGGTCGGATCGAAGTCACCGTGAAAGTATGGCAGCGTGACCTCGTCCACCGTCGCAGGGCCGCAGAGCAAGGGCCGGCTCACCCCCGCCGCGCCCGCCCGGATCGAGCGACGCGCGCCCGGTGAGGCGGCGGCCATGTTCGTGCGGCACTACTGGCTGCCGCGGTGGTCCCTCCCCGGCGGCGCGAGCGTGCGCGAGGCGGTGCTGGAGTACCCGACCGCGAACGTCGTGATCGAGGCGGACACCGCGGCGCTGCACCGCGCGACCCGCGGGCTGTCCGGAAGGACGCTGACCGGCGACGGCTGGGCGTTCGGCGCGCTGCTGCGGCCGGGCGTGGCGCGGCAGTGGGTGGGCGCCTCGCTGCGCGGGGCTCCCGCAGTGATCCCGCTGGAGACGCTTGAACCGCTCGCAGCCCGGGCGCTGACCGCCGCGGTCGGCGCGGTGCGCGAACGGCTGGCCGACGACGACGCGGAGGGCGCGATCGCGGTCGTCGAGGCCGCCCTGCGCGACCTCCCGGCCCCGGACGACGACGCGCGACTGGTCGACGCGATCGTCGCCGCGGTCGAGTCCGACCGGGACCTGCGCCGGGTGGAGCAGCTCGCCGGCCGGTTCGGGATCGGCATGCGGCGCCTGCAACGGCTCGTCGCCGGGCATATCGGGTTCGGGCCGAAATGGCTGATCCAGCGCTACCGGCTGCAGGAGGCCGCCGCGGCACTGCGCGAGCCGGAGCCTCCCGCGCTCGCCCGGCTCGCGGCCGAGCTGGGGTACGCGGATCAGGCGCACTTCAACCGGGAGTTCAAAGCCGTGGTGGGCGTGACACCCGGCTCGTACGCGGCCGAGAGCCGGCGGACCTGATGGAGCGCGATCCCGACGCCCTGCTCGCGCCGTGGCGGGCGCGCTGGGCGCTGACGCCGGACGGTGCCGCCTTCGCCACGCCGTCGAGCGTGCTGCAGCCGGTGCTGCTGGAGGGCCGGGCGGCGTTCCTCAAGCTGGCGACGCATCCCGAGGAGGCTGCGGGCGGACGCGTGCTCCGCTGGTGGGACGGCCGCGGCGCCGCGCCGGTGCTCGCCGCGGAGGGCGACGCGCTCGTGCTCGCGCGCGCCACGGGAGCGCGCTCGCTGGAGTCGCTGGCGGCCTCCGGCCCGGACGGGGACGACGAGGCGACCCGCGTCCTCTGCCGCGCGGCGCTGCGCCTGCACACGGTGACCGACCGGCCGCGACCGGCCGGCCTGGTCGGCCTCCCGCGATGGTTCGCCGAGCTCTTCGAGCACGCCGCCGAGCAACCGCATGCCCATGACGGAATGTTCGCCCGGGCCGCGGGCGAGGCACGGGCGCTGCTCGCCTCTCCGGAGGGCGACGTGGTGCTGCACGGCGACCTCCACCACGGCAACGTGCTCGACTTCGGAGGCGACGGCTGGCTCGCGATCGACCCCAAGCACGTCCACGGCGATCCGGGCTTCGACTTCGCGAACATCCTTTGCAATCCGTCAGCGGACGTGGCGCTCGCACCGGGTCGGCTCGAGCGCACGGTGGCGGTGATCGCGGCGGAGACCGGGATCGCGCGGCGGCGGATGCTGCGCTGGGCGCTCGCCTGGGCAGGACTCTCGGCGGCGTGGTCGGAGCGCAGTGCCGGTGACGCCGGGATCGCGGTGGGGATGGGGATCGGCGCGATGCGGGCGCTGGACGCGTTTTCGGCTACGTCTTCGCCCGGCCCGCTGCGCTGAGGAAGAACGGGTGCGGCCGCGTGCTCTCCTCCGCCAGCTTGTACGCCAGCGGCGCCCACACGATGACCGCGACGCCGGCGCCGAGCAGGAGGCCGCCGATCGTGTCGCTCAGCCAGTGCGCGCCGAGGTAGGTGCGGCTGATCGCCATCAGGATCGCCCACGCGCCGCCAATGCACCACACCCAGACGCGCGGGAACAGGATGCCGAACACGACCGCCATCGTCGCCGCGTTCGCCGTATGCCCGGACGGGAATGAACCCGGATCGGCGACCACCAGGATCTCCGACGGGCGCGCCCGGCCGACCGTGAGCTTGAGGACCTGCACGCAGATCACCGACACGACGCTCGCGATCGCGAAGAAGCCGGCGCCCCACGGCCTCCGGAACGCCAGCAGCAGCAGGAAGATCACGACGGGGATCACCACCGAGCCCACGATCCCGCCGCCGACCCAGTTGAAGAACAGGGCGGGGACGGTCCACACCGGCGACCGGTGCTCGACCACCTCGGCCATCCACTTCAGGTCGATGGCGAAGGGCTCGGTCGGCCGGAATGCGATGATCCCGCCCAGCAGCAGCACGAGGCCGATGGCCACCGACGCCGAGATCAGCGGCCAGCGGCGCTGGATGCGCGCGGCGGTGTGGAGGGGCGGCGTCGCGGTCATGGGATCACGGTAGCGCGGCCCGCTGCCCTCCCGTGAGCACGCGGCCGCTTCAGTGCGCGAGCGCCGGCACCGTCCGCGGCCGCACGATCAGCCACAGCGACCCGATGGACACCGCAGCGCAGATCGCCATCATCGCGCCCATCGGCCCCGCGCTCCCGGTGCCGAGCAGGCCGACGATCGGCGAGAACACGCCCGCCGCGCCGAAGTTGAGCGCGCCGAGCAGGCTCGCCGCCGTCCCGGCCTCGTGGCCGTGGTTGTTCAGCGCGAGCACCTGCACGCACGGGAAGCCGAAACCGCAGGCCGCGATGAAGAACCACAGCGGGATCGCCACGCCCCACAGCCCGGCGTGGGCCTGGTCGAGCACGACGATCGCGACCGACGCCAGGAACATCACGACGGTCGAGACGGCGAGGATCCACTGCGGCCCGACGTACTTGGTCAGGCGCGCCGCCGACTGCACGCCGATGATGATGCCGATCGAGTTGACCGCGAACAGGAGGCCGTACTCCTGCGGCGTGAACGAGTAGAGGCCCTGGAAGATGAACGGGCTCGCCGACAGGTACGAGAACAGGCCGGTGAAGTTCGCGGCGCCCACGATCGCGATGCCGACGAAGACCCGGTCGCTCAGCACCGAGCGGTAGCGCTGGCCGACCGTCGAGTGGCCGGCGTCATGCCGGCGCGCCTTCGGGAGGGTCTCGGCGATCCACAGCGACACGCACCCGATCACGAACACGCCGTAGCAGGCGAGTACGACGAAGATGCCGCGCCACGGCATGACCAGCAGCAGCCACGACCCGAGCACCGGCGCGAGGACCGGCGCGAGCCCGTTGACGAGCGCGAGCCGGCTGAGCATCCGCACGAGCGGGCGTCCGCCGAACAGGTCGCGGACCATCGCCATCGCGACCACGCCGCCGGCAGCGGCGCCGATGCCCATCAGCGCGCGGGCGATGCCGAGCAGCTCGACGTTCGGCGCGATCGCCGCGGCGAGGCACGCGAAGATGTGGACGCCGGTCGCCGCGATGAGCGGGATCCGTCGGCCGATCTTGTCCGACCACGGGCCGACCAGGAGCTGGCCGAGGCCGAACCCGATCGTGGTCGCCGTGAGCGTGAGCTGGATCATCGCGGTGGAGACGTGGAAGTCGGACTCCAGCGTCGGCAGCGCCGGGAGGTACATGTCGATCGTGAACGGCCCGAGCGCGGTGAGCGCGCCGAGGATCAGGATGTACGCCAAGCGCTGGCGGCCGGTGAGCGAGTCGCCGGGATGCACGACGGTGGTCACGAAAGAGTCCTTCTGCTGGAGGGCGTGTGGGGAGGGGGCACGCGCCCGGCACTGGACGCAAAACGACAGCACCGCGAGGGGGTCGCGGTGCTGGGAGCCGCCCGTTCGAATCGATTCGATCGCGGGCGCCTGCTTAGCTTACAGCCTCCCGCCCCAAAATGTGAACGTGCACATCCCCCCAATTTCGCGGGACGCCGCCCACATTCGTGCCGAATGTCGACTTTGGCGCGGCGAGACGCCACATTCGTGCCGAATGTCGGGGCCGGGGGGAGGGTCAGGGGGCGGAGGGGGCGGCCAGGAGCGGGGTGAAGGCGAGTTCGGCGGCGCCGATCAGGAGGATGTCGCTGCCGAGGGCGGCGCGGGTGATGGTGAGGGTCTCGGCGGAGGCCGCGAGCGCCTGCGACGCGACGAGCTCCGGCAGCCGGTCGGGCGCGAGCTCGTGCAGCGCACCCAGGAACCCGCCGAGCACGATCCGGTCCGGGTCGAAGACATTGGTCGCGTTGCGCAGCGCGGTCGCGAGGAAGCCGAGCTGGCGGTCCACCTCGGCGAGCACGGCCGTGTCCCCTGCCGAGACGGCCGAGACGAGCGCCCGCGAGAGCTCGTCCGGGTCGGCGGAGGCCAGCCCGAGCACCCGCAGCAGCGCGCGCTGGCTGACCTCGGTCTCCAGACAGCCGATCGCGCCGCAGTGGCAGCGCACGCCCGCCGAGTTCACCAGCGTGTGGCCGAGCTCGCCGGCGTAACCGCTGATGCCGGTGAGCGGCCTCCCGCCGACGATGACGCCCGCGCCGATGCCGGACGCGCCGCCGTTGACGTAGACGAGGTCGGCCGCGCCCTGGCCCGCGCCGAACAGCCGTTCGGCGTTCGCGCCCAGGCTGGCGTCGTTCGCCGCGGCGACGGGATAGCCGGTCGCCTCCGCGAGCTCGGCCGCGAACGGCTCCTCCGCCCACTCCAGGTGCGGGGCGAGCCGGACGACGCCGTCCTCCTCCCGCACGAGCCCGGGCACCGCGACGCCGACGCCGACGACCCGGGAGGCCGCGGCCAGCTCGGGCCGCAGCCCGTCGATCACGGCGGCGGCGATGGCGGCGGCCTCCGCGGCGGTCGGCACATGCCCGGTGGGATAGCGCACCCGGCGGTGCACCTGCGCGTCGAGCCCGACGATGCCGACCGTGACCGCGTCGACCTCGGGGTTCACGGCGAGCGCGACGACCCGGCCGTCGGCGGCGACGACCGGGGACGGCCTCCCGACCCGGTTGCTGGTCTCCGGCTCGCGCTCGCGCACCAGCCCGAACTCGGCCAGCTCGGCGACGAGCGCGCCGATGGTCGAGCGGTTGAGGCCGGTCGCCTGGGTGAGTGCCGAGCGCGCCAGCGGGCCCTCGCGGTGCACCATCCCGAGCACGGCGGAGAGGTTGTGCCGCCGCACCGTGTCGAGGTTCGTCCCCGCCGTCGTCCTGCCGTTCATGGTCCCGGTCACTGTATTACAGGTCCGAGGGTGCGGCGGACCTCACCACGTCACGGACCTCACCACGTCTCCGGCACTGCCCCCTGCGGCACCGCCTCCGGCCGATCGACCGTGGAGGTCAGCGTGACGACCTCGTGCCGGTCGCCCGCGGCGAGCACGGCCTCCATGATCTCCAGCACGTGGAAGGCGAGCTCCCCCGAGGCGCGGTGCGGCCGGCCGGTCTCGATCGCGCGGGCCAGGTCGGCGAGGCCGTAGCCGCGGCCGGCGTCGGCGTAACCGCCCGAGACCTCCACCTCCCGGAACTCGCGGCCGTCCGCCGTCGCGACCGACACCGGGTCGGAGAAGTGGTTCGGGTCGGGCACAGCGAGGGTCCCCGCCGTTCCGTAGACCTCGAACAGCGGGACGCGGGAGGCCCACACCTCGAACGAGACGGTCACGGTCGAGACCACTCCGGAGGCGTGCTCCAGGATCGCCGTGACGTGCGTGTCCACGTCCACCGGCAGCGCGGCTCCCGCGTTCGGCCCGGTAGCGACAAGGCGCTCGCGCTCCGAGCGCCGCGTCGTTCCCGACACCCGGACGACCGGCCCGAAGAACGTCACGAGCGAGGTCAGGTAGTACGGCCCCATGTCGAACAGCGGCCCGCCGCCCGGCTGGTAGTAGAACGCGGGCGCCGGATGCCACAGCTCGTGACCGGGCGCCGTCCACGCCACGGCGGCGCCGAGCGGCACGCCGATCCTGCCATCGTCGAGCACGGCGCGCGCGGTCTGGATGCCGGTGCCGAGCACCGTGTCCGGCGCGCAACCCACCCGCAGTCCGCGCGAGGCCGCGTCCGCGAGCACCGGCGCCGCCTCCGCCGTCGTGAGAGCGAGCGGCTTCTCGCCGTAGACGTGCTTGCCCGCGGCGAGCGCGCGCAACGCGATGTCCGCGTGGGCGAGCGGGATGGTCAGGTTGAGCACGACATCCACCTCGGGATGCGCGAGGAGCTCGTCCACGGTCATCGCCTCGACGCCCTGGCCGGCCGCGACGGCACGCGCGCGGTCGAGGTCGAGGTCGGCGACCGAGCGCAGCCGCAGGTTCGGCAGCTTCGGGAACTCCGCGAAGTACTGCGCCGAGATGACGCCGATGCCGACGACCCCGACGTTCAGCGCGCGGCCCACAGCAGCCCCCGCTCGATGATCGTGCGCACCGGCCGGGACTCCACGATCTCCAGCCGGTGGCCGGGGGCGGAGACGAAGATGCGGCCCTTGCCCCACTGCCGCGTCCAGATCGCGGGCGCGGTGACCGGGCGGTTCCAGGCGTCCCACGGCCGCACGGTCTGCGTCGTCGTGGCCAGGACGTCGTTGTACTCGTCGCTCAGCACCCAGTACTGCTCGGTCTCGAGGTCGAAGTCCGCGATGCCCTCCGTGATCGGGTGGGAGGCGCCGTACTCGGTGATGTTCACGGTGTACGGGAGGTAGTTGTCCGACTGCTCGCCGGTGCGCTCCGCCGGGTCCTTGCCCGCGTGGTGCGCGAACTGGCCGCCGATCATGTGCAGGTAGTCGGCGTTGTCCCGGTACGAGTCGGCGATGCCGCCGTGCCAGCCGCCCATCCCCGTGCCGTTCAGGATCGCGCGCTGCAGGCCGGCGAACTCCTCCCGCTCGATGGTGCTCATCGTGTTGATCTGGAGGACGAGGTCGACCGTGTCCATGAACGCGTCGTCGGTATAGACGGCGGGGCTCTCCTCCACCCGCACGGCGAAGCCGTTCTCCTCCAGGAACGGGATGAAGAGGTCGGTGGTCTCGACGGGCATGTGCCCGTCCCAGCCGCCGCGGACGACGAGAGCTTGTCTGGTCATGGGGTTCCTTCCGGGTGCCGAGGAGGCGGATAGTCCGCCCACTCGGCGCTTTTCGGGGTAGTTTGCGCCTTCTCGGCGGGGGTCAGGGGGTCAGGGTGGGGGTCCAGGCGCTGCCGGAGGCGGCGGAGCGCTGGACAGCGTCGAGCACGCGCTGGACGTGGAGGCCGTCGGCGAAGGACGGCTCGGGGTCCTCGCCGCTCGTGACGGCGTCGACGAAGTCCTTGATCTGGTGGCTGAAGGCGTGCTCGTAGCCGATCGCGTGCCCGGTGGGCCACCAGTTGGCCATGTAGGGATGCTCCGGCTCGGTCACGATGATCCGGGTGAAGCCCTGCTCTCCGGCCGGGGCGGTGGCGTCGTAGAACTGGAGCTCGTTCATCGCCTCCAGGTCGAAGGCGATCGCGCCGCGGGAGCCGCTCAGCTCGATCCGCAGCGCGTTCTTGCGGCCCGTCGCGTAGCGGGTCGCCTCGAACGCGCCGATCGCACCTGCCGCCGCGCCGCCGCCCAGGCGCGCGGTGAACCAGGCGGCGTCGTCCACGGTCACCCGGCCGCGCTCGCCGGAGGCCGTGCCGGACAGCCCGACCGTCTCACCGAGCAGCGGCCGCTCCTCCACGAACGTGGCGAGCGTGCCGGACACCGACGACAGCCGGGAGCCGGTCAGGTGCTCGACCAGGTCGATCGCGTGGGCGCCGATGTCGCCGAGCGAGCCGGAGCCCGCGGCCTCCTTGTCGAGCCGCCAGGTCATCGGGCCGTTCTCGTCGCTCAGCCAGTCCTGCAAGTAGAGGGCGCGCACCTGGCGGATCGCGCCGAGGCGGCCCTCCTGTACCAGGCGGCGCGCGTAGCCGATCGCGGGGACCCGGCGGTAGCTGAAGCCCACCATCGAGCGGACGCCGCGCCCGGCCGCGCGCTCGGCGGCGGCGACCATCGCCTCCGCCTCGGCGACCGTGTTGGCGAGAGGCTTCTCGCAGAGCACGTGCTTGCCCGCCTCCAGCGCGGCGATGGCGATCTGGGCGTGCGAGGCGCCGGGCGAGCAGATGTCGATCACGTCGATGTCCGAGTCCTCGACCGCGCGCCGCCAGTCGGTCTCCGCATGCTGCCAGCCGAACTTCGCGCGGGCGGCCTCCACCCGCTCCCGGTCGCGTCCGACGATCGTGGACATGACCGGCTCGGCGGCGAGGTCGAAGAACCGGGGCGCGACCCGCCAGCCCTGGGAGTGGGCCGCGCCCATGAATCCGTAGCCGACCATCGCCACCCGCAGCTCGCGTGCCGCTGAAGTCATCGTGCCGCTCCTTCGCGTGTTGTCCTGGTGGACGCTAACGACGGGATTTTCAACCCGCAAGTTTCTCGCCGAGCTTGGAAAACTTTCGTCGCGTCAGCGCACGGGCGGCGCCGCGGTGGAGTCGCGCACGACGAGCGAAGTCGCCAGCTCCAGCCGGGCGTTCTCGACGGCTCCGGCGCGCAGGCGCAGCGCGGTGCGCGTCGCCTCCTCCGCCATCTCCTGCAGCGGCTGGCGGATCGTCGTGAGCGCCGGCCGCGCCCAGGAGGCCGGCGGCACGTCGTCGAAGCCGACGATCGACACATCCCGCGGCACGTCCAGCCCGAGCGCGAACGCCGCATCCATCGCCCCGAGCGCCTGGAGGTCGTTGCCGCAGACGATCGCGGTGGGGCGGTCGGCCTTCTCGAGCAGTCGGCGCGCCTCGCGCTCCCCGTCCGCACGGCTGAAGTCGCCGACGCCGGCCAGCCGCGGGTCGAATTGGAGGCCGGCCTCCGCCAGCGCCGACTGGAACCCGGCGACGCGGGCGCGCGAGCACGTCAGGTCGGGCGGCCCGGAGACGACCGCGATCCTGGTGTGGCCGAGCCCGAGCAGGTGCCGGGTCGCCGCGACGCCGCCCGCCCAGTTGGTGGCGCCGATCGCGGGGACGTCCGGCGGCGGGTCGCCCGCCGGGTCCACGACCACGAACGGGATGTTGCGGGTACGCAACTGCTGCCGGTGCTCGGCCGTCAGATTCGAGAACTGCAGGATCACCGCGACCGGCTTCCGGCTGAGCACGCCGGTGATCCAGTCGCGCCCCGGCTCGAGATGGTCGCCGAGGGCGGACAGCGCGAGCACGAAGCCGGCCTCCCGCGTGATCCGCTCGACGCCGCGGATGATCTCCACCGACCACTCGCTCACCAGGTCGGTCACGACCAGCTCGACCAGCTCGCCGCGCTCCGGATCAGGGCCCCGCCGCGCGTAGCCGGAGTGGTGCAGCAGCTCCTCGACGCGCGCGCGGGTGGGCGCGGAGACCCCCGGCCGGCCGTTCAGCACCTTCGACACCGTGGACAGCGACACGGACGCCTGCTGCGCGATCGCCTCCAGCGTCGGACGGCTCGGCGCGGTCGGTTCTGGCATGGAGACACTGTGCCACAATGTCGGCCAGGCTTCCGCGCCGATCCCCGCACCCGCCCTCCCGAGGAGACCCATGCCGCTCACCGACCTCACCCTCGCCGAACTGGCCGACTTCCGCCCGGAGGTCGAGGAGCCCGCCGACTTCGACGCTTTCTGGGAGTCGACCCTCGCGGAGTCCCGCGCGGCCGGCGGCGAGGTGGTCCTGGTGCCCGCGACGACGCCCGTCACGCAGCTCATCGTGGAAGACCTGACCTTCCCCGGCTTCGCCGGAGAGCCCGTGCGCGCCTGGGTCTCGCGCCCGCTGCACGCGGACGGCCCGCTCCCCGCGGTCGTGCAGTACCAGGGCTACGGCGGCGGCCGCGGCCTCGCCGGCGAGAACGTCGACTGGGCGCTCGCCGGCTACGTGCACGTGTTCATGGACACCCGCGGCCAGGGCAGCGGCTGGGGCACGGGAGGCGGCACCGCCGACCCGCACGGCTCTGGGCCGGCGACCCCCGGGTTCATGACCCGCGGCATCCACGACCCCCGCGAGCACTACTACCGCCGTGTGTTCACCGACGCGGTGCGCGCCGTCGACGCGGCCCGCGCGCTGCCGTTCGTCGACCCGGCGCGGATCGCCGTGACCGGCGGCAGCCAGGGCGGCGGGATCGCCCTCGCCGCGGGCGCGCTGGCGGACGTGCAGGCGGTGCTGCCGGATGTCGCGTTCCTCTGCGCGTACCGCCGCGGCGCGGAGGTCGCGGCCGACGGACCGTTCCGGGAGCTGGCCACCTACCTGTCGGTGCACCGCGACGCGGTCGAGACGGCCTTCCGCACGCTGTCGTACCTCGACGGCGTGAACTTCGCCCGCCGCATCCACGCGCCGTCGCTGTTCTCGGTGGCGCTGATGGACACGGTGGTGCCGCCGTCCACGACGTTCGCGGCGTACAACCACCTCGCCGCCGCGGACCGCGCGATCGAGGTGTACCCGTTCAACGACCACGAGGGCGGGCAGGCGGCGCACTGGCACAAGCAGGCCGCCTGGCTCGCAGCGCGTATCTGATCGGAGTGGCGCTCGGGCGTCGGGCCTGGTATAAGTTTATCGAAACAACAAATCATCGACGACGCTGAAGGAACCTTCCATGAGCCTCACCCCCACCCGCGCCGACAAGTTCTCGTTCGGTCTGTGGACCATCGGCTACAACGGCACCGACCCGTTCGGCGGCCCGACCCGGCCCCAGCTCGACGTGGTGGAGGCGGTGACCAAGCTCAGCGAGCTGGGCGCCTACGGCCTCACCTTCCACGACGACGACCTCTTCGCCTTCGGCTCGACCGACGCCGAGCGCCAGAAGCAGATCGACCGCCTCACGCAGGTGCTCTCCGACACCGGCGTGATCGTGCCGATGGTCACCACCAACCTGTTCAGCGCGCCCGTCTTCAAGGACGGCGGCTTCACCTCCAACGACCGCGCCGTCCGCCGCTTCGCGCTGCGCAAGGTGCTCCGCAACCTCGACCTGGCCGCCGAGCTCGGCGCCAAGACGTTCGTGATGTGGGGCGGCCGCGAGGGCGCGGAGTACGACTCGGCCAAGAACATCCAGGCCGCGCTCGAGCGCTACCGGGAGGCCGTCAACCTGCTCGGCGACTACGTCACCGACAAGGGCTACGACATCCGCTTCGCGATCGAGCCGAAGCCGAACGAGCCGCGCGGCGACATCCTGCTGCCGACCGTCGGCCACGCCCTCGCCTTCATCAACTCGCTGGAGCGCCCGGAGCTCGTCGGCCTGAACCCCGAGGTCGGCCACGAGCAGATGGCAGGCCTGAACTTCGCCGCCGGCATCGCCCAGGCGCTGTACCACGGCAAGCTCTTCCACATCGACCTCAACGGCCAGCGCGGCATCAAGTACGACCAGGACCTCGTGTTCGGCCACGGCGACCTCCAGAACGCCTTCGCCCTCGTCGACCTGCTCGAGAACGGCGGCCCCAACGGCGGCCAGGCCTACGACGGCCCGCGCCACTTCGACTACAAGCCGTCGCGCACCGAGGACATCACCGGCGTGTGGGACTCGGCCGCCGCGAACATGCGCACCTACCTGCTGCTGAAGGAGCGGGCGGCGGCGTTCCGCGCCGACCCCGAGGTGCAGGCGGCGCTGGAGGCCTCCCGTGTGACCGAGCTGTCCCGGCCGACGCTCGGCGCGGGCGAGAGCTACGACGACCTGCTCGCCGACCGCAGCGCGTACGAGGACTTCGACGCGAGCGCCTACTTCGGCGGCAAGGGCTTCGGCTTCGTGCGCCTGCAGCAGCTCGCCCTCGAGCACCTCATCGGCGCCCGCGGCTGACGCAACCCGTTGTCGCCGAGGGGCACGTCGTTGTCGCTTTTCCGCATGGAAAGTGACAACGACGTGCCCCTCGCTGGCTGATTCTTGAGAAGTGAGGTGAGTTCGTGACGTTGGTCGCGGGAGTCGACTCGTCGACGCAGAGCTGCAAGGTGGTCGTGCGCGACCTGGAGACCGGCGCGCTGGTGCGCACCGGCCGGGCCGCGCACCCGGACGGCACGGAGGTCGACCCGGCCGCGTGGTGGGGTGCGCTGCGCTCGGCGCTGGAGGCCGCGGGCGGCCTCGCCGACGTGGCCGCGATCTCCGTCGCCGGCCAGCAGCACGGCATGGTGGTGCTGGACGCGGAGGGCCGCGTCATCCGCGACGCCCTGCTCTGGAACGACACCCGCAGCGCCAAGGCCGCCCGCGACCTGATCGCCGAGGTCGGCGCGGAGGCGTATGCGGAGCGGGTCGGGGTCGTTCCGGTGGCGTCCTTCACTGCGACCAAGCTGCGCTGGATGCGGGATGCAGAACCGGCGAACGCGGCACGAGTGGCGGCGGTCGCGCTCCCCCACGACTGGCTGACCTGGCGCCTGCTCGGCTACGGCCCGGCGGACGAGAGCCCGCTCGGGCCGGACCTGGAGGCGCTGACGACGGACCGCTCGGACGCGAGCGGGACGGCGTACTGGAGCGCGGGGACCGGGGCGTACGATTTCGAGCTGTTCGAGCGGGCGCTCGGGCGTGCGGGGCGGGAGGCCGGGACTCCGGGCTCGAATCCCGATGCGGTCATCCTCCCCCGCGTGCTCGGCCCGGCGGACTCCGCCGGTCGCACCCCGGACGGCGTCCTCGTCGGCCCCGGCGCCGGCGACAACGCGGGCGCGGCCCTCGGTCTCGGCGCCGCGGACGGCGACGTGGTCGTGTCCATCGGCACCAGCGGCACCGTCTTCGCCGTGACCGACGCCCCCATCGCGGACGCGACAGGAACTGTCGCCGGATTCGCCGACGCCAGCGGCCTCCGCCTCCCCCTCATCGCGACGCTCAACGCGGCCCGCGTCCTGAGCTCGATCGCGGACCTCCTCTCGGTGGACTTCGACGCCCTCGCCGACCTCGCCCTGTCGGTGGAGCCCGGCGCGGAGGGCGTCGTGCTCGTCCCGTACTTCGAGGGCGAGCGCACGCCGAACCTCCCGGACGCGAAAGCGAGCCTCCACGGGCTCACCATCGCGAGCACGCGCCCGGCGACGTTCGCGCGCGCGGCCATCGAGGGGATGCTGTGCGGCCTCGCCGACGGACTCGACGCCGTGCGGGCGGTCGGGGTGAGGGAGAAGCGCATCCTGCTGATCGGCGGAGCGGCGCAGAACCCCGCCGTCGCTGCCATCGCGGCGCAGGTGTTCGGGGCGCCGGTCGTCGTGCCGGCGCCGGGCGAGTACGTCGCCGACGGCGGAGCCGTGCAGGCGGCGTGGGCGCTGACGGGCTCGCGGCCGTCGTGGACCGTGGAGGCGGCGCCGCCGCTGGCGGTGGACACGCGGCCGGTGATCCGGGAGCAGCGCGGGCAGTACCTCCCGTAGTCGCTACCGGAGGACATCCAGGCTCCACCCGGCCGAAAGAGCAGTCAACGGAGGAGATCGAGGCCCTGGGCGGCCCGATCTCCTCCGTTGCGTTCGACCCGGGGGTCGCGTTGCGAGCGGAGGAGAGTGTGCGGCTGCGCGCGCCGATGTCCTCCGTTAGCTGTTGTAGAAGGGGATGGGCGGGCTGAACTCCTCCGTTGGCGGCGGCGGTTCAGGCGCGCCGGGCGAGCTCAGCGCCGGCGGCCGCGGCCCAGCGGAGCGGGTCCGCGATGGCGGCCGCGGAGTCGCCCGCGAGTTCGGTGAGCGACACCGCGCCGGCGAAGCCGCGCGGCTGCGCCGCGATCGAGCCGGCGGCCAGCAGCGCGGGGATCCCGGCGGCCGCAGCCAGCCCTGCCACGTACTCCGGGACCTTGCCCGCCGCCGACTGGTCGTCGTACCGGCCTTCGCCCGTCACCACGGCATCCGCACCGGCCACCGCCGCGGGCAGCCCGAGCGCATCCCCGACCGCCGCCGAGCCCGGCGCGATCGTCGCGCCCCAGGCGAGCAGGCCGAAGCCGGTTCCGCCCGCTGCGCCGGCTCCGGGCGTGGCGGGGTCGACGGTGACGCCGGCCTCCCGCAGCACGTCGGCGAACCGGGCGAGACCGGCCTCCAACACGGGCAGATCCCCCGGACCCGCGCCCTTCTGCGGTCCGAACATCGCCGCCGCGCCGTCCGGTCCGAGCAGCGGGCTCGTCACGTCGCTCAGGACGCGCGCGCCTCCCGCGGGTAGTCCTCTCAGCGTCCTCAGCTCGGCCCGGCGGAGTCCGGCGAGGCCGCGATTCCCCGGAACGACGTCATCCCCGGCCGCATCGAGCAGCCGCGCACCGAGCGCCGACAGCATCCCGGCTCCCCCGTCCGTGGAGGCGCTGCCGCCGATCGCGAGGAGCAGTCCGGTCGCGCCGGCGTCCAGGGCGGCCGCGATCGCCTGGCCGAACCCGGTCGTCTGGGCGTCGAAGGGCGCGAGCGTCGGCATCAGCCCGATCCCACTGGTCTCGGCCAGCTCGACGACGGCCCTCCCGTCCGGCAGCAGGAGCCAGCTCGCGTCCCGCGGGGCGCCGTCCGGTCCGGTCACGCGCACGGGCCGGCGGGCGGACCCGGGCACCGCCACCTCGAACGCGTCGAGCGTGCCTTCGCCGCCGTCCGCCATCGGCGCGAGGACGACGCGGTCGTCCGGGCGCACCGACGACCATCCCGCGGCGAGCGCCGATGCCACCTCCGCGGCCGTCGCGGAGCCCTTGAAGGAGTCGGGGGCGAAGACGACGGTGCTCATCAGCACCACCCTGGCACAGTTCGGGCGACGGCCTCTGGCATCCCGCCACCGAGAGGACGATGATGCTGCCCATGAACGCACCATCCGAACCCCGACCATGAACCCGTCACCCCGCCGGGTCCAGACCGTCTACCTCACCCTGCTCCTCGGCAACACCCTGGCCGCGTCGTTCATCTGGGGCATCAACACCCTGTTCCTGCTCGATGCCGGGCTGACCAACTTCGAGGCGTTCGCCGCGAACGCCTTCTTCACGGCTGGGATGGTCATCTTCGAGATCCCCACCGGTGTCGTCGCCGACACCATCGGTCGCCGCGCCTCCTACCTGCTCGGCACGATCACCCTGTCGCTGTCGACCGTGCTGTACTGGCTGCTCTGGCTGTGGCACGCGCCGTTCTTCTGGTGGGCAGTGGCCTCCATGCTGCTTGGGCTCGGTTTCACCTTCTTCTCCGGCGCGACGGACGCGTGGCTGGTCGACGCGCTCGCGTACACGGGGTACACCGGGAGCCTGGAGTCCGTCTTCGGTCGCGCGCTCGTCGTCACCGGGGCGGCGATGTTCGCCGGGTCCGTGCTGGGCGGGGTGATCGCGCAGGTGACGAACCTCGGGGTGCCGTTCCTGTTGCGCGCGGGCGTGCTCGTGGGGATGTTCGTGTTCGCGTTCATTGCGATGCGTGACGTCGGCTTCACCCCCGACAGATCGATGGGCCCCCTCCAGGCGACCAGGCACGTCCTCAGCCAGTCGATCGAGCACGGGATGCGGAAGCGTTCGGTGCGCTACATCATCCTGTCGGCGCCGTTCGCGTCCGGGGTCGGGATCTACGCCTTCTACGCGCTCCAGCCGTACCTTCTCGAACTGTACGGCGACCCGAAGGCGTACTCGGTCGCCGGCCTCGCGGCGGCCATCCTGTCGCTCGCGCAGGTGGCGGGCGGCATCTTCGCGCCGCGGCTCCGGCGGCTGTTCGCCAAGCGGACGACGACGATCATCGGCGCCTCGCTCGCCAGCATCGTCATTCTGGTGGCGATGGGGCTGACGGCGTTCTTCTGGTTCGCGGTGGTGCTGCTGGTGATCTGGGGCTTCGTCTTCGCGGTGGCTGGCCCGGTGCGGCAGGCGTACCTGAACGACATGATCCCGTCGAAGCAGCGCGCGACCGTTCTGTCGTTCGACTCGCTGTTCGGGAGCCTCGGCGGCGTGGTCATCCAGCCGGCGCTGGGGCGCGCGGCCGACCTGTGGGGGTACGGGACGTCGCTCGTCATCGGCGGGGCGATCGAGCTGATCGGGATCCCGTTCCTGCTGGCGAGCCGGCGGCAGGACGACCCGTCGGACTCGGCGGGGGCGCGTGGGGAGGCCGGGGCCGGTGAGGCTGGGGACACCGGGGAGGCGGCGCCGAGCGTTCCGTGAGGGACGGTTTCGGGGGCCGTTGGTAACGGAGGACATCCGGCCCCAACGGGTCGAAAAGGCGGTCAACGGAGGAGATCGGGCTGCCTGGCCAGGGAATGTCCTCCGTTGGGGTCGGCTTGGGGCGGGCGCGGTGCGGGCGGAGGTGGCGGGGGGATCAGTCGCGCACGATGCGGCCGCCGCACAGCCAGGCGGCGAGGCACAGGACGCCGTTCACGGCGAACACCCCGGCGAACGCGGCCGGTGACGCCGCGCCGCCAAGCGCCGAGAACGCGATCGCCGTCGTGGCCAGGGCGATGGCCGAGCCGGTGGAGTCCGCGATCGACAGGGCCGAGCTGTTGAAGCCCTGGTCGGCGGGGGTCGAGTACTGCAGGGTGAGGACCCCGAGGCGCGGGTAGAGGATCCCCATCCCGGCGCCGGCGAACGTCCAGCCGACGACCACGAGCACCGGGGACGCGCCGGTCAGCACGGTCACCAGCAGCGAGGCGATCGCGATGGTCAGGCCGAGGGCGCCGAGGCGCGCGGCGAGGCGGTGGCCGATGGAAGGGAACCGGCCCTGCGCCCAGGAGGCCGCGGCCCAGCTCAGGCCCGCGGCGGTGAGCGCGAGGCCCGCGACGGCCGGGGACGCGCCGTACTGCGTCACCATCAGCAACGGGACGTAGACCTCCGCCGAGAAGAACGTCCCGGCGACGATCGCCCGCAGCAGGACGACGCTCGGGAGGCCGCGGCGCGCGAGCAGCGTGCCCGCCGGGATCAGGGGCCGCAGCGCGGCGACCGCACCCGCCGCCGCGAACACCGGGACCAGCCACTGGACGGGTCCGCGCGCCTCCGCGGCGAGCGTGAGGGCGAGGACCGCGACCGCCACGAGCGTTGCCAGCCCGGCGCGCGCCAGCTCCCGCCGGCCTCCCTCCGGGCGCTGGGCGGGCGCATGCAGTCCGCGCATCGCGGGCACGACCATGAGCATCGCGAGGACGACCAGCGCCACGACACCGAGGAACACCCAGCGCCAGCCGACCGTCTCGGCGACGGCGCCCGCGATCACCGGGCCGATCAGCGACGGGATGACCCACGCGGCGGCGAAACCGGCGAAGATGCGGGCGTGCAGCCGCGGCGGGTAGACGCGTGCGACGATCACGTAGAGCGCCACGGTGAGCGCGCCGCCGCCGAGCCCGTGCACGAGCCGTCCGGTCACGAACAGTCCCATCGTCGGCGCGAGGCCGGCCAGGATGAGGCCGGTCGCGAACAGCCCGACCGACGCGAACAGCACCGTCCGGGGGTTGCCGCGGTCGCACCAGGTCCCGGCCACGACCATGCCGACGACCCCGACGGCGAGCGGTCCGGCGAACGCGAAGGCGTAGAGTCCGGCGCCGTGGAGCTGGTGGCTGACGGTGGGCATGATCGTCGTCACCGCGAGCGCCTCGAAGGCCGCCAGCGTGACGAGCAGGCACATGCCGATGCTCACCCAGCGGTAGCGCGGCGCGAGCACGCCCTCCGGCTTGGTTAGGCGCCCGGCGGTGGCCGGGCGACGCTCGTCGGTGCTCATCCGCCGGGCCTCCCGGCACTTCCGGGAGCCGCCGTCGACTCGCGGACGATCAGCTCCGGCAGCAGGCTGGCGGGCCCCGGCACCTCGCCGCCCTCGATCTCGGCGACCAGGCGTTCTACGCTGCGGCGGCCGAGCTCGGTGAAGTCCTGGAGGACGGTGGTCAGCGGCGGCCAGAAGTGCGCCGCCTCCGGGATGTCGTCGAAGCCGACGACGCTCAGGTCCTCCGGGATGCGCCGGCCGGCCTCGCGGGCAGCGTGGTACACCCCGAGCGCCATCTGGTCGTTCGACGCGAACACCGCCGTGGTCTCGGGATCCCGCACGAAGGACTGCGCAGCCCGGTATCCGGACTCGGCGGACCAGTCGCCCTCCAGCAGCGCCGGCGCCGCCAGGCCCGCGGCCTGCAGTTCGTGGCTGTAGCCGGAGACGCGCGCCTGCGCCTCGAACCACGCGAGGGGCCCGGTGATGTGGAGGATGCGCCGGTGACCGAGCCCGATCAGGTGCGCGGTCGCCGCGCGCGCCCCGGCCTCCTGGTCGACCGTCAGCTCGCGCTCGACGTACTCCGAACCGCCCTGGAGCGTGACGTACGGGACGCCGATGCGAGCGGTCGAGATGTGCTCCAGCACCAGGTCCTGCGGCGCGATGACGATGATGCCCTCCACCGCTTGCGCCAGCAGGTGGTCGAGCGCCGCGGCGATCCCCGCGTCGGTCAGCTCGGGTATCTGGGCGACCGCGAGGTAGTACCCGGCGTCGCGAGCGGCGCCCTGGACGGCGTTGATGCTCGACACCGGCCCGTAGAGGGCGGCAGCGGTGGTGGAGAGCACGCCGAGGGTGCGCGACCGCGCGGTGACGAGCGCCCGCGCCGCCCGGTTGGGGCGGTACTGGAGCTGCCCCATCGCGTCGAGGACGCGCTGCCGGGTGGAGTCCCGGATGCTCGGGTGGTCGTTGATGACCCGGGACACCGTCTGGTGCGAGACGCCGGCGAGCAGCGCGACGTCGCGGATGCTCGCGGCGCGGACCGCAGGATCGTGGGGCACCGCCCCATTATCCGCGACGGCGCCGTGCTGCGGCGCGTCCGCGCGGCTCACCCGCGGCGGCGCGTCCTCCGGCGCGCGACGACCCCGACGAGCACCGCGATCACCGCGATCCCGGCCGGGAACACCAGGTGCCAGCCCGCCAGCACCAGCAGCCCCGCCGCGAACACGACCGACAGCACCGCCATCCACCACCCCGGCGAGCGGGTCGGCAGCAGGACGATCGCGCTCGCGACGCCCAGCCCGTAGACGGCCGCCGCGATGCTTGTGTGCACGAGGATGAACGGCTGGAGGTCGCCGCTGGCCAGCACCACCACCGAGTACAGCGCCATGACCACCGCCGACAGCAGGAGCCCGCGGCGCGCGACGGCGCCGTTCTCGGCGCCGCGGCCGAACCAGGCGGGGAGGTCGCCGTCGCGGCCCATCGCAGCGCCCAGCTTGCTGAAGGCGGCGAGGTAGGCGTTGAAGACCCCCGTGACGACGATCGCGGCGATGACCGCGACGACGATGCCGCCGCCGGAGCCGGTCGCGACCGACACGAGGTCGAGCAGCGGGACGGCGGATGTGGCGGCGCGGCCGCCCAGCACGGCGACGGTGACGGTCTGGATCGCGAGGTAGGCGACCGACACGATCACCAGCGCCAGCGCGGTCGCGCGCGGGATGTCGCGCCGCGGGTTGCGGAACTCGCCGCCGATGCCGGCGACGGCCTCCCACCCGGCGAACGCCCAGATGTAGAGGCTCATCGCGAGCCCGACGCCCGACCAGCCGTGCGGGAGCAGGGGCTGGAGGTTCCCGGCGCGCGCGTGCGGCGCGGCGGCGGCGAGGACGAAGACGAGCACGGCGATGAGCGCCCCGGAGAGCACGAGCTGGACGGACGCGGCGAACCGGACGCCGAATGCGGTCACCGCGACGGGAACGACCATCAGGGCGACCGCGATAACGACGGTCTGCACGGCGTCGCCGCCGATCACGGCCACGACGTAGCGCGCGGTCATCAGCGCGGCGATGGGCGCGCCGATCGGGGTGCCGAAGAAGAACCAGTAGCTGACGATCCGCGCGGAGGTCGGGCCGAAGGCGCGGCGGGCGAACGTCGCGACGCCGCCGGCGTCCGGGTGACGGCGGGCCAGCGCGGCGAACGTCGCGGCCAGCGGCACGGAGATGAGTGCGAGGGCGGCGACCGCGAGGATGGCGCCTGGCCCGGCCGCGGCGGCGGCGAGCGCGGGGAGGACGAGGATGCCCGTGCCGAGGACGGCCGCGACGTAGAGCGCCGTGCCGCCGGCCACCCCGAGGTGCCCGCGGTGCTCGACAGGCTCAGCCGAGGACACGCGCGTGGCGGAGGGGGCGCTATCGGTCACCGGACCATCCTGGCGCGGACCACCGACATCCGCCGCTCATCCGCAGCCAATCGCCGATGATCGCCCGCCAACCGCATCCAAGACGCACGAAATCGGTGCCGAAGGGCACGTATACGCCCCTAAAACGGCGTTTTAGGGGCGTTTGCGTGCCCTTCGGCGGGACCTCGGTCACTTCGTGAGGTCGTAGAGGGTGACACCTCCCACTGTCGTCGCGGTGAAGTTCTTCTCGACCCAGGAGGCGATGGCGCTGGAGGCGCTGCTCCCGCCGTTGGCCTGGCCGACCCCGCCGGCGATGAAGTAGTGGACCTTTCCTTCCTTCACGTACTGCTCGAACTGCGCCAGCGTTGGCGAGGGGTCGGAGCCGTTGAAGCCGCCGATCGGCATGACGGCCTCCTGGGTCGCGAGCTGGTAGCCCGCGGCGGAGTTGGAGCCGATCGCCGCCGCCACCCAGGTGTAGGAGGAGGCGTTCGCCTTCAGGAGGGCGCTGAGCTGGGAGCTGACGGTGCTGGAGCCGAGGAGGCCGCCCATCCCGCCGCCGCCCGCGGTGCCGGGAGTGCCGGTGGTGCCGCCTGCTCCGCCCTGCGTGCCGGTGGTCCCCCCGGTCGCGCCACCAGTGCCGCCAGCGGTCCCCCCGGTCCCACCTGGAGCAGCATTCCCGCCGGCGAACCCGCCTTGCCCGAGCCCACCCGGCGCCCCCTGCCCCGCACCGCCCGGCGCCCCGCCGAACCCGCGGCCGCCGCCGGGCCCGCCCATCGCCCCCGCCACGGTCGGCCCCGCGGTCACGATCGACCCGCTGTGCCCCGTGGTCACCGTCTGCAGCGTGTACGCCGTCGGTGCGAGCAGCGCCGCCACCAGCGTCGCGGCGATGGTCGCGCCCGACAGCGCCCGGCTGCGCGGGGGAAGGAGCAGCAGCACGGCCGCCGCGAGCGCGACGAGGAGGACGACCACCTTCAGCCACGGGAGCCAGGAGGTCGCGCGGTCGAGCAGCACCCACGCCCACACCGCCGTGCCGAGCACGGTCACGGCGGAGAGGATGCGCACCCACAGCCGGTCGCGGGCTCCCCAGACCGCCGAGGCGCCGATCGCGACGACGCCGGCGAGTGCAGGGGCCAGCGCGACCGTGTAGTACGCGTGGAAGATGCCGGCCATGAACGAGAACGCCACCGCGGTGACGATCAGCCAGCCGCCGAACAGCAGGAGGGTCGCGCGGCGGGCGTCGGTGCGGGCCATCCGCCTGCCGAGCACGAGCGCCACGACGAACAGCACGAGCGCCGCCGGGAGCAGCCAGGCGATCTGGCCGCCGACCTCGTTCTCGAACAGGCGCAGGATGCCGGTGGCTCCCCACATCCCGCCTCCCGTCGCGCCTCCCGTCGCGCCTCCCCGGGCGCCGGTGACGCTGCCGGTCTCGTTGCCGGTGAGGCGGCCGAGCCCGTTGTAGCCGAAGGTCAGCTCCAGGAAGCTGTTGGTCTGCGAGCCGCCGATGTAGGGCCGCAGCGAGGCGGGGACGAGCTGGACGATCGCGACCCACCAGCCGGCCGCGACGACCACAGCGCCGAGCGCCGCGAACAGGTGGCCGAGCCGCTTCGTCCAGGAGATCCGCGCCGCGGCCAGGTAGACCCCTGCGAGCACCGGGAGGATGAGGAACGCCTGGAGCTGCTTGGTCAGGAACCCGAAGCCGACAGCGACCCCCGCCCAGATCACCCAGCGGATGCGCCCGGATTCGATGCCGCGCAGGGTCAGGTAGGTCGCCAGCGTCAGCAGCAGCACGAGCAGCGCGTCCGGGTTGTCGAACCGGAACATCAGCGCCGCCACCGGGGTCACCGCCAGCACGCCGCCCGCGAGCAGCGCCGTCTGCGCGCTGAAGTTGCGGCGCACGATCAGGTAGACGAGCCACACTGTCGCGACGCCCATCAGCGCCTCCGGCACGAGGATGCTCCACGAGCTGAGGCCGAAGATCCGCACCGAGAGCGCCATGATCCAGAGGCTCGCGGGCGGCTTGTCGACGGTGATCGAGTTCGCGGCGTCACTGGAGCCGTAGAAGAAGGCCTCCCAGTTCACCGAGCCCGCCTGCACCGCGGCCGAGTAGAAGGAGTTGGCCCAGCCGCTCGCGGCGAGGTCCCAGAGATAGAGGAGGGCGGTGACGGCCAGCAGGCCGAGCAGCGCCGGGCGCTCCCAGGCGGCGGCGCCCTCCCTACCGCGCACGAGGCGGCGCAGCCAGGTCCGGAAGCGCGAGGGCGGGGAGGTGGAGGCGGTCGCGGCGCCAGGAGGAACAGGTGGGCTGGAGGTGGTCGGGCTGGGTGCGGTCGTGACGGACATGATCACTTCTCCGTTTCGGTCGGGACGAGGACGAGGGCTGCGGTCTGCGCGGCCGGCGCGGCGGTCGGCATAGCAGTCTCGGCTGCCGCCTGCCGCCTCCCCGCCCGGAACACCCACAGCCGCAGCAGCACGAACCGAACGAGCGTGGCGAGCAGGTTCGCCGCCGTGAGCACGATCAGCTCGACCCGGGCGGGCGCGCCGGGCGCCGTGGCGTGCAGCACAGCGAGCGACCCGCTGGTCAGCGCCGAGGCGATCCCGAACACCACCAGTCCCTGGAACTGGTGCCGCACCATCCCGGGCCGCCCGCGCACGCCGAACGTGAAGCGCCGGTTGGCCCAGATGTTGGCGATCGCCGTCAGCAGGAGGGCCGCGAAGTTCGCCGCCTGGCCGCCGAGCACTCCGGACAGCAGCAGGTACAGCAGGGCGTACGCCGCTGTCGAGAGGACCCCGACGATCGCGAACCGCACGACTTGGCCGAAGAAGCTCGGCGGCGTCGGCGGCGCGAACGGCCGCCTCCCGAGCTCCGCGTAGACGGCCTCGATCGGGATGCGGCCGCGCGCGATGTTCGTGCCGACACGCAGCATCCCCTTGAGGTCTTCGCGGGCGGTTCGCACGATGTCCACCGAGCTGTGCGGGTCGTCCACCCAGTCGACAGGGATCTCGTGGATGCGCAGCCCGGCGCGCTCGGCGAGGATCAGCAGCTCGGTGTCGAAGAACCAGCCGTCGTCCTCCACGAGCGGGAGGAGGCGCTGGGCGACGTCCCGGCGGATGGCCTTGAAGCCGCACTGCGCATCGGTGAACCCGACCGACATCGTGCGGCGCAGCAGCAGGTTGTAGCTGCGGGAGATGAACTCGCGCCTGCCGCCGCGGGTGACGCGCGCGCTCCTCCCCAGCCGGGTGCCGATCGCGAGGTCGGAGTGGCCGGAGAGCAGCGGCGCCACCAGCGGCGGCAGGGCGGCGAGGTCGGTGGAGAGGTCCTCGTCCAGGTAGACGAGGACCTCGGCGGGCGAGGAGCCCCACACCGCTTTGAGGGCGCGTCCGCGTCCTTTCAGCGGGAGGTGCACGGCGACGACCCCGCTCAGCTCCCCGGCGAGCGCGTCCGCGAGGGCGGGCGTGGCGTCGGTGCTGGCGTTGTCGGCGATCGTGATCCGCCAGCTCGCCTGCACCGTATCGGTCAGGTAGGCATGCAGCCGGCGGAGGGACCTGTCGAGCGTCGCCTGCTCGTTGTACACGGGCACGACGATGTCGAGCGAGAGTGGCGTTGGCTGGGACATGGCAGCAACCCTGCCGCCGTTACCTACCTGTGACCTTTCGCGACGTTATGCCACGTCGATGGAGGTTCTGAGGGGTTCCTATGCTGCGCCGATCAGCCCGCTGCACCGCTCAGCCCGCTGCGGCCTCCCACGCGAAGCCGTCCGGGTCGGTCGCCGCGCTGTCGCCGCCGATGACGATCCGGTGCGAGCCGGACCCGTCCTCCGGGACTCCCGCGTCCTTGGCGAGCGCGCGCCGCTTGTAGAGGCCGAGCTGCACCGGGCTGTCCGTCAGGTCGAACTGCACGTAGGAGCCGAAGCTCTTGCCGACCGGGAGGCCGCGGGCGGCGTAGAACTGCTTGCTCGCGCCCACGTCGTCGACGCCGAGCAGCAGCACGACCGACTCCGGCTCGCGCGTGGCCGGGCCGGAGTCCTTCTTCTCGGAGGTCGCGATCTTCCAGATCGCGCCGTCCGGCGCCTGCACGGTGCCGCCGACGCCCCAGAAGGTCTTGGCGACCGGCTTGATGGTCGTCGCGCCCGCGGCGAGCGCGGACTCCACGTAGGCGTTGACGTCGGCCGGCTGCGCGCACGTGATGGACACGGTGTAGCCACGGAAGCCGGTGGAGGGGGTGTCGGAGGCGCGTACTCGCACCCGGTCGCCGAGCCCGAAGGCGGCGTCGTAGAACTGCTGGGCGGCGGAGGCGTCCGCCACCTCGAGGGTGATGTGGTCGATGGAGGTCATGGGAATCACGGTAGGCGGGGGCACGGCGGGGGTGCTTCTCCATTCCTGCTCGATGGCGTCCGGGGAATGTCGGAGGCCGGCGTGCCGTTGCACTCGTCATGGCTACCGTCGAGCTCACCGCTCAGAACATCGAGTCCCAGATCACCGAGAACGACATCGTCTTCGTCGACTTCTGGGCGGAATGGTGCGGCCCGTGCCGCATGTTCGGCCCGGTCTTCGAGAAGGCGTCGCAGGAGCACACCGACGTCGTGTTCGGCAAGGTGGACACCGAGGCCGAGCAGGCGCTCGCCGCCTCCGCCGGGATCACGTCCATCCCGACGCTTATGGCTTTCCGCGACGGCATCCTGGTGTTCTCCCAGCCCGGAGCCCTCCCCGCCCCGACCTTCCAGGATCTGATCACCCAGGTCAAGGCGCTCGACATGGACGCCGTCCGCGCCTCCATCGCCGAGGCGAAGGCCGAGGAGCCCGCGCCCGAGGCGTGACGCTCAGAAGCCCGTCGGCATCGTGACCGTGTAGGGCTCTTCGAGCGCGCGCACCTCGTCCTCCGTCAGCTCCAGGTGCACGGCCGCCACCGCGTCCGGGAGGTGGTGCGGCTTCGTCGCCCCGACGATCGGCGCGTCCACGACCGGGTTGCGCAGCACCCAGGCCAGCGCGACCTGCGCCATCGGGACGCCGCGCGCCTCCGCCACGCGCTGCACGGCCTCCGCGATCGGCTTGTCGTGCGCCTCGGAGAACCGCGCCTGCAGCGGGTCGGTCTCGCCGCGCAGCGTCTGCTCACCCCACGGGCGCGTGAGCCGGCCCTTCGCGAGCGGGCTCCACGGGAGGCTGCCGACGCCCTGGTCCGCCAGCAGCGGGAACATCTCGCGCTCCTCCTCGCGCATCATCAGGCTGTACTGGTCCTGCATGGTCACGAACCGGGTCCAGCCGCCGAGGTCGGCCGCGTGCTGCAGCTTGGCGAACTGCCACGCCCACATCGACGAGGCGCCGATGTAGCGGGCCTTGCCCGCCTTGACCACGTCGTGCAGCGCCTCCATCGTCTCCTCCACCGGGGTCAGCGGGTCGAACCGGTGGATCTGGTAGAGGTCCACGAAGTCGGTGCCGAGGCGCTGCAGCGAGGCGTCGATCTGCTCGAGGATCGCGCGGCGCGAGAGACCCGCGCCGCCTGGACCGTCGTGCATCTTGAAGTTCAGCTTGGTCGCCAGCACGATGTCCTCGCGCTTCGTGTACTCGCGGATGGCGCGGCCGACGATCTCCTCCGAACTGCCGAAGCCGTAGACGTTGGCGGTGTCCCAGAAGGTGATGCCGGCCTCCACGGCCTGGCGGAAGATCGGTGCGGCGCCCTCGTCGTCCAGCGCCCACTCGTTGAAACCGCGCGACCTGTCGCCGAAGCTCATGCAGCCCAGTGCGAGGCGGCTGACCGTCAGGCCGGTCGACCCCAGTCGGGTGTACTCCATAGTCTCGTTCTCCTCTCCCCTCACGACGTTACGCGGGGACGCCGCAGGAATGGGAGGTACTGCGAGTACCGCGATCGGCCTACCATCACGGCATGACCGATGAACGAGAGAACTGGCCGGAGACCCCCTCCGGCGAGCCCATCGACGTCGACGCCCTGGCCGAGGGCGAAGGCGGCGGACCGTACGACGCCGACGGCGTCTTCGAGCCGGAGGACGACGCCGCGGCGGACGACGAGGACGACCCCGGTATCTGAACCGACCACGAGCCGTCCCCTCCTGTTCACCCCGCTCCTCTTGTCCCCCGGGCTTGTACCCCACTAGGGTGTGGTTCAGGAGCCAGTCCCGAGCCGGCGGAAGCGATGTCAGGCGCACCTCCGACGACCCAGGGACCGGCTGCACAACTGGGGAGGGGTGCAGCGTGACGACCTACGAGACGCCGATCGGGAACGCGCCGAAACCGGGCCAGGACATCCATCTGGTGAGATGGATCCGGTCCGCGGACGGCTGGAGCAGTGAGACCGTGCTCTGCACGTATCTGGCGGGGACACCCTCGCACTGGGTGGTCGAGAGGCACGGCGAGCGCGTGAGCCTCGACCGGGCGGAGTGGGCGCAGTTCGCGTTCTGACCGCGTCTAGGTGTAGTGCCCAGGGACGTTGTTTGATTTGGCACCCGTGACATAGCGAGAACCTCCGGGCCAGAGTGGGAGTTGCTTAGACACTCACTCGAAACCAGGAGGTTCTCGTGTCTCACGGTAATGCGGCTTTGACGCCGCGCCAAAGACTGCGCGTTGCGCGGCTGATCATCGACGAGCGGTGGACGGTCGCTGCGGCGGCGGATTACTTCCGGATCTCGTGGCCGACGGCAGCGAAATGGGCGCGCCGGTATGTCGAGCTCGGCCCCGACGGAATGGCCGATCGGTCCTCCCGCCCGCATACGCATCCGAACCGGACCCCGCAACTGTTGGTGAAGAAGATCGTGCATTTGCGGATCAAGAAACGACTGGGACCAGTGCAGATCGCCGGCCGGCTCGGCCTGCCTTCCTCGACCGTTCACGCGGTGCTGGTCCGATGCCGATTGAACCGGCTGACTCATGTCGATGTGAAGACCGGGGAGCCGGCACGTCGTTACGAACACGACTATCCAGGGTCGCTGATCCATGTCGATGTGAAGAAGCTCGGCAACATCCCCGACGGCGGCGGCTGGCGGTTCGTTGGCCGAGCCCAGGGCGACCGGAACCGCGCCGCGACACCGGGCAAGGAACGCAACCAGCACTACAACCCGAAGATGCGGCACGCGTTCGTCCACAC
>NZ_JBHTXK010000023.1:0-55175 GCF_042791795.1 Leifsonia sp. NPDC056665
GGTCGCGGACGTCGCCCGCGACCGGCCGGCGATCACTTCGCCTTCGTGAGGTGGGTGAGGATCAGCAGCGAGTTCTCGGTCCAGGTGGCCGGGGTCGCGTACGGGTCGCTCTCGCTCGGCCAGCCGGTGAAGCTCTTGTCGCTGAACAGGCCCCACAGGCCGCCGTAGAACATGCTGATGACGGGCATCTTGTTGTACATGACCTCCTGAAGCTGGTCGATGTACTTCTTCTGGTCGCTCGTCGAGGTGGCCGAGCGGAGCTGCTGCAGCAGGCTGTCCGCCTGCGGGTCGCTGAACCGCTCGAAGTTGCCGGACGCCGACGTGCCGACCGGCTTGACGAAACTGCTGCTCATCAGGGTGTTGAAGTCCTGGTAGACGCTGCCGGCGCCGCCGAACGCGCCCATCAGGAGCTGGAAGTCGCCGTTGTTCTGCGCCTGGGTGTAGGCGGCAGGCTGCGGCTGGTCGATCGTGACGGTGATCCCGATCGCCTGCAGCTGCTGCTGGACGGCCTGCACGCCGCGCAGCCAGTCGGTGTAGCCGTTCGGCGTGGTGATCGTGAGCTGGAGCGGCTGACCGGCGGCGTCGACGAGCTTGCCGCCCTTCTGCGTGTAGCCCGCCTTGGCGAACGACGCGAGAGCCTTCTGGGTGTCCTGCGAGATCATGCCCTGGTTCGGCAGCGAGGAGTTCAGCCACGGCTGCGCGTTCGGCAGCAGGAGGCCGTTCTGGCCGGCGGCCTTCACGTAGCCCTCCTCGGCGTCCTGCGCGATCTTGTCGCGGTCGAGGGAGTAGCTGAGGCCCGTCCGGAAGTCCAGGTTGTTGAACGGGGCCTTGGTCAGGTTCGGCATCAGCGAGATTGTGCCGCCGGGCGGGAACCAGTACTTGTTGTGCTGCTTGTTCGCGCCGACCCAGGTCTTGTCCACGTTGTCGATGAACGAGTAGGCCCAGTCGTAGCCGCCCTTGACGAGCTGGAGGCCGGTGTTGGAGGCCGGCAGCACCAGCTTCTCCGCCGCGACCTTGTCAGCCTGCCAGTACGTGTTGTTCTTCACCATCGTGTACTGGTTCGGAGCGAAGGTGCCGACCGTGTACGGGCCGGTGGCGACCGGCTTCTCGTTGGCCCAGGTCACCGGGTCCTTCACGGACTTCCAGATGTGCTGGGGCACGATGATCTGCTGGTCGATGATGCCGGCGGCCGGGACGTTCGCGGCCTTGAGGTGGAACGTCACCGTGTTGCCCGACGTGCTGATCGTGTCGATGTTCTGCCACTGGCCGAGCAGGTCGAGCGCGGAGGTCTTCTTGATGAGGTCGAAGGTGTAGACGACGTCCGCCGCGGTGAACGCCGTGCCGTCCGACCACTTCACGCCCTGGCGGATCGTGTACTGGATCGTCTTCGGGTCGACGACCTTGTCGCCCGTCGCGAGGAACGGCGTGGCCTTGCCGTCGATGGAGTTGACCACCTGGAGGGGCTCGTACATGTAGTGCGCGCCGGTCCGCGTGTTCGGCGAGAACGGGTTGAAGTTGCGTACGAACGTCGGGTTTCCGCCGTCCGCACCGAAGAGCAGCGAGCCGCTGGCTCCCGAGTTGCTGCTCGACCCGGAGGTCTGGAGGCTGCAGGCGCTCATCGCAAGCAGTGATGCTGCGGCGGCGAGGGCGACGAGTGATCGCCGGAGGCGCGTTCTGGACTTTTTCATCGGGGGTTGTCCCTTCAGTCGACGATGACTTGGTGCGTGCGCCACTGTAAGCGCATACGAAAGGTCTTTCAACCCCACCCGAAACAAGTTTCCTCGTGCCACAATGAGATCCTGGCAACGGATTCACAGACGAACTCGGGGGGAAACGTGGCGAGAAAACCGACGGTGTATGATGTCGCCGCGCACGCGGGAGTGTCCATCGCGACGGTGTCCCGCGTCCTCACCCGACCCTCCGATGTACGCGCTTCCACTCAGGAGCGGGTGCTCGCCGCAGTGCGCGAGCTCCGGTACGTGCCGAGCGGCAGCGCCCGCGGTCTCGCGGCCCGCCGCACCGGAGTGCTCGGGCTGTTCCTGCCCGGCGTCGACGCGGTCCAGGACCTCAGCGACCCGGAGGTCAGCGACACCGGCACGGTGGAGATCCGGCGCGACCCCGCCAAGCCCGACCACGGCAACGCGGCCAACCTGTACTTCGAGGAGGTGCTGCGCGGCTGCGAGCTGGAGGCCTGGCGGCAGGGCTTCTCGCTGATGATCTGCGTCGGCCGCGGCCGGACGCCCGAGGGACTCGAGCTCACGCTGAACGATCTCGCAGGGAAGGTCGACGGCCTCGCCGTCATCGCGCAGAGCGCACCGGACGACGTCCTGAGGCGGATCGGCGACACCATCCCGGTCGTCTACCTCGCCGGGCAGCGCCGCGGCGACCACTTCGACCACATCACCGTGCACAACCGGGAGGGCATGCGCGCCCTCACCGAGCACCTGATCGACGACCACGGCATCCGCGACCCCGTGTACCTCACCGGTCCGTTCGACTCCCCCGACGACGCCGAGCGCTACGGCGGCTTCGCGGACGCGCTGGAGGGCCGCGGCATCAACCCGACCGCGCTCCCGGTGCTGCACGGCGAGTTCTCCCGCGAGCGCGCCCGCGCCGTCGCCGAGGACCTGATCGCTCGCGGCCGCCTCCCCCGCGCCCTGGTCTGCGCCAACGACCAGATGGCCCTCGGCGTCTTGGACGCACTGCGCACGGCCGGCGTGCGCGTCCCGGAGGACGTCATCGTCACCGGCTTCGACGGCATCGACGAGGGCGCCAGCTCCGAGCCGCGGCTGACGACGGTGATGCAGCCGATGCTGGAGCTCGGCCGCGCGGCGGTGCGCGCGATGGTCGCCCGGCTCACCGACCCCGACCTGGAGCCGGTCAGCACGGAGCTGCCGGTGACGGTGCTGCTGCGGGAGAGCTGCGAGGGGCCGCTGGGCTGAACGGCGGTCCGGATCGGGTCGCCCGATCCTTCTGCGCCTGGCGTACGGTGCTGCCATGAGCGGGAGGGCCCTGGCCGCGGCGTGCGCGCTCGCCGGCGTGCTCGTCCTCGCCGGGTGCGCGCCTGGCGTCGCGCCCTCGCCGACGCCGACGGGCGCGCCCGCCACGACCCCGTCCTCCACGCGCCCTGCGCCCTCCACCCCGCCGGCCGCCGTCGCGACCGCGATCCAGCACATCGTCGTCATCGTGGACGAGAACAAGCCGGCCGGATCCGTCATCGGCGATCCGCAAGCCCCCTACCTGACCTCGCTCGCGCAGGCCGGGGCGCTCGCCACCGCGTACTCCGCGATCACGCACCCGAGCCTCCCGAACTACCTGGCGCTCACGAGCGGCACGACCGCGGGGATCACGACCGACTGCAACCCTCCCGGCGGCTCGTGCCTGGTCACCGGCCCGAACCTCGCCGAGGAGCTGGATCGCGCCGGCCGCTCCTGGCGGATGTACGCAGAGAGCATGCCGTCGCCGTGCACGACGGCGAACACGAGCGTGTACGCCGTGAAGCACAACCCATTCCTGTACTTCCCAGGCGTGACGGACTCCTCCTCTTACTGCGCCGCGCACGACGTCCCGTACTCGCGCTTCGCCGGCGACCTCGCGTCGGCGCTCCCGGCGTTCTCCTTCATCAGCCCGAACCTCTGCGACGACATGCACGACTGCTCGGTCGCGGCGGGCGACGCCTGGCTCCGCGCGAACGTCCCGCCGATCCTGGCGTCCCCGGCGTTCACGACGCAGCGCTCGCTGCTGGTGGTGACGTTCGACGAGGGCGACGCGTCGGACAACGTCGTCGCGTGCGTGTTCGCCGGGTCGGCGGCGCGAGCGCACACCGTCGTCGCGACGCCGTTCACGCACTATTCGCTGCTGCGCACGATCGAGGAGGCCTGGGGGCTCCCGCCGCTGACGAACCAGGACGCGGCGGCGGCACCGATGACAAGGATGCTGCGGTAGGGCCCGTAGCTAAAGGAGGACGTCTACCCGCGCCCACCCCGAAACAGCAGTCAAGGGAGGTGTCCGGCCCACATCCCGGCCCGATCTCCTCCGTTGCAGTCGGGCGTCGAACGTGCTTCGGTGGGACGCATGGCAGCGGTGAAGCGCGTGATCGTCTTTATCCAGGAGAACAAGACAACAGACTTCTACTTCCCCTCCCTCGCGGAGTGGGGCGCCGAGGTCGCCGACAACGGGAATCTGCGCACCAGCGCCCCCGACTTCGATCAACCCCACGACCGGAACGCGTGGGTGCACTGGGCGATGGGCGACTATCCCGCCGAGCCGATGCAGCTCGACAACGACCAGGTGATCCCCTATTACAGCTGGCTCGCCAAGAACTTCGTGTTCAGCGACCACCACTTCGGCTCCGGGTCGAACTCCACCCCCGGCCACATGCTGGCCGTCGGCGGGCAGATGCCGACGCTCAAGAACCCGCCGTTCGTGGGCGCCCACCCGGTGTGGGACCTCCCGTCGATCTTCAGCGTCGCCCAGAAGGCCGGCGTGAGCTGGGGAGCGTTCCCCGACCAGGACGGCTACCCGGTCAAGTTCTACACGACCACGTCCACCGCGCCGGGGTCGAGCGAGGTGTTCCCGCCGTCGCAGTTCATCCCGATGGCGAAGGGCGGGACGCTGCCGGACGTCTGCTACGTCTGGTCCCCCGCGGGCTACGACGAGCACCCGCCGGCGACACCCGCGCCCGACTACGTGACCAAGGGTCAGGGGCTGGTCTGGCAGCGCGTCCAAGCCGTGATCGACGGCGGCGGCTGGGACGAGACGGTCTTCATCCTGACCTGGGACGACTGGGGAGGCTACGCCGACTCGGTACCGACGCCGGCGATCGAGACGGCGCCGGACGCGCTCCACCCGGACGGCTTCCAGGTCATCGGGGGCTCGCGGATCCCGCTGCTCATGTTCGGCGGCGCCGTCAGCCAGGCGATCGACCCGGAATGGCACTCGCACGCGTCCATCCCGAAGACGATCTGCGACCTGCTCGGGCTCGGCACGTTCGGGGTGCCGCGCGTGGACGACGCCCCCTCGCTCGCCCACCTGGTGCAGCCGGGGCTCGGGAGGCCGGTGCCGCCGGCTCCCGGCAGCACGATCACCCAGCCGGCCCCGCCGAGCCCGCGGCCGACGCCGGTGGCGCCCAAGCCGTGGCCGGGGCCGTTGGGGCAGCCGCTGCCGGCGCTGGTGACGCTCGACGGCAGCACGGTGCCGGCGCCGCTCGACGGGAAGGTGAACCCGAAGCCGCCGAAGGCGCCGGTCGCGCCGCCGGCGTGAGGCTTAAGCGGGCATAGTGCGGGGCGGGCGATCCAAGCGTGCCGCATCAGAGGTCAACGCTCACCCCGGTCCTTCGGACTCCCTGACATCCACAAATACGTCGCACTGACTGCGGGAACTGTTGTTCCACCGACGAGAAGCCAGGACGGCGTGACGATTCCGAAGCCGGCGAGAACCCCCGCGGTCGCACCGAATACGGCTGCCACGGAATAGAGTGCCACGATCATCCAACGCGAGTATCTGACCATCGCGATATCCACCATCCTGCAACTCGGCGGGCGCAGCGTGCGCCCAGCGTCAGCGCAACGCTAACCGACGCCACTCACACGCTCGGGGATTTACGACCACGCGTATGCCAGGTACCGCCCCGGTTTCCCCGGCTCGAGGTACTCGAACCGGCGGGCGAGACCGGCCTCCTCGATCAGCCCCACCTGCTGGACGAACTGCTCGTTCGTCACGAACACGGTCCGCTCGACCGCCCACTCGTCGGCGAACCAGGCCCGCAGGGCGGCGAGCAGGCGGGCGTCCAGCCCGTCCGCCATGCGCGAGCGGCGCACCCAGAAGAAGACGACGGCCTCCACGTAGGCCCAGGCGTCGTCGCCGAGCGCCGTCACGGTCGAGGCCGCCAGGAACTTCGCGCTCGTGTCGAACACGTACACGCAGCCCAGGCACTCGGTGTCGCCCGGGTCGCGCACGGTGTAGGTGAAGGCCTTGTGCTCGCGGTGCCGCTGCTCCAGGCCGGCCAGGTCCTCGCGGTTCGCCGCGACGGTGAAGTCGTCGGCCGGCCAGGAGGACTGTTCCCAGAGCCGCAGCTCGTCGCGCGTCTCCATCAGGGCCGCGTGGTCGTCAGGCGCGTCGTCCGCGGTGATCGGGCGCAGGACGAGCTCCGCCGTCCGCAGGCCGGACGGGATCGGCACGGCCGGGTCGGTCAGCCGCACGCGGTCAGCCCGCCGTCCGGCAGACCAGCACGGTCATCCGCTTGCGCCGGGTGAAGCCCAGCCGCTCGTACACCGCGACCGCCCGCTCGTTCACGGTCTCGACGTGCAGGAACGGCCGCTCGCCGCGGTCGAGGATGCCGCGCATGACGGCGAGCATGACCTGGACCGCGAAGCCGCGGCCGCGCCACTCCGGGTCGGAGCAGACCGCGCTGACCTCGCACCAGCCGTCGGGGCGCATCCGCTGGCCGGCCATCGCGGCGAGGCGGTCGCCGACGCGGACGCCGTGGTAGCCGCCGAAGTCGATCGTGCGCGGGAGGAACGGGCCGGGCCTGGTGCGCTCGACCAGGTCGAGCGCCTCCGCCACGTCGCCCTCCCCGAGCGGGACGAGGCGCGCGTCGTCGCCGAGCGCGGGCGGCGCGGGGAGGTGAGCGCCCTCGAACACATACTGGTAGCAGTCGTACCCGGCGACGGCCTCCCACCCCTCCGGCGCCGTGTCGGCGAACACGCCCAGCGTCGCGCCCGGCCCGACGAGCGCGGCCAGGCGGCCCCAGTCCGCGACGCTGCCCCGGTCGGCGACGGACGCGAACGGCGACATCTCCGCCGGGTAGCGGCGGGCGCGGTCGTCCCCGAGCGCGAGGGCGGCGTGCGGACCGGTGAGGGCGTTCCAGGCGGGGTCGTCGAGCACGTGCATCCCCTCAGCCTCGCACACGCCTGCCCACGGAGGCGTACTGTCTGGGTCAGCGTCGCGCCGCCCGAGCACGACGCGAAAGGGAGACGGATGAGCAGGGCCGCGATCGTGGTCAACCCGGTGAAGACCGACCCGGAACGGCTGCGGGAGGCCCTCGCGGCCGCCGAGCGCCGCCACGGCTGGGAGGACACCCTCTGGCTGGAGACGACCGAAGACGACCCGGGCACGGGCCAGACCCGCCAGGCGCTGGAACAGGGTGTGGACGTGGTGATCGCGGCAGGCGGCGACGGCACCGTGCGCACGGTCGCCGAGGAGCTGCGCGGCGGCGACACCGCCCTGGCGCTGTTGCCCTCCGGCACCGGCAACCTCCTCGCCCGCAACCTCTCGCTGACCCTGGACGACGTCGAGCACGCCCTCGACACCGCGTTCGACGGCGCCGACCGGGCGATCGACGTCGGTCTCGCCGAGCTGCGCGACGGCCGCGACGGCACCGAGAGCCGCGCCTTCCTGGTCATGGCCGGGCTCGGGATCGACGCCAAGATGATCGCGGCGACCGACGACGACCTCAAGGCCAAGGCGGGATGGGTCGCGTACGTGGAGGCGATGGGCCGGGTGCTGCGCGACAAGAACGAGCTCCGGCTGCGGTACCAGCTCGACGGCGGCCACACGCACACCGTGCGCGCGCACACTCTCATGGTCGGCAACTGCGGGTCGCTGCAGGCGGACATCATGCTGCTCCCGGACGCGGCGGTGGACGACGGCATCCTCGATATCGTGGTGCTCCGGCCGGAGAGCATCCTGGGCTGGGCCCGCATCGTCGTCAAGATCTTCTGGGAGAACGGCGTGCTGCGCCGCACCAGCGTCGGCCGCCGCTTCATGCGCGACGACCGCGAGGTGCACGCGATGAACTACCTCAAGGGCAAGGAGCTCGTGCTGAGCTCCAGCCGCCCGGAGCAGGTCGAGTTGGACGGCGACCTCTTCGGGGAGGTGACCTCGATGCGCGTCCGGGTCGATCCCGGCGCGCTGCGGGTGCGCGTTCCCCGCGAGTGAGCGGCGCCCGCCCGGTGACGCGGGCGGCGGACGGACGTATGCTGATGGTCCCCGTAGCTACGGGTATGGGGAAAACACGCCAGAGCCCGGCCGAGCGATCGGTCGGGCTCTGGTGCGTCCGGGCCCTGCTGCGTTCGGACTAGGCAGCTCCGCTGAGCGCCTTGGCCTTGAGCGCCTCGAACTCGGCCGGCGTGATCGTGCCGGCGTCGAGGAGCTGCTTGCCCGACTCGATCTCCGCGGCGGGGGAGGTCGTCCCCGTCCCCGCCACGGAACGGATGTAGTCCGCCGATTCGGCTTGGGCCTGCATCGAGCCCGCCGCGCTGCGCTGTGCCATGCGACCGCCACGGGCGATCAGGTAGATGAAGGCGGCCAGGAACGGCACCACCACCAGGAAGACGCACCAGAGCGCCTTGGCCCAGCCGTTGAGCTCTGGGTCGCGGAAGAGGTCGATGAACACCCGGATGAAGATCGTGATGCACACGAACACCAGGTAGAACCAGAACGACCAGACGAGGAAATCCCAGAAAGTCACGGCGACTCCGATCGGTTGACGAGAACGATGATCGCCTCGTGTGGCCGAACGGTACGACGCCGCGCCCCGGCTCGGCAAGAGGTCAAATCCGGCCGCGGAGGCCCGCCGAAAACCCGCTGTTGCCAAGTGCACTTTTTGGAGGCATCATGCAGCCGAAGGCACCACCGCGAGCCAACGAGTCGAGCGACGATGCCTGACCTGAGTTCGCGCGCGGCCGCCGGATTCCCGCTGTTACGGGGGTTTCCGCGGACGTACCGGGGTCGCGCGCGAACGCTCGTCCGAGCAGTGGTGGGTACCATGCGACGCATGCCCATCACACTCGACAACGTCGGCATCGCCGTCCGCGACCTGGAGGCCACGATCGCCTTCTTCACCGACCTCGGACTGGAGGTCGTCGGCCGCGACACGGTCAGCGGCGAGTGGACGGACACCGCCGTGGGGCTCGACGGAAACCACGCGAACATCGCGATGTTGCAGACCCCGGACGGCCAGGGCCGCCTGGAGCTGTTCGAGTACCTCCACCCCGACGCGATCGAGACCGAGCCGACCCTCCCGAATGAGATCGGCATGCACCGCATCGCGTTCCAGGTCGACGACATCCAGCAGGCTCTCGAGGTCGCGGCCCGGCACGGGTGCCACCCGCTCCGCGGCGTGGCCAACTACGGCGACATCTACAAGCTGACCTACCTCCGTGGCCCCAGCGGCATCCTCGTCATGCTCGCCCAGGACCTCACACGAACCGAGACGTGAGTAATCGCGGGAATCGGCCGGTGGATTCCCGCGATTAGTCACATCTCGCCGGTCAGTTGCCTGCTTGGAGGGCGGCGATCTGGGCTCGGGCGGCCTGGATGAGCTCCTCGTTGGTGTTGGCGTGGCCGGCGAGGCCCCAGCCGCCTTCGACCGCCTCGGTGAGGAGGACCCAGGTGCGCTCCGTCAGGGTGGGGTCGCCCGCGGCCTCCGCGACGATCGCGGCGAACTGCTCGACCACCGCGAGCTGCTTCGGCCGGTCGAGCGCCCCGGCGTTGGTCAGCACCTGGACGCGCACGTAGTTCGAGTCCCCGTCGACATTGGAGAGCGCTCCGTCCGGGAGCTCGTGGACGAAGGCGGCGGTGTTCTTGCGGAACATCGGGATGTCGGGCACCTGCTCGATCACCTTGAGGGTGTCGGCGAGGGTCCTGGCGAGCGTGTGCGGGTCGGCGAAGGTGCCGGCGGTCGCGTAGACGTCGATCATGGGCATGGGACTCATCTCCTCGGTTCCGGGGCTGCGGGTCCAGTGTGGATTATGATGAGCGTCATAGTCAAGGGTTCTCGACAGAAAGGTCCACGGATGGTCTCGGACGCGAAGGCGCGCATGATCGAGGGCGCGGCCAGGCTGCTGGCCGAGAAGGGCCTCCAGGAGACGTCGTTCTCCGAGGTGCTCGCCCTCACCGGCGCGCCGCGCGGGTCGATCTACCACCACTTCCCCGGCGGCAAGGCGAGCCTGGTCGCGCAGGCGCTCGACCTCCAGCGCGCGAGGTCGATCGCGGTCATCGAGTCGGCCCGCGGCCTGCCCGCCGTGGAGGTCGCCGCGACGTTCCTGGGGGCGTGGCGACGGCTCCTGCTGGCCTCGCACTTCACGATCGGCTGCTCGGCGGTCGCCGTCGCGGTGGCCGCGGACTCCGACGACCTGCTCGAGCAGTCCGGCGCGGTGTTCCGCGGCTGGGCCGACCTCCTCGCGGAGCTGCTGACCCTGGGCGGAGTGCCGGCCGACGCTGCGGGCGGCGCGGCCGTGACGCTCGTCGCGGGCAGCGAGGGCGGCGTCATCCTCAGCCGCGCGCAGTCCAGCATCGAGCCGTTCGAGGCGGTGGCGGGGCAGTTGATCGCGCACGTGCGGGCGCTCAGCGAACCGGGCGGCGACTGACCCGGAGCCAGGATCAGCCGAGCACCCGCTCCAGGAGGTGAGGGGCTAGGTCCGGCTCGGTCCGCAGCACGACGCGCACGTGCGCGCCTGGCCTGTCGACGGGTCCAGGACGCTGCCCGCGCAGGTCGCAGATCGTCTGGCCGCGGCCGGGCCCGCTCGTCGCGTCGACCTCCACCGGGACGGCCGGCGCGACCACAGCGCGGACGCCGCCGACGGCGAGGGCCGCCGCCAGCGGGTCGTGCAGGGCGCTGCTGCGGCGGCCGTACTCGGTGACGTAGAAGTCGAAGTAGTGGTCGAGCATCCGCCCGACCGCACTGGCCAGCGGGCCGCCCTCCTCCACCAGGCGGACCCGGTCGGCCTCCTCGAGCACGTTGTCCATCGTGGAGTCCAGCGGCACCAGGACGATCGGCCACTCCGCGGCGATCACCGCCCGCGCCGCCTCCGCGTCGTTGCCGATGTTCGCCTCGGCGACCGGCGTGATGTTGCCGGGGACGAGCGCGGCGCCGCCCATGATCGTGACCTTCGCGATCCGGCCGGGCAGCGCGGGGTCGCGCTCCAGGGCGCGGGCGAGGTTGGTGAGCGGCCCGACGGCGAGGATCTCGAGTACGCCGTCGTGCTCGTGCGACAGGCGCAGCAGCATGTCGGCCGCGTCCTCGGCGACGGGGGCGGCGGCAGCGGCCGGGAGGTCGACGCCGCCGAGGCCGTTGGCGCCGTGCACGTGCGGCGCACCGCCGTGGAACGTCCCGGCGATCGGGTGGTGCTCGCCGACCGCCACCGGCACGTCCCGCTCGGCCAGCGCCAGCAGGCGCAGCGTGTTGTCGGCCGCCTGCGCCGCGCTGACGTTGCCGCTGACCGTGCCGATGCCGGCGAGCGCGACCTCCGGGGAGCTCAGCAGATACGCGAGGGCGACGGCGTCGTCCACGCCGGTGTCGCAGTCGAAGTAGAGAGGGAAGGGCATGACAGGATTCTCCCCTGTCCGGGGCTTGCGCCGCTCGCCGACGCCCGGCGCCGCGTTCCGTGAGAGGGTGGCCTGATGTCGGTGCCCATCGTCCTGGACCTCCTCGGCACGTTCTTCTTCGCCATCTCCGGCAGCCTCCTGGCCGCGCGTCGCGGGTTCGACGTCGTCGGCTCGCTGCTGCTCGGATCGCTGACCGGGCTCGGCGGCGGCGTGATCCGGGACGTCATCCTCGGCGTGACCCCGAACGCGTTCGCCAACCCGGTCTACCTGGCTCCGCCAGTCGTGGCCGCCATCCTCGTCTACTTCCTGTCCGGCTCGGTGGCGCGGTTCCCGCGCACCCTGCTGGTGTTCGACGGCGGCGGCCTGGCGCTGTTCTGCGTCACCGGAACCGTCATCGCGCTCGAGCGCGGCGCCAATCCGGTCGCCGCGGCGGTGCTCGGCGTGACCACCGCGGTCGGCGGCGGGCTCCTCCGCGACGTCGTCGCCAACCGCGACCCGCAGCTCTTCGACCCGCACGACCTCTACGCCGTTCCGGCGATGCTCGGGGCGGCGGTCATCGCGGTGGTGTGGAGCGTGGGCGGGTACAACCCGTGGACAGAGACCGCGGCCGCCGCACTGGTGTTCGCCTTCCGGATGCTGTCGCTGCGGTTCCGCTGGCACGTGCCGCTCGCCGCGGTGTCGCGCCACACGGTCTGAGACTCAGCCCTCCGTCGAGGGGCACGTAAGCGCCCCTAAAACGGCGTTTTAGGGGCGTTTGCGTGCCCTTCGGCGCCGCGCGGGTCAGGCGTCGGCGGGGCGCTGCGCCAGGAACGACGCGAGCTGGGCGGGATCCGGGTACGACGCCTGGGCGCCGGGATGCGCGGCCGCGTAGCCGCCGACACCGACCGCGAACCGTGCGGCGTCCACCAGCGCGTCGCCCTCCGCCAGCCGGACGAGCAGCGACCCCATGAAGGCGTCGCCCGCGCCCGTCGTGTCGACCGCCGTGACCCGCACCGCGGCCACGTGCGCGGGCTCCGCGTCGCCGTCCACGATGAGGCAGCCGTCGGCCCCGCGGGTGACGACGGCGCGGGCGATCCCGAGCGCGGCGAACCCGTCGCGCACGGCGGCCGGGGCGGACGCGACCGCGCCCTCCGCCAGGCCGAGCAGCGCCTCCGCCTCGCCCTCGTTGACGAGCAGGACATCGGCGAGCGGGACGAGGTCGCGCGCCGCCTCCCCGAACGGCGACGGGTTGAGCACGACCGTCGCGCCGGCTGCGCGGGCGCGCTCGGCGGCCGCCCGCACGGTCGCGGCCGGCACCTCCAGGCAGAGGCCGAGCACGGCCGCGCCGTCGAAGACGCTGTCCGCGAGGTCGCCGGGAGCGAGCGAGCCGTTGGCGCCGGCGGAGACCACGATCGTGTTCTCGCCGTCCGCGGCCACGGTGATGAGCGCCGTGCCGGTCGCCACGCCGTCCCGGACGGTCACGTGGGAGGTGTCCACGCCCGCTGCGGCCACCGCCGAGCGCAGCAGCTCGCCGTTCGCGTCCGCGCCGACCGCGCCGACCATCGCGACGTCGCCGCCGATCCGGCCGGCGGCGACGGCCTGGTTGGCGCCCTTGCCGCCTGCGCCGACCAGCAGGTCGCCTCCGGAGACGGTCTCGCCCGCGCGGGGGAAGCGCTCGGTGCGCACGACCAGGTCGGCGTTCAGCGACCCGACGACGACGATCCTGCCGGTGCTCATCGCCGGGCCTCCTGCGCCACCTCGGCCGAGGCGGGGCGCGGGATCAGGAACGACACGGCGAGCGCAGCGGCCGTGATGACAGCTCCGAGGATCATCCCCGCAGAGTATCCGGTCGTCGAGTGTCCCGTCGCGCCTGCCGCGATCTGGATCGCGGGCAGCAGCGCGAAGCTCAGCCCGGCGCCGAGGTTGAACGCGCCCGCGTTCAGTCCGGGCAGGAAGCCGGGGTTCGCTGCGGGCGAGAGCACGATGCCCAGGCCGTTCAGCATGATGTTCGCGATGCCCGCGTACGTGATACCGAGCAGCACGGTGGCGGCGATCAGCACGGGGAGCGAGTGCACGCCCACGAACGCCATGATCAGCGTCCCGATCACGCTGCCGGCGAGGCCGATCCGGAGGATGCGGCGGTAGCCGAGCGTCGGGGCGAGTCGCCCGGCGAGCGGGCCGACCACCCAGCCGACCAGCGCGTACGGCGTGAGGAAGGCGAGCGAGGCGAGGTCGGGCGCCATCCCGAACCCGGCGTCCGGGTTCTGCGCGATGGAGGTCACCAGGCCGTTGACGACGGCGAAGACGCCGGTCATCGTCAGCAGCGTGGTGAGCAGCAGCGCCCAGGTGGACCGCGGCTTGAGCAGCGGGGTCGGGATGAGCGGCTCGCTCCGGCGGTTCTCGATGGCCCAGAACGCGGCGAACGCGAGCCCGGCGACCAGCAGCGCCCCGATGACGAGCGGCCAGTTCGCGGCGCCGAGCTTGCCCGCCTCGTTGAGGCCGGTCAGCAGCGCAGCGAGCGAGAGGGCCAGCGGGAGCACGCCCCACCAGTCCATCCGCACGCCAGCGGACGGCCGGGAATCGACGCCCCACGCGGCGAGCATGACCACGGCGACGACCGTGACGGCGGCGATCACCCAGAAGACCGAACGGAAGCCGAAGGCCGTCGCGAGCCAGCCGCCCGCGATCGCGTCGATGCCGGCGATGCCGCCGTTGACGGCGGTGAGGAGGCCCATCGCGGCGCCGTAGCGGCGCGGGTCGGAGATCTCCGAACGCAGCATGAGCAGGCAGATCGGGACGACCGGCCCGGCGACGCCCTGCACGATGCGGCCGACGAAGAGCATCTCCACGTTGACGGCGAGCGCGGCGATCACACTTCCGGCGAACATGACCGCGAGCATCCCGAGCAGGACGCGCTTGCGGCCGACGATGTCGCTGAGCCGCGGCAGGAACAGCGAGAACACCGCGGCGACCGTGAAGAACAGGGTCTGCGACAGGCCGATGGTGGCGTCGTCGCTGTGCAGCTCGCGCGCCATCGTCACGAGGACGGGGCTGAGCATGCTCGCGTTGAGCTGGAACGCGACGCAGGCGGCGAGCAGGGCCGCGGTGAGGGCGGCGATGCGGACCGGGCGGCCGGTCGGGGCGGAGGTGACGACGGGGGCGGTCACGCGACGGCCTCCGGGTCGCCGATGCGCTCCAGCGCGTCCACGACCAGACCCCAGAACCGGTCGCGGTCGAGCTCCAGGGCGGCCCAGGTCACGCAGTCGTCCGGCACCGGCCCGCGGCGGTCGGCCACGGTCATCCCGGTGGTCAGGCGCCCCTGGGTCTCGATCGCGATGGGCATCCGCTCTGCGCGCACGATCGTGGGGTCGATCACGTAAGCGACCGCGCACGGGTCGTGGACGGGCGGGCTGTCGAAGCCCTGCGCCTCCGAGTAGGTGCGGCCGAAGAAGTCGAGCAGCTCGCCGACGAAGCGCGCGGGGGCGGTGCCGACGGCGGCGATGCTCTCGCGGACCTCCGGTGTCGCGAGCGCCTGGTGCGTCAGGTCGAGGCCGACCATCACGACCTTCCAGCCGGCGCTGAAGACGATGTCCGCGGCCTCCGGGTCGATCACGATGTTGAACTCGGCGACCGGGCTCCAGTTGCCGACGTGGACGCCGCCGCCCATGAGGACGACCTGCTTGACGCGCTCCACGATCCGCGGCTCGCGACGGACGGCGAGCGCGATGTTGGTCAGCGCGCCGGTCGGGACGAGCGTGACGGTGCCCGGCTCGTGCGCCATCACCGTCTCCACGATGAGGTCGACCGCGTGCCGCGCGTCGAGCTCGATCAGCGGCTCGGGGAGGACGGGCCCGTCGAGGCCGGACTCGCCGTGGATGGACGGCGCGACCTCGACCGGCCGCACCAGCGGTCGGTCGGCGCCTGCCGCGAACGGGACGCCGACGATCCCGGCGACGCGCGCGACGGACAGCGCGTTGCGGGTGACCTTGTCGAGGGTCTGGTTGCCGGCGACGGTCGTCACGGCGAGCAGCTCGATCTCCGGGTTTCCGTGGGCGAGCATGAGCGCGATCGCGTCGTCGTGACCGGGATCGCAGTCGAGGATGATCTTCTCCATCGGGTGGAGCCTCCGCTTCTTCGGGGAACGTAAAACGTTTGACACGATAAACCTAAAGCGCTTGACGCGCAACCGGAGCCGCCCTCGGTATCATGGGCGGGTGTCGACGCCGCCCCCTCCCCCGCCGCGCAAGCGGGTGACCGCGGCGATGGTCGCGGAGCGCGCGGGCACGAGCATCGCGGCCGTGTCCCTCGTGGTCAACGGCAAGCACCGCGGCCGCATCTCCGACGAGAACGCGGAGCGCGTCCGCGCCGCCGTCCGGGAGCTCGGCTACGTGGTCGACAGCACCGCGAGCGCGCTGGCCCGCGGCACGAGCGACGTGGTCGTGATGCTCGCCCCCGACCTCCCGAACCCGTTCTTCGGCCGGGTGATCAACGCGGTGCAGGAGACCCTCGGCGCGCGCTTCCAGCTCCTGCTCTTCGCGTCGCCGACCGGCGAGCAGCCGACCGTCGCCGACGTCCACCGGCTCGCCGCGCTGCGACCGGCGGGCCTGCTCGTGTCGGCTCCGACGGTGGCGTTCCTGGACGACGCCCCCGCGGGGGTGCCGCTCGTCCTACTGGACGCGCCCGGCCTCCAGGACCGCGCGCCGACGGTCAACTACGACCTCGCCTCCGGCGTCCGCGCGCTGATCGCGCACCTCGCCGACCGCGGCCACACCACGATCGGCTACCTGGACGGCTCCACCCCGGCCGCGACCTACGAGCTGCGCCGCACCCTGCTGGAGGAGGAGGCCACGCGGCGCGGGATGACGCTGCTCACCACGCCGCAGGTCCGCAGCCGCCCGGACATCGCCGAGGCGATGGCCGCGACCGAGGCCGCCCTCCCCGGCTGGCGGGCCGCCGGCGCCACCGCGGTGATCGCGGCCTCCGACACCCTCGCCCACGGCATTCTCGCCGCGTGCGCGCGGGCGGGCCTGCGTGTCCCGGAGGACATCGCGGTCGCGGGCTTCGACGACCTCCCCGCCTCGTCCGTCACGGCCCCTGCGCTGACCAGCGTCGCCCTGCCGGGCGACCTGCTCGGCTCGGTCGCGGCGCGCCTCCTGCTGTCGCTCATCGAGGGCGGCGACGCACCGGAGATCCACGAGCTCCCGGCCGAGCTCGTCGTGCGCGCGTCGACCGGCTGACCGCACGCCGGCCAGAGCTTCGGCGGCTGATGGCGGCTCAGAACCGCGCCAGGCCGCTCAGAACCGCGCGAACCAGGCGCGCCGTGCGGGCGGCCTTCCGGAGCTGGGCCTTGCCCTCCGCCACCGCGCTCACGGGGTGGTCCTAGGCCTCCTGAACGCTGCGCAGCACCGTCCAGCCGTCGCCCGGGGCGATGGTGAGCTCGCCGTCGTCCTCCGGGGAGTGCGCGAAGAACACGGCGGAGCCCGACTGCTCGCCCGGACCGCCGTAGGTGGAGAGCAGGTCGTCGCCGGAGGGCGAACGGAGGACGTAGGCGCGTTTCGGGAGCAGCTCGCTCCAGTCGGTCACGACCTCGTCTGCATCGTCGGTCATGCGCGGCGCAGCCAGCCGAAGAGCCCCGTCTTCTGCGGCCGGAACCAGTTCGCGTAGACAGCGAGCTTGGCCTCGGCGAGAACGGTGAACGCGCCGAGCGTCCGGCCGTCGCCGGCCGAGGCGATGAAGCCGGAGTCCGTCTGCTCGATCATGCCGAGGTAGGCGGACGGGGTCTCGCCGACCCAGAGCCCCGGCACCGGCTGGTGCCACGCGAGGTGCTCGCTCTGGCCGGAGCGGTGCGGAAGCGGTCGTGCCGCCTTAACCGCGATCGTCATGGCATTCCCTTCGGCCGGACTGGTGCAGTGAGTCTGGTGCAGTGAGTGATGAATTACCTAGAGCTTCTAGCTATTCACCCGTCTCAGCAAGTTTTGCCTGGGGGCTTGATTCGCATCCTTCGCCCTGATAGCGGCGTGGCAATCGAACATCTAGAAGTTCATGTAGCTAGACGGTCTAGCGATCCGCATCGCCGTGGATCGCCGTGTCCGAAACCGGCCATTCCGCTGTCCCGGATCGGCTTTCGAGCGCACCCGCACGGAAATTAGGTTCTTTCCATCCCGAAGCCGCCCGCCCCGCGGAGCACCCGATCCGGCACCCGATCCGGACCCCTCCGCAGCGGAGGGCGGCCCTCTCCCGAATCGTCGGGGCGGCCTCCCTTTGGCGTGCGCGGCCGTCCCCGGAAGGAACCGCCATGCGCCCGTACGCAGACACCACCGTCGACGACGAGCTCGTCGCCCGCAGCCGGGAAGGCGACAACGCAGCGTTCGCCGAGCTCTGGCGCCGCCACTCCGCCGCCGGGCGCCGGTTCGCGGCCTCCGTGACCTCCGCCTTCGACGCCGACGACCTCGTGGCGGAGGCGTTCGCCCGGATCTTCCGGGCGCTCCGGAACGGCAACGGCCCGGTCCGCGGCTTCCGCGCCTACCTGTACACCACGATCCGGAACGCGGCCGCCGGGTGGGGTTCCGCCCGGCACGAGGTCGCCGTCGAGGACCCGGGCGAGTACCGCGAGGAGCCGTGGACCGACGACCACCAGGACGTGGTCTGGGAGCGCTCGCGCGTCGCCGCTGCGCTCGGCTCGCTGCCGGAGCGGTGGCGCAGCGCCCTCTGGTACAGCGAGGTGGAGCAGCTCACTCCGAAGGAGGTCGCCCGCATGCTGGGCATCTCTCCGAACGCGGCCGCCGCCCTGACCTACCGGGCGCGCGAGGGCCTGCGCCGCGCGTGGGTCGCCCAGCTCGCCGCCTGAGCGGCCGGGGCGGCCCTTCCGGATCTCCTCGTCCCAGGGTCTTGCGCGATCGAATGTATGCGCATACGGTTCGCGGGGTGATCGCTCTGCGGGAGTGCGTTCCCGTGCGAGCAGTTGTCGACGATGACACGAAACGGAGACCGTCCCATGACCAGATCCCATCCGCCGCGGCGTTCGCGCCGCGCCACCGCGATCGTGCGGGCCGGTGCAGCTGCGGTCCTCGCCGTCGCGTCGCTCGCGACCGCGCAGACCGCGTTCGCGACGACGGCGCCCGGCACACCGAGCCCCGGCACACCGAGCGCAGCCGCCCAGGGCATGCAGGGAATGAGCGCTCAGGCGGCGCTCACCCCGGCCCAGAAGGCGAGCCTCCTCCAGGTCGCGAAAGACACCTGGACGTTCTTCCAGAACGACACCGACCCCACCACCCACCTCCCGCTCGACAACCTCGGGCCGGGCGCCACCAGGGGGCAGTACACCTCCGCCGCGAACATCGGCACCTACCTGGAGGCCGTCGTCTCCGCCGGTGACCTCGGCATCATCAAGCGGCCGCAGGAGCGCGCGCTGATCTCCTCCACGCTCGACACCGTGGCCACCCTGAAGCGCTCGCACGGCTTCCTGTTCCAGTGGTACGACACCACGAACGGACACACCATCCTCAACCCGGGCGCCGCCGACTGCTCCACCGAGACGACCCCGCAGCAGGACAACTGCTCGTTCCTCTCGGCGGTCGACAACGGCTGGTACGCGTCCGGCCTGATGGTCGCGCGCCAAGCCCTCCCCGAGCTGCGTAAGCAGATCGACGCGCTCATCTCCCCGATGGACTTCTCGATCTTCTACGACAACCGGGCGCAGACCGCCTGCAACACCAACCCGGCCATCGCCGGCAATCAGCCGACCGGTCAGATGTACGGCGGCTACTACGCCGGACAGGGCCCGGCCGGCTACCACAACGGCGCGATCTACAGCGACCCGCGCATCGCGATGTACATCGGGATGGGCCTCCACCAGATGCCGGGCGACGTCTGGTGGCGCACCTGGCGCACCCTCCCGCCGAAGCAGTGCAGCACCGACCCCGACTTCTCGTGGCAGGGCCAGTGGCCCGTCGGCGGAGCCTGGCAGAAGTACACCGACCCGCAGAGCGGCAAGGTCTTCAACGTCTGGGAGGGCCACTACACCTACCCCGGCACCTCGATGACCTTCCTCCCGACCTGGGGCGGCGGCATGTTCGAGGCGATGCTCGCGAACGAGATCGTCCCGGAGACCACCTGGGGCCAGAACGGCTTCGGCCTCGCGGACGTCCGCACGGCGCAGGTGCAGGAGAAGTACGCCACTCAGACCCTCGGCTACCCGGTCTGGGGCATGTCGCCGTCGAGCACCGCTGACGACACCGGCGGCTACGGCATCTACGGCGCCACCGGCCAGAAGTTCCCGGCCGGCCAGGCGCTCGCCCAGTGCCCGGGCTGCTCGACGGAGGACGTCGTCACCCCGCACGCCTCCTTCACGGCGCTCGGCGTGATCCCGCAGGACGCGTACGCGAACATCCAGAAGCTGCGCACGCTCTACCCGGGCATCTACACGCAGGACGGCGGCTTCTACGACGCGGTCAACCCGGCCACCGGCTCGATCGGCCACCGCCGCCTCGTGCTCGACCAGTCGATGATCATGATGTCGCTCGACAACGCCCTCCAGAACGGCGCCATCCGCCAGCACTTCGCGAACGACCCCGCGTCGTGGGCGGCGAAGACGTATCTGGGAATGGAGACGATGACGCTGAAGTAACCGGAATGTGCCCCTGGTGCTCGGCGCCAGGGGCACATCTGCGCTTAGGTGTCGTGCCCGCCGGATTCGGCTTCGGCGTGCGACCGAACCCTCCACCAGAGGAGCGCCGCGCCGATGCCGACGCTTCCCAGCGCGATGGGCCAGCTCGATCCGTAAAGCGGGCCGCCGAGGATGAGCCCCGTGACGAGCAGCGCGACGACCGCACCCGCGATGGCCCCGGTCGTGAACGCGACCACTCGCTCCACTGTCTTCACGACGGGTCCATTACTGCGCCCAGCAGATGAACCCGGCGAAGGCCACCTCGACGCCGGTCGTGGTCTTTCATTGAGAAACGTTCTCCTATCTCATCATCGAGAAATGACACCACAGGTATAACACCTGAGATTTCACAGGATAACCACGCATTCGCCGCGCCACAATCCGTCACGCCGCCCGCCCACCACACCCCCATTCCTCTGAGCTTCCTCAGCCGCGTTTCCCACCTGTTCACCCGATGGGGGCCCGTGAGAGGGGGACACCCTGCCTACCGTGGAGGCGTCTCCCCCGGACACCGTCATGCCCTCGAAAGGAATCCCCATGTCGTTCCCCGCGCTCTCGCGCACTCGCGCCTGCCTCCTCGTCGCCGGAATCGCCGCGACCACCGCCGTCGCCGGCGCCGCGCTGCCCGCCGCAGCCTCCCCGTCGCCCGCGCCGGCGCACTCGTCGTTCTCGGTCCGCTCGTTCCCCGCCGTCGGCGCCGAGACCGGCCCGGACGACATCACGCGCCTCGGCGACTCGATCTACGTCACCTTCCAGAACGGTGTCGGTCCGATGGGGGAGGCCGCTCCGTCCGGGGCGACCGCCTCCACGATTCAGCAGTACAGCCTCGCCGGCGTCGCGGGCCGGTCGTGGTCGGTCACCGGCAAGGTGGACGGCCTCACCGCCGACCCCGAGCACCACCGGCTGCTGCTGACGGCCAACGAGGACGGCAACTCCAGCTTCCTCACCCTGGACCCCGCGCGCTCCACCGCCGCGACCCGCTACAGCTACCAGGGCCTCACGCACGGCGGCGGGACGGACGCGATCTCGGTCTCGCACGGCTCCATCATCGTGAGCGCCTCCAACCCCACCGTCCCGAACGGGCCCGCCGCCTACCGGGTGGCGCTGAAGGGCGGGAACGCGGTGCTCAGCCCCGTGCTGTTCGACAACAGCGTCGCCACAAGCGCCAACGCGGCCACGGCCGGGAAGCCGGTCCAGCTCGCCCTCACCGACCCGGACTCCAACACGATCGTGCCCCGCTCCAGCGCCCGCTTCGGCGGCTCGTTCATGCTCGACTCGCAGGGCGACCAGCAGCTGCTGTTCCTGAACCCGTCCGTGCGGGAGGGCGCGGCCGGCCACGGCATCCAGGTGCTCTCGGTCGCCCAGCCGCTCGACGACACGGCCTTCGCGACCGCGTCGCGCCGCACCCTGTGGGCCACCGACCCGACGCACAACGCCGTCGACGAGATCACGGGACCGTTCACGCCGGGCGAGGCCGTCTCCACCATCACCCCGGACAGCGGCCCGACCTCGCTCGCGCGCCTCGGCCTGACCGACGGCTCGCTCACCGCGATCCCGGGCCTCGGCTCGGTCACGCCGAAGGGCCTGCTGTTCACCAGCGCCGCGCACGGCGAAGACCAGGGCGACCAGGGCGACCAGGGCGACCAGTAGTCGCACCTGCGCTCCTCCTGGTCGGGACACCGCTCCGGCCAGGAGGAGTGAGTCTCCTCAGCGCACGACCGACACCCGCTGAGCCGGCGCCCGGGCGCGACCACGACGTACAGCACCGCGGCCGCGACGAAGCCGGCCGACATCAGGAACGACAGCCACGCACTGCCCGACATCATCGTGCCGACCCCGACGAGGAAGGTGAGCACGATCACGACGAACGCCGCGAGCGCGACCCGCTGGGCGACGCGCTCACGGCGGGCGGTCAGCCAGACCCGCACCGACACGGCGATGACCCCGATCCCGACGAGCGCGTGGAGGCCGAGGACGATGCCCGCGACGACGCGCGCGGCGCCGACGTTCTCCTCCGGGCTGCCGAGGAGGTTCGCGCCCATCCCGAGCAGGAATTGGACGGCGAGGGCGCTCAACGCCTCCCGGGATCGGCGGACGAGGTCCGCGGCAGGCGCGGGAGAGGTGGGCACAGCGGACATGGGAGTCCCTTTCACTGGACGGATCGCAACGTTCCGGCCCATCCTCTTCCGGCCCGCGAACGCTGTCATCCGGCCGGTGGAGTAGGTGCGGCTACTCTCCGGGGAGTAGCGGGGGGCGCTACTCTACTGAGGATGACGAACCAGCCTCGCGCAGACGACATCTCGATCGGCGGCGACATGATCCGCCTCGGGCAGTTCCTGAAGTTCGCCGGCCTCCTCGACTCCGGCGGGAACGTGAAGGAGGCCATCATCGACGGCTACGTGACCGTGAACGGCGAGGTCGACCGGAGGCGCGGACGGCAGCTCCAGGTCGGCGACATCGTCGGCTTCGAGGGTCACCTCGTCCGCGTCTGCCCGTGAGCACGGACACAGCCCGCACGGGTGCAGGATGAGCAGATGAAGCTGACGCTCGACCTGCACGACATCTACAACCGCGGCGGCGACATCGATCGCGCACTGCGCGGGATCATCGCCGAGGCCATCGCGAAGAAGGCCCCGCTGGTCGAGATCATCCCGGGGAAGGGCTCCGGCGCGCTGAAGAAGCGCGTGCTGCGCTTCCTCGACCAGCCGGAGGTCAAGGCCCAGTACCACCGGGTCGAGAAGGACTCGAAGAACTTCGGCCGGGTGTTCGTGCACTTCCGCTGGAAGTAGCGCCGCCTACGCGCTCAGGCGCGGGTAGTCCGTGTAGCCCTCGGCTCCGGCCCCGTAGAACGTCGCCGCGTTGGGCTGGTTCTCGGGGTGCTCGCCCTTCCACCGCTCGACTAGGTCGGGGTTGGCGATAGCGAGCCGGCCGACGGCCACGGCGTCCGCGTGCGAGTCCTCGACCAGCGCGATCGCCTCGTCGCGCGAGGTGACCGAGCTGAACCCGCTGTTGACGATGAACGGGCCGCCGAAGCGCTCGCGGAGGTCCTGCACGAGAGCGCCCGTTGGCTCACTGTGCAGAACGCTCACGTAGGCGAGGCCGAGCGGCGCGAGCCCGTCGACCACGGCCTCGTAGGTGGCGGTGGCGTCGCCCAGGTCGGTCTCGAAGACGTCCTGGATGTTGTGCATCGGCGACAGCCGGATGCCCACCCGCCCGGCGCCCACGGCCTCCGCGATCGCCGAGGTCACCTCGACCACGAAGCGCGCCCGCGCCTCTGGGGACCCGCCGTACTGGTCGTCGCGGACGTTGGAGACCGGCGAGAGGAACTGGTGCAGCAGGTAGCCGTTGGCGCCGTGCACCTCCACCCCGTCGAGGCCGGCGGCGATGGCGTTCCTGGCCGCGGTGACGAACTCGTCGCGGACCGTCGCGAGCTCCTCGGTGGTGAGCGCGTGCGGCACCGGGTAGGCGACCTTCCCGGTCGTCGTGCGCGTCTCACCGTCGATCGCGACGGCGCTCGGCGCGACGACGCGGTCCGTCCCGTTGATCAGCGGGTGCGAGACACGGCCGCTGTGCATGAGCTGCATGACGATGCGGCCGCCCTTGGCGTGCACGGCGTCGGCGACGGCGCGCCAGCCGGCGATCTGCTCGTCCGTGACGATGCCGGGCTGGCCAGGGTACGCCCGCGACTCGTGGCTCGGGTAGGTCCCCTCGGTGATGATCAGGCCCACGCTCGCCCGCTGCGCGTAGTGTTCCGCCACCAGCGGCCCCGGGATGCCGGCCTCACCCGAACGCGTGCGGGTGAGCGGCGCCATCACGACGCGGTTGGGAAGGTGGAGGTCGCCGAGCGAAACGGGGGAGAACAGATCCATCGAGGCATGCCTTTCTGTGTGCGGACGCGGAGCGGCTGCGCGGTCGGGCGCAGCCTCTGAGCCGAACAGAGCTCGCGCCTGCTCTATTCCATCGGTGTTTAGTTAGCGATAACAAAAAGGTCGCTGCTTCCTTGAATTAACTAGCGTTATCGCTGATCATTCGCGTATCGTGACACACCTGTCCCTCCCCCGATGACGTAGAGAAGGTAGGCCCATGAGCGCAACCAAACCCCCCAACCATCGGAGATCGCGAGCCGCCGTTCTCGGCGCCGTCGTCCTCGCTTTGCTCGCGGCCACCGCCGTGCCCTCCGCACCGGCGAGCGCCGACACTGCGGCTCCTCCCGGCAGCGCGGTGCCGAGCTCGCAATACACCCTGCTGGGCTTCGACTCGGAGTCGGCGCCGTATCCCGCTCCCCCGTCTCTCGACGGAACCGCCGCCGGTGCTTTCGACGGCGACTACTCGACTCAGTGGGCGTCGAACTACAACGGTGGCTCCCCCGACCCGATGCCGCACTACCTGACGTTCGACATCGGGGCCGAGCACACGCTGACCGGTCTCGGCTATTCGGTCAAGGTGCAGGGCAACGGTCCGGCGAAGGACGTCGAGGTCCTGACCACGAACGACCCCGCCGTCGCCAAGGACGGGACGAGCACGGGCTGGACTCCGTCGGGAACGGCGACCTTCCAGCAACCCACGAGCGCCACTCAGATCCAGTACGTGACGTTCGCCCAGCCGGTCACCGCCCGCTACGTCCAGTTCCGCGTGCTCGACTCCATCAACGGGTCCGACAACGCATCGGCCTCGGAGCTCGTCGTCTACAGCACGGACAGCATCGCCGGACAGCCGGCCGGCAAAGCCATCACGAACTCGCAGTACAGCGTGGTCGGGGAAGACTCTCAAGCGGCCGACAGCGGTGACGGCTCCGCCGCGTCCGCGTTCGACCAGAACTACGCGACCCAGTGGGCCAGCCTGTGGAACGCGAGCCCGCAGCCGGACTTCCCGCACTGGGTCACCTTCGACGTGGGAGGATCCTTCACCCTCACCGGGCTCGGATACTCGGTGAAGGTGCAGAGCAACGGTCCTGTCAAGGACGTGAAGGTCTACACCACGAACGACGCGACGACCGCGCAGGATCCCAACGCGGCGGGATGGACGCTCGCCGGGACAGCCACCTTCGCGCAACCCACGAGCGACACCCAGCTCCAGTACGTCACCTTCGCGAACCCGGTCACGGCACGCTACGTCCGGTTCGATGCCGAGGACTCGATCAACGGTTCGCGCAACGCCTCGGCGTCAGAGCTCGTCGCCTACTCGACCGATTCGGACACCACACCGGCGCCGGCCACTCCGCCGGGACCTCCCTCGCCGTACACGGTGAAGACGACCTCGATCGATTCGAACGACTGGAACTATCCCGACGACACCTCGGCGAGCAGCTACCTGGACAAGGACGGGACCTACCACTTCGAGGAGGCGCACTCGCTCTACTCCAAGACGGACCCGCGAGCGTGGTCGTTCTACACCGGGACGAACATCGACGATGCCACCGCCGACCAGGCGATCAACAGCGCAGGAACCAACCCGGACACGACAGCGCTCTGCGACAACAGCCCGACCGGCAAGGAGGCGACGGTCGCTCCCGGGTCGACCAGCCACTCCGAGGCGAACTACTGCGACCTGACCCAGGTCTGGGTCGATCCGGACACCGGGGACTGGTACGGACTGGTCCACAACGAGTTCACGCCGGAGCCGTTCGCCGACGGTCTCCACTACGACTCGATCGACTATGCGGTGTCGAAGGACCAGGGCAAGACCTGGAGCATCCCCGGGCACGCGATCACCTCGCCGTACAGCACTGTGCGCGGAGACACCGCCGCGTTCCCGCAGCAGACGTACTACTACGGTGACGGCGACCCGCGACTGTATGTCGACTACGCCTCGGGATACTTCTACTCCTTCTACGGATCCCGCGTGGTCAACAAGGGCGGAGGGTGGGTCGCGTTCTACGAGCATGTCGCCCGCGCTCCGATCTCCGGCAAGATGGCCACGGGATCCTGGCAGAAGTGGTACGACGGCGCCTGGACGCAGCCGGGGGTCGGCGGCAAGGAGAGCAACATGACTCCGGTCACGGCCAGCAGCACCACGGGCTATACCGCGCCGGACAAGGAGTACAACCCGACGACCCCGGGAAGCGCCCAGCAGCAGATCAAGAACGGCCAGATGCCCCCGACATCGCCGCTGTTCGTCATGGACGTCACCTACGACGCCTATCTCGGCCTCTACATCGGCGAGCCGCAGAACCCGGACCAATCGGGCGCCGCGCCTCAGGAGTTCTACGCGACGAAGAGCCTCGCGACCCAGCAGTGGTTCAAGCTCGGCGATACCGGAAAGAGCTACACGACCGCGTCCTGGTACCGCTGGTTCATCGACCCGGCCAACAAGACCGGTTCGGCCGTCGTCGGCAAGTCGTTCCGTTCGTACTGCTCGTTCGGCTGCATGAACGGTTCCGCGGCGCAGTACGCGAACGTCACGATCGACGTCGACAAGCCGGCCGCCGCCGTCGACACCGCCAAGCAGTACACCATCGCGAACGGCGACGGACGGCTGCTGGGCGTCGACGGGAAGAGCGGGAAGCTGAGAAGCGCCGCAGCTGTCAATCAGGCGTCGGGGACGTGGACGTTCGCCCCCACGGGTGATGGCGCCTACACCCTGGCCGACCACGCCGGCGATCTCCTCGGCGTCGACTCGTCGTCCACGGCCGGCCGCGCCTGGGGTGCGAAGCTCGCGCTCTCGCCGAAGGGCGCTCCGGATGTCGGACAGCAGTGGTTCGTCGTGCCGAACACCTCGGCGACGACGGGCGACGCCACGGGCGGCGTGCGCCTCGTGAACCGCTACAGCGGTCTGGTGCTCGGATTCGACAACTCGAGCGTGCAGACCACCCCGCAGCGCTCCTGGGACCAGGCCGCAGCGAAGGGGCTGTCGTCGGCCTCCGACCAGACTCTGGTCCTCACCGAATACGCAGGCGGCGGGACCACCAACCCGTCCACGCACTAGGGACAACGAAGGACTGGCCCCGGGCTCGCTGTCAGCAGCCCGGGGCCAGTCGCATGTCCGGCGGCGTTCTCGGAGCGCCGCTTACTCGTCGTCGAAGGTCTCGACGTACTCCTCTGCGGGTCCGAGTTCCGGTGCACCACGGAATTCGATGCGGTCCCCGGACTGCTCCAGCTCCAGCACGGTGATCGTGTTGACTCCGGAGGTCAGCAGCGGGGCGGGAACGTAGAGCGTGAGTTGCGGCCCCACGTCCCAATACCTGCCCAGGAGAAAGCCGTTGACCCAGACGAAGCCCTTGCGGAAGCCGGGGAGCGCGAGGAAGGTGTCGGCGGGCTCGGTGATCTCGACGCGAGCTGTGGCAAAACCTGCCGAACCGGAAGACCTCGCGCCGACGGACTCCGGAGTGGAGGACAGCTGCCTCAGCAGTGCGGGCGACCACTCGTCCAGCGGCAGCGCGCGCATCGTCCAGCCGTGGACGAGCCGACGCCCGATCTGCACACCGCCGAGAATTCCTTTGCCCTGTCCGAGCAACGGCCCGTAGTTGATGCGTCCCTGGTTCTCCACGAGAATCTGCAGTTCCACGGGCGCACCCACTCCCGAGAGCTCGAGGGATCCGGTCTCCTCCGAGATCACTCCCGTCGGCACCCCGTCGACGAAGACCTGGGCGCGGTCATGCAGCCCCGTGATCGTCAGGGTCGTGCTCCCCCGCGGCAACCGCGGCCGGGCGCTGTAGAGGACGAGCCCGGACGGCAGTCCGAGTTGCTCGAAACTCATCGGACGCGTCGAAGGGATGCCGGCCGCCGCGGACCCGAGGGACTCCAGCAGCGCTCCGCCGTGTTCCACGGCGACCGCTCGCGGCGCGAGCACGGACGGGCCGGCAGGCGGCGCCGGCGGAAGAACGCCGGTGAATTCGGTCAGGCGCTCACGCAACGCCATGAACTTGGGCGTGATGGCGCCGTGCTCGGCGACCGGCGCGTCGGAGTCGTAGCTGGTGATGGTCGGCTGCAGCGCACCGTCGTGGTTCGCGCCCGCCCACAAGCCGAAGTTGGTTCCGCCATGCGCCATGTAGAGGCTCACCGAGCCACCGAGTTCGAGGATCTCCGCGAGGGTGGCATCGGCACTCGGGACGGAGCGCACATGATGCCGCTCTCCCCAGTGATCGAACCAGCCGTTCCAGTACTCGGCGCAGATGAAGGGTTCTCCGTCCCGCCGGGACCGGAGCAGGCCGATCGCCTGACTGGCGCGCGAGCCGAACGTCGCCGTGGCGAGAACACCGGGGAGGGTTCCGCCATCGAGCATGAGGTCGGTCGGTCCGTCCGCGGTGTAGAGCAACTCGGTGACACCGCGCTCGACGAGAGCGTCCCGCAACCAGGTCAGATACCCGCCGTCGTCGCCGTAGCTGCCGTACTCGTTCTCGACCTGCATCGCGACGATCGGTCCCCCGTGCGAGGCCTGGAGCGGGACGAGGCGCGGAATGAGGTCGTCGAACCATTCCGCGACAGCGTCAAGGAAGAGCGGATCGGACGAGCGCAGCCCTGTTCCCACGCGAGCTGTGAGCCACGCGGGGAATCCTCCGTTGTCCCACTCGGCACAGATGTACGGCCCGGGTCGCAGGATGACGTCGAGTCCGAGCTCGCCGGCCAGCCGCACGAATCGCTCCAGATCCCGCCAAGCGCTGAAGTCCGCCGGCTGCTCCGCCCGTCGCTGATGAAAGTTCCAGGCGACGTACGTGTCGACGGTGTTGAGCCCGAGCGCCGCGAGCCGTTCGAGGCGATCGCGCCACAGTGCGGGGTGAACCCGGAAGTAGTGCAGCGAACCGGAGAGCACCCGGTGCTCGACCCCGTCGCGCAGCAGGGCTCCGTTCGAGTAGTTCAGGATGGCGGCGCTCGTCGCCACCGTCACTTGACGGCTCCCGCCGTCATCCCGGCGCGCCAGAACCGCTGCAGGGCGAGGAAGGCGACGACCAGCGGGACGATCGAGACGAGCGAGCCGATCACGACCAGCGGCGGCGGAACGGCGACATGGCTGGCGTTCCAGCCCGCCAGCCCGACCGTGACCGGCTGCAGGTGATCGTCGCTGAGCACCATGGCCGGCAGGAGGTAGTTGTTCCAGATGTCCACGAACTGGAACAGGAAGATCGTGACCAGAGCCGGCAGCATCATCTTCGTGGAGATCGAGCGGAAGATGCGGAACTCGCTCGCGCCGTCCAGGCGACCCGCCTCGACGACTTCATCGGGCACCGACTGCGCCGCGAACACCCGGGACAGGTAGACCCCGAACGGGCTGACGACGCTGGGCAGCAGCACGGCGAGCGGATTGTTGATGAGTCCGACGCCCGAGAACATCAGATAGAGGGGCAGCGTGAAGAGGATCTTCGGCACCAGCACGGCCGCGAGGATCGCGCCGAACAACGCGCCGCGGCCCCGGAACTCGTACTTGGCCAGCGCATACCCGGCCATCGCGGACAGCAGCGTGCCGACGAGCGCGCCGACGCCGCAGTAGAGGAGGCTGTTCAGCATCCACTGCCAGAAGATGCCGCCGTTCTGCGCGGTGAGCCGTGCGAGGTTGTCGAACAGGCCGAACCCGTCGAACCAGAGGCCGCTGCCGCTGAACTGCTGTCCGAACGGTTTGGTCGCCGATACGACGAGCCACCACAGCGGGAACAGGAAGTAGATGCTCGAGAGGGAGAGCAGGACCATCACGACCGAACGGCTCAGCGGGCTCGTGTCGCGGCGCGGTCTCACCGCACGACTCCGCGGGCGCGCCGGCGAGATCTTGTCAATGGTCGCGGTCATGCGCGTGCCTTCCTCTGTGCCACTCGTGGTCGCTCGCGCTCTGGACGGTTCGTCAGCCGGAAGAAGACGAAGGAGATCATGCCGACGAGCACCGCGAGGATGACCGACTGCGCGGCCGCGTAGGGATAGTCGCCCGCCGAGACAGCCGCCTGGGCGGACATGATCGGGGTGAACGTCGACGAGATCGCCCCTCCGGAGATCGGCTGCAACACGGTCGGCTCGTTGAAGAGCTGGGCGGATCCGATGATGGAGAACACAGCCGTGAGGATGATGGCGCTTCTCACTATCGGGATCTTGACGCTCCAGGCGATCCGCAGCGGGGATGCGCCGTCGATCTTCGCCGCCTCCAGCACTTCCGCGGGGATGGACTGCAGAGCCGCGTAGATGATGATCATGTTGTACCCGGTCCAGCTCCACGTGACGATGTTGGCCACGGACCACAGCACCGTCCCGTCGGCGAAGAAGGGCACCTGGAGGCCGAGCGGCTTCAAGAGGTGGTTGATCGGACTCGACTGCGTCGAGTACATGAACGACCAGACCAGTGCGGCGCTCACACCCGGGATCGCATACGGAAGGAAGTTGGACAGCCGGAAGAACCCTTTGCCACGGGCGGACTTCGAGTCGATGAGGAGGGCGAGCGCGAGGGCGAGCCCGAGCATCACGGGCACCTGGACGACGCCGAACAAGGCGACCCGACCGAGCGAGTGGACGAAGTCGGGGTCGGAGAAGGCTCGCGCGTAGTTCGCCGACGGAGCGAAGACCTGAGTCGGTGCGGCGAGCCCCAGCCCGGAACGCTTGACGACGAACAGGCTGGCGATCGCGGCGTAGACGATCGGTGCGACGTACATCGCCGCGAAGAGCAGGAAGAACGGGCCGAGAAACAGCAGGGGCGCCCGCCAGCCGAGCGTCCCTCGCCCTCGTATCCGCGCCGGCTTCGCGGCCGCCGACGATGAGGGCTTACGGGCAAGAGCCAGATCGCTCACGAAACCTTTCCTTCCGTCTTGCTGATGCGGCGGGCGCCGATCTGGAATCGCGCACCCGCCGCACCTGTCGTGCCGTACCTACTGGCTGACCTTCAGCCCCTGCGTCTTGAGCTCTGCCACTGTCTTGTCCTGCGCGGTCTGCAGGGCATCGGCGATGGTGCCCTGCCCCGACCACGCCTTGCCGAGGCCGTCGTTGAGGTCGGCCGCCGTCTTCGTCATGACCGGACCCCAGGTCCACGACGGGTTCACCGTGGCCGCCGCAGCGCTGAAGACGTCGTAGATCTTCTGACCGCCGAAGTAGGGGTCGCCCGAGGTGAGCGCGGGAAGACTCGTCAAGGCCGTGGCGGCCGGGTAGAGACCCGCCTTCTGCACGAGGGTGTTGAAGGTCGTCTTGTCGGTGCTCATCCAGTTGGCGAACTCCCAGGCGCCCTTCGGGTCGCTGCAGCCCTTCAGCACCGCCGTCGCGGAGCCGCCGGCGTTTCCGACCTGATCCTCACCGGCCTTCCACTGCGGCATCGGCGCGACCGCCCACTTGCCGGAACCGTCCGCCGCACCTCCCTTGATGACTCCGGCCTGCCACACCGCGCCCACAACGGTGGCGATGTCGCCGTTGCCGAGGCCCGTGTACCAGGCCTGGTCGTACATCGGAGCGCTGCTGATGACCCCGTCCTTCACCAGGCCCTGCCAGTAGTCGGCGACCTTCTTGTTCTCGGCGGACGCCATCGTCACCTTCCAGGAGTCGCCGCTCACACCGAACCACGTCGCACCAGGCTGCCAGGCGAGGCCCGCGTAGTCGTAGTCCATGTAGGGGGACGAAATGAACTTGTTCGGGTCGGACGCGTGGATCTTCACCGCGTCCGCCTGGTACTCATCCCAGGTGGTCGGTGCGGCGAGCCCGAGCGAGTCGAAAAGCTGCTTGTTGTAGAACAGCGCCATCGGGCCGGTGTCGACGGGCGCCCCGTAGACCGCGTCGCCGATCGAGACGGACTTCCAGGCCGCGGGCTGATACTTCCCCTTGTCCCCGTTCGCGTACTGGGAGACGTCGTCGAGCGCACCCTGCGCGGCGAAGCTCGGCAACGTCTCGTAGCCGACCTGGGCGAGACACGGCGCGTTCTTCGCAGTGACCGCATTGAGCATCTTCTGGTAGCCGCCCTTGGCCCCCGGCTGCACCTCTTGATACGTGACGCTCACATCCGTGTGCGACGCGTTGAAAGCCTTCACCGCATCGGCGTATCCGGGGGCCCAGCCCCAGAACGTGACGGTCGACTTCTCGGCGCCCGTCCCGCTGGACGAACACCCTGCCAGCACCAGACCCAGCGCGACCGCTCCGGCCACACCAGCCAGGCGAAAAGCTGATTTCTTCACTGCCTCTCCTTTGATCACAGGACTTCGCGCTCCGGCCGACGTGGACAGCCACGCATCCGCTACGCCTCTTGTCGGACGACTATCGCACAAAATGATACCGATAACAAGTTGATCTAGTCCGTCTGCGTGGGCCGGAATCTCAATCATCTTCTCCCGGAACGGCTCGATGGGGTTCGAGGCAATAGATATCGATGCCAATCGGTCAGGCCAACGCCAGGCTCAGGGCGGCGATCGCCGGGCCCGGCTGCTCAAACCACCGGCGCACCGGACGAAATCGGCCTGAACCTCAAGGTTATCGCTATCATCCGGGCTTTCCCACAGCGCGGGACTCGCCGCAAGGCAGGCCCGCAGGGCATTTGTCGTCGGTATCATTGACGGATGACCACGACTGCGCCCCGAAGCTCCACGCAGCGGCCGCCCGGGATGACCGACGTCGCGAGGGTCGCCGGTGTATCCGCGCAGACCGTCTCTCGCGTACTCAGCGGCCATCCGAATGTGCAGCAGAAGACGCGGGCGAAAGTCCTCGCGGCGGTCGAACAGCTCGGTTATCGCAAGAACAATGCCGCACGGGTCCTGTCGTCGGGCCGGAGTCGCACCATCGGCGTGGTGCAGCTGCAGACCAGTTTCTACTCGCGCACCGCCATCGCCGTCGGCATCGAGCAGGCGGCCCGCGCGGCCGGCTATTCGGTGAGTGCGGCGACGAGCCCGTCGCTCGACGCATCCTCCATCGAAGAGGCGATGTCGCGATTGGCTGATCAAGGCGTGGAGGGAATCATCCTCGCACTGCCGCTGGTCCACTCGACGAAGGCGATCGAGGAGATCACCAAGGCGACGCCGACGATCACGATCGACGGGTCACGTACATCCGCGACGGAGATCGTCGCCATCGACCAATCGCAGGCTGCGCGGATAGCGACGCAGCATCTCCTCGAGCTCGGTCACAAGACGGTCTGGCACGTATCCGGCCCCTCCGGATGGCTCGACGCGCTCAGTCGCGCGGAAGGCTGGCGCCGAACGCTCGAAGATGCCGGAATCACGCCGCCTCCCGCGCTGGAGGGAGACTGGTCGCCGGCGTCGGGATACCGGAACGGCCTCATCCTCGGCCGCATCCCCGAGGTGACGGCGGTGTTCGTGGCGAGTGATGAGATGGCGTTCGGGGTGATCCGGGCATTCCATGAACTCGGCCGCCGCATCCCCGAGGACATCTCCGTCGTCGGTGTCGATGACATCGCCCTCGCCGAGTACTGCTCGCCTTCGCTCACGACGGTGGCGCAGCCCTTCGCTGAGATGGGCGAACTCGCCGTCCAGCACTTGCTCCGTTACATGGCCGACCCGGAGGTCACGCTGGCACCGGCGTCCGTCGAACCGCACTTGATCGTCCGGTCGTCGACGGGACCTGTGGGCGGCTGACTCGCCCCAGAACCACCCCACTTCGGGGGCTATTTCGCCCGAGCACCTTGATTGAGCAGACAGAACGGGCCACCCTCCCCATCGCTGAGTTGTTCTCAGATTTACGAGCGCTCAGCAGGTCTTTCACGCACCACCGCACGCAGCCCGCGTTGCGATGACGCATGCCCGAACACCGACGACACCTGTGTGCCCGCCAGGATCCGACACCCGAAGTCAGTTCTTGCATCGCCCGATCCCGACGGAGAGATCATGCAGCTCGCACCACGGATGAGCACGACCAAACGCGCCGACATCCAGGCGATGCGGGCGCTCGCGGTCGGCATCGTGGTCCTCTACCACCTGTGGCCCGACAAGCTCCCCGGCGGGTTCATCGGCGTGGACGTGTTCTTCGTCATCTCCGGGTTCCTCATCACGAGCCACCTCCTGCGCAGCGTCGGCCAGGAGCGGCCGCTGCGCTTCCTCGCCGGCTTCTACGCTCGCCGGATCCGCCGCCTTGCGCCCGCGGCTGCCACGGTGCTTGCGTTCGTTCTGGCCGCCACCGTCGCGTTCCTCCCGGTCACCACGTGGCTCAACACCGCCAGACAGGTGATCGCCAGTGCCCTCTTCGTCGAGAACTGGGTGCTCGCCGGCGACTCCGTGGACTACCTCGCCTCCGACAACGCCCCGTCGGCTGTGCAGCATTTCTGGTCGCTGTCCGTGGAGGAGCAGTTCTACATCTTCTGGCCCCTCCTCATCCTCATCGCCACGGTGATCGCGGTGAGGCTGCGCTCCCGGAGAGCGGTCGTGCCCGTCGTCATCGGCGCGGTCATCGTGTTGAGCCTCGCCTGGTCCATGTACGAGACGATCAACGACCCCGCCGCCGCGTACTTCGTCACGCCGACACGGATCTGGCAGCTCGCCGCGGGCGGCATCCTCGCCTTCGTGACGGTCCGGCCGCCCCGGCTCCGCCTCATCCTCCCGTGGGTCGGAGTGGCCGTGATCGCCGTCGGATCGTTCGCCCTGTCGGCGGCCATGCCATACCCCGGCGAGCTCGCTCTGGTGCCGGTGGTGGGTGCTGCGCTCGTCATCGTCGGCGGCGGCGGCAGCGGATCCCGCCTCAGCGTCGACCGCGTCACACGGTTCCGCCCCATCCAGTGGCTCGGCGACACGTCCTATTCGATCTACCTCTGGCACTGGCCCCTGATCGTGCTGCTTCCGGCGATCCTCAGCGTCCAGCTCGGGAGCGTGCTGAAGCTGGCGATCGTCGCCCTGACCCTCCTCCTGGCGTGGGGATCCTACGAATGGATCGAGAACTCGGTGCGCCGCAACGCGTTCCTCGCGAGCCGGCCCCTGCGCAGCTTCGCGGTGGGAGTCGCGGCGCTCGCCCTGATCATCACCCCCAGCGTGATGGTCATGGACACGTCAGCGGCGGCGATGGCGCAATCCGTGGAGGCGTTGGAGTCGACTGCTGCGTCCTCCACCTCCTGCCTCGGCGCGGCGGCACTCGACCACCCCGCGTGCGGCAACCCCTGGGGCAGCGCGAACGCCTCCCTGATCGCCGGAGCGTCGAAGGACGAGCCGTTGCCGTGGAAGGACGACTGCGCCAACAGCGAAGGTGCGGCCTCGCACAGCCTGTGCGTCTACGGAGACACCACGGCGAGCTCCACCGTCCTGCTGTGGGGCGACTCGCACTCGGGAGCCTGGGCGCCCGCCTTCGACACGGCGGGCAAGCTCGGGCACTTCAAAGTCATCGTCGCGATGAGATACGCCTGCCCCTCGACGCAGGTAGCACCGATCGCGACCACCGAGCACGCCATCGATCCCGCGCAACAGGCGAACTGCCTCGAGCGCAACCAGTGGGTGCTCAGGAGCGTCGCACCCAGGGCCGACCAGGTCGTCCTCGCCAACATGTCGACCCACTACACCTTTCCGGGAGGCTCCAGCCACCAGGCCGACGGCTACGCGGCGACCCTCGACGGACTGGCGAAACTGAAGCGCCCTGTCGCCATGCTGCAGGACCTCCCGCTCACCGGCGCCACCCCGGCCCTCCAACGCGACGGACCGGCCTGCCTCAACGCCCACGCCGGCAACTGCACGAACCCGGCGACCCACGCGCTCGCGACGAACGCCGTCGAGAAGTCGCTCCTCGCTCGCGGGTACGGCAACACCCTCCGTTACGTGCCCACCGCCGACAGGTTCTGCCACTCCGGAACCTGCTACTACGCGATCGGAGGCGTCTCGGTCTACTTCGACACCTCTCACCTCAGCAACACCTACTCGGCGTCCCTCGGCCCCTGGCTGGTCCGGGCGCTCCGGAACGCGAGGCCGCTCAGCGCGGGGATGTGAACGTCAGGGCTCCCGCCCCAACGCCCGAGTGACCCCTACGCCGACAGCAGCCGACCGAACCCCTTGCTCCACACCCCGTCGCCCGCAAGTGCCGCGTACGCGATGCGCTCGACCGACGACGCCTGCGCCCGCAGCGGCTCGGCCACGACGCGCTCCGGCGTCGAGCGGAAGACGAACTTGGCGAGATCGCGCGCACCGTCGAGGCTCGGCGCAGCCTGGGTCCGGTCGAAGCGCTCGACGAAGCGCCGAAGGTTGCTGGAGGCGGACAGCCCGCCGAGCCGGTCGTCGAAGATCCAGCTCTCGCAGATGAGTGGAGCGCCGTCGTCGAACGTGCGCGCCGCCCACGCGAGCGACTCGTCCACTGCCTCGGGGTCCAGCGGTCCGTTTTCCGGGATGTGCAGGTTTCGTCCCTGCGGCTCGGCTCCTCGTTCGAACTGCAGCCGGCCCAGGGTCACCACCTCGCCGCTGAACACGGTGAGCAGCCAGTCGTCGTCGGCCAGGTCGCCGTAGGTCTCGACCTTGCGCGGAATGTCCGCCAGCGTCGCCTCGCCGACCGATGCGGGGAAGCCTCGCGTCACGAGCGCGGCGACGGCCTCGTCGTGCAGCTCCATCATCGCCTCGACGAGCTCGTCCCTCTCGACACCGGGGACCGGCTGCGAGCGCCCGGAGGCCAGCATCGACCGCAGCGCTGCCGTCGTGTCAGCCGCCGGTGCCCCGCTCATCGCGCCGGCTGCCCCGCGTCGAAGTAGGCGACCAGTTCGTCCCCCAGCGCGGGCACCGCGAGGGTGCGGCCGTCGCCCCGCAGGGAGGCCGTTGCCGTCACGCCCGCAGCCACCGCGTTCCTCGCGGCCACCGGCGACGTGTCGGTGACGCCTCCCCGGCGCGCGAAGTCGAGGAACTCCGAGATCATGAGCGCGTCCGCGCCTCCATGACCGTCGATCCCGCCATCGACGACGAAGGTCTCGTCGGCCGGCGCCGCGCCATCGTGCCGCCGATTCCACAGCCGCACCTCCGAACCGGTCGTGTCGCCGAAGTTCTCGATGCGACCCTCGGTTCCGATGACGGTGTAGTTGCGCCAGTAGTCCGGGGTGAAGTGGCACTGCTGATAGGAGGCGAGGGCTCCATTGTCGAGCACGAGGTTGACCTGCGAGATGTCCTCGACGTCGATCACCGGGTTGAGGCCCTCCGCCGAGGTGGGCGGCCAGTTGTCGAGGCTGAACCAGTCGTCCACCCGCTCGCCTGACCGGTCCCTGCGGTCATCCAAATCGCCGTACACGGCGAGCGCGCCGATCGCCTGCACCCGGCTCGAGAAGCCGCCGGCCAGCCAGTGGATCACGTCGAGGTCGTGGGCGCCCTTCTGCAGGAGGAGACCCAGCGATTTCGACCGGTCGGCGTGCCAGTCCTTGAAGTAGTAGTCGCCGCCGTTGCCGACGAAGTGCCGGCACCAGACAGCCTTGACCTCGCCGATGCGGCCCTCCAGGATCAGCCGGCGCATCAGCGTGATCACCGGCATGTGGCGCATGTTGTGCCCCACGTACAGGCGCGAACCGGTCCGGTGCGCGGTCTCCAGGATGCGGTCGCAGTCGTCGATGGAGATCGCCAGCGGCTTCTCGCAGAAGACCGTCAGCCCCGCCTCCAGCGCGGGGATCGCGACCTCGGCATGCCGGTCGTCCGGCGTCAGCACCATGACCGCGTCCAGCCCGAGGCCCAGGAGCTCGTCGAGGCTGTCGGTCACCAGCGCATCCGGGAAGTCCTCGCGGGCACGGGTGCGAGCACCCGCATCGCGTTCGCACACGGCGGCGACGACCGAGCCGGAGCCCGGGCGGTGCGCCTCACGGCCCACCTCGCCGCGGTTGCCGTAGCCGATCACGCCGATTCTCAGGTCGGTCACGTGTTCATCCCTTCAGGAGGTCGAGGTCGGGATCCGGCCGAGCGCGTCGTCGCTCAGCGGGCTCCCCGACACCTTCGCGGCGTAGAGCGCGGCGCCGACGTCCGGCTCGAAGATCGGGACGCGGAGGTCGTAGCCGTCGTGCAGCCCGTCGAGCGAACGGCCGAACGCCGCGAGCACCGCCTCCGAGCGGAACACGCCTCCCGAGTAGGAGACGGCGACCGTCTCCCCGTCCTGGTACCCGAGCGCGAGACGGGTGCTGTCGACCAGCTCGGCGAACTCCGCGCCCGCGTCCTCGAGGATGCGCGCGGCGACGGCGTCGCCGGCAGCGGCGGCCTCGGCGACCGTGGTCGACAGCGCGGCGATCCTGGTGCGCTCCTTCTGCCAGTCGGTGAGCACCAGGCCGATCGTGTCCAGGTCGTTCCGCACGCCGAGCCGCTGCCGGAGCAGCTCGTGCAGCGGCCCGCGCGGGAGGCGGCCGTCGCTCATCCGCGTGAAGGCGTTGAGACCGCGCGTCGCGATCCAGTAGCCCGACCCTTCGTCCCCGAACAGCTCGCCCCAACCGCCGACGCGCACGGCGGCGCCGTTCCGCTCGCCGTAGGTCATCGACCCGGTGCCGCCGACGACGTTGATGCCGTCGCTCGCGCACAGCGATCCGGCCCAGCCGCACACCATGTCGTTGACGCACAGGTAGCGGTCGCTGGCGAGCACCGACAGCGGGACTCCGTCGAGCACCGGCACGTCGGCACTGACCTCCCCGTAGCCCGGCATCCCCACGACGGTGAAGTCGAGCTGATCGGCGGCGATGCCGGCCTGCCTGCAGATGTCGTCGACGCCCTCCTGAAGCGTGCGCGTCACGGCCTCCACCCCGAGTCGGTAGTAGTCGCTGCTCGGCTGCTGGGAGCGGGCGACCACGGTGCCGGCGGAGTCGAGCAGGACGAAGGCGGTCTTGGTGCCGCCTCCGTCGATGCCGAGGAAGCGGCTCACGCGGCCCCGCTTCCGCCCTCGCCGAGCGGGTGCAGCCGCACGCCCTTCACCACGCGGTTGACGTTGCCGTCCGGGAACGGGTTGTCGGGAGTGGTGCCGACCCGGAGGGCGAACGACAGGCCCAGGATCTGCGCGACGACGACGTACACGCTCGCCAGGAACGCGTCGTTCAGCCCGTCGAGCCCCTCGAACGCGACCAGCCGGTCGCCGTCGGCGACGACGCCGTCCGGGCCGACCGCGACGACGCGCGCCGGGTCGAGCGCGGTGCGGAGCTCGGCGATGATGTCGAGGTCGTACTTGCGCGTGTACTCGTCGGAGGAGATGAAGACGACGACGAGGGTCCGCTCGTCCAGCACCGACTTCGGTCCGTGCCGGAAGCCCAGCGCCGAGTCGTAGTAGCTGATCACCTGCCCGGCCGTCAGTTCCAGTAGCTTGAGCGCCGACTCCCGGGCGAGCGCCGTCAGCGGTCCGCTGCCCAGGTAGACGACGCGGTTGCAGTCGAGCGTGGCGAGGTCGCCGATGGCGTCCCAGCCTGCGTCGACCACACCCTCGGCCGCTCCGATCAGCGGCCGCACCGTCTGCGCGTCGCCGCCGCCGAGCACCAGCAGCACGGAGAGCAGCATCGAGGTGAAGCTGGAGGTCATGGCGAAGCCCTGGTCGTTCGCCCCGGCCGGCATGAGCAGCACGTACGAGTGCTCGCGGCCCTGGTGCTCCTGGTTGAGCCGTCCCTCGGGGTCGCAGGTGACGATCAGGTGGCTCACGTCGGTGAGGCACTCGTCCGCCAGGCGGGTCGCGGCGACGCTCTCGGGGCTGTTGCCCGAACGGGCGAACGAGACCAGGAGGGTGGGGACGTCCTCGGCAAGGAACTCCCGCGGGTTCGACACGAGGTCCGTCGTCGCGACCGCGTCGATGCGCCGCGAGAGGAGGCGGGACAGCTCGGGAGCCGCGACGCCCCCGACGAACGCCGACGTGCCGGCGCCGGTCAGGACGACGCGCAGGTCGGGCCGCGCCAGCAGCGGCGCGAGGAACTCGTCCAGCCGGCTGCGGTCGGCCGCGATGTTCGCCGCGGCCTGGCGCCACACCTCGGGCTGGTGGCTGATCTCGCCGATGGTGAACCGTGCGCCTTCGCGCTCGACGCGTTCGGTGGTGAGAGAGCGTGTTTCAGACAAGGAGTTCCCCCTGGTTCGTTGCGGTTGTTGACAGAGTGCGGAGCACGGGAATGGTGGCGGCCGCATACGGGCGGAGGGCGTCGCGGATCTTGTCGAGCACCAGCGCGCGCGGCGTCGGCTCGAGCTCGCCCGCGCGCACCCGGACGTACTGGTCCGGCAGGAACTGCCCGATCAGCGGGAGCGGCACGGCCCGGCGGGAGAGGTTCGCGTAGAGCGTCGCCTCGGCCTCCTCGATCTCGGGATCGGGCCAGTAGTACCGCAGACGGTCGCTGTAGCTGTAGCGGCGGGCGATGCGCTGCTCGTCGGCGTCGCCCTCGTAGTAGCCCTGCCAGTAGCCGGGCTCGGCGAGCATCCGCCGCTCGATCACCTCGACGAGGTGCGAGCGCTCCGCGGACGGGACCAGCTCGTCCTCGATGGCGGCGAGCGCGAACAGCGCCTCCCTCATCGCGAACGTGAGACCGGGGCCGACCTTGAGGATCGCCCAGTGGTCCTCCACCAGCTCGCTGAGCCGTGACTCCAGCTGGTAGTCGGTCGAGTGCGCCTCGAAGACCATCCCCGGCTCGTCGGCGAGGACCCCGCGCAACGCCTCGGTGCGGGAGCGCCGGTAGTCGATGACCTGGAGGTGGTCGAACTCGACCCCGGGCTGCACGACCAACGCAACGATCCGCGGCCACACGTCGAGCACGCCGACCGCCTCGAACGCCTCGCGGTGGCGACGGAGCGTCTCGCGCGCGGCCTCCGGCGAGGTCGGGGTGAGCTCGCCGAGCGTCTCGTGCGCGCCGCCGGGGACGGGCACCTCGGTGCCGATCACGTAGAGTTGCCGGCCCTCCTGGCCGATGCTGCGTGCCGTGTCCTCCGCGACACGGAGCAGCCGGGCGCTGCGGGACGCGACGAGGTCGTCGCCGAGCGGCACCGGGTCGCCCGCACACGACATGCTGCAGTCGAGGTGGATCTTGGTGTACCCGGCCTCGACGTAGGCGGCGACGAGCGCGTCGGCGTTCGCCATGGCCTGCTCGGCGGGCAGCTTCTGCCACCGGTTGGGTCCGAGGTGGTCGCCGCCGAGCACGATGCGCTCGCGCGGGAAGCCCTGCTGGTCGGCGATCGAGTGGACGAGCTCGCGGAAGTCGGCGGGGCGCATCCCGGTGTAGCCGCCGAACTGGTCGACCTGGTTGGAGGTCGCCTCGATCAGCACATAGCTGGAGTCGGCCGCGGCCTGGGCGATCGCCGCCTCCAGCACGACGGGATGCGCGGAGCAGATCGAGTAGATGCCGGCCGGTTCTCCGGCTTTGTGCCGCCGGATCGTCTCCCACAGGTGGTCTGTCATCGTGCTCCCTCGAAGGTGGTCGGAATCGGCGCGATCAGCTGTTCGCAGAGCGCGGCAACGGTCTCGGCGATGCCGTCGCGGCCGTGCGCCAGGTAGCGGCGCGGGTCGGTCGCGGCGGAGTCCGCGTCGAGGAACGAGCGGACCCGGCCGGTGAAAGCCACGTTCAGCGCTGTACCGACATTGATCTTGCGGATGCCGGCAGAGATCGCCTCGGCGAGCATCTCCACGGGGACGCCGGAGGAGCCGTGCAGCACCAGCGGCACCGGCACCGCCCGTGCCAGCTCGGAGATGAGCCCGAGGTCCAGCTGGGCATCGGCCGTCGTCATCGCGTGCGACGAGCCGACCGCCACGGCGAGCGCGTCGACCCCGGTCGCCGCCACGAACGAGGCGGCCTCGGCTGGGTCGGTCCTCACGCCGCGCGCGTGAGCGCCGTCCTTGCCGCCGATCGCGCCGAGCTCGGCCTCCACCCACAGCCCGCGCCTGTGCGCGTGCTCGGTCGAGGCGCGCGTGCGTGCGACGTTCTGCGCGTAGTCGTGGTGGGCCTCGTCGACCATGATGGAGGTCGCACCGACATCCCCCGCTCGCAGGATGAGCTGCTCGGCGAGCTCGGCATCCTGGATGTGGTCGAGGTGGAGGCTCACCGGAACGGCGCTCTCGTCCGCCAGCCGGTCGCACGCTGCCAGCAGCGGGGCGAACCGGCCGCCGTGGAATCGAATCGCGTTCTCGCTGAACTGCAGGAGCACCGGGGCGCCTGCCGCCTCCGCCCCCGTGACGATGCCCTCCGCGTGCTCGAGCGTGATCACGTTGAACGCGAGCACTGCGCCGCTGCGGGAGACCGCGTCGTCGACGAGCTCGCGGGTGGTCGCCCGGCTCATGCGGCGAACCGATCGTAGTGCGACGGATCGGCGGCGACCGCGTCGTCGAGGATCCGGCGGGCGGTCCCGGCGTCGGGCACCAGCGGGTCGAGCGTCAGCGCCTGCAGCGCGACGTCCCGCGCGCCGGTGACGGCGGCTTCGACGGTCAGCTCCTGCTGGTGCGCCCGAGCGGTGAGCACCGCGGCGATCGCCTCGGGGAGGCGTCCGACCGAGACCGGCTGGATGCCGTGCGCGCCGACGACGGCGGGCACCTCGACGACCGCCTCGGGGGGAAGGTTCCCGATCGCGCCGCGGTTCGGCACGTTCACCGCGAGCTCGACGTGCTCGCTCCCCGTGCGAAGGGCCTCGGCGATCGCCACCAGGCGCTCCGCCTCCTGGTTGCGGGAGGGCGCGAGCGGCTCGCTGCCGTCGGCCTGGGCCCGCAGCGAGTCCCAGAGCCGGCCCTTCTCGTCGATGTACTCCCTTGTCATATCCTGACCGCCCTGCAGACCCCAACCGAGCTCGCCGTCCTGGCTGAAGGCCAGATAGCCGGGGAAGAACTCGGACACGTGCCGGTCGCCCGGCGCGGGGTACAGGCCGAAGGTGCTCATCAGGTCGGCCGAGACGGCGGACTGCACGCCTTCGCGGCGGGAGGCCGGGGCCTCGCGGCCGCCGGCGCGCGCCTCCACCAGCTCCCGGAGCTGCGGGTACAGGTCGCGCGACCCCGAGCGGATGTCGAGCAGCCAGCCGAGGTGGTTCAGCCCCGCGAAGCGGGCGCTCACCGTGTCCGGGTCGATGCCGAGACCGGCGAGGTCGGCGGCGAGCGCCGCCCGGGTGTGCATGGTGCCGTGGCAGAGCCCGACCGCGTTGACGGCGGTGTGCTTGCTGACGGCGCGCACGTTGGCCGTGAGCGGGTTGCTGTAGTTGATGAGTTGCGCCGCTGGGGCCACGTCGGCGATGTCGGTCGCGATCGCGACCAGCTCAGGCACGTGGCGCAGCGCGCGCAGCACGCCGCCGGGGCCGACGCTGTCGCCGACGGTCTGGTGGATGCCGTGCGCCTCGGGGATGTCGAGGTCCGCTCGCCACCCGTCGGCCGAGCCGACGGCGATGGTCGTCGCGACGAAGCGCGCGTCCTTCAGCGCCTCGCGGCGGTCGGTCGCGGCCTCCACCCGCATGGTCGAGCCGGCCGCCTCCGCGATGCGGCGACCCAGGCGGGCCATCGTCTCGGCGGCCTCCGGAACCACGTCGACCAGACGCACCTCGACGTCGTCGAACGTGCGCGAGCTCGCGAGGTCGCTGAGCAGTCCCGGCGTGAACACGGTGCTCCCTGCGCCGATGAGGACGAACGCCTCCCGTGGTCGCTCCGTGCTCATTTGACGCTCCCGGTGAGGAGTCCGCTCACGATGTACCGGTTGAGCAGCACGGCGATGGCGGCGGGCACCGCCACGGCGATGACGCCGGCCGCGCTCATCAGCGAGTAGGGCACGGTGTGGCGCCCCTGCAGCGCTGCGATGACGACCGTCAGCGGCTGGGTGGAGAGGTCGCTGGAGAGCACGAGGGGAAAGAGGAACTGCGCCCACGCCGACAGGAAGGTGATGATGGCGACCGACACGATGCCGGGCCGGGCCAGCGGAAGCACCACGTGCCAGAGAACCCGCATCCGGCTCGCGCCGTCGACCTGGCCGGCCTCCTCGAGCGCGATCGGCAGGCTGCTCATGTAGTTGTAGAGGATCCAGGTCGCGAGCGGCAGGAAGCCGGAGACGTAGACCAGCACGATCCCCGTGTAGGTGTTGACCAGGCCGAGGCCGGTCATCATCTGGTACAGCGGGATCAGGGTCGCGTAGGCCGGGAAGGCCATGGTCGCGAGCACCGCGTAGAACAGCACGGTGCGTCCGCGGAACTTCATGCGGGCGAAGGCGTAGGCCGCGAGCGTGGCCAGCACGACCGTCACGATGGTCGCCGCCGTGCACTCGATGAAGATGTTCAGCATCGACTGGCGGATGGAGTCCGACAGGTCGCCGCTGCCGCCGAGCAAGGTGATGTAGTTCTGGATCGACGGCGTCGGCGGGAGGTAGTTGGCCGGCTTCGCGCTGATCTGCGCGTCGGTCTGCAGGCTCGTGTTGAGCACCCAGTACAGCGGCAGCAGGGTCCAGACCAGGATGAAGGCGACGCCGAGCGGGCGTGCGATTGAGCGTCGGCGCATCAGAACTCCACGGGACGGTAGACGAGCCTCACGACGCCGAGCGAGACGATCAGCGTGGCCAGCGTGATGAGCAGGGACAGCGCATAGCCCTGACCGAAGTCGAGGTTCTGGAAGCTGATGAAGTAGGTCTGCATCGTGACCGACGAACCGGTGGCCGCCGCGCCGTTGAGCACGTACGGCTGGTCGAACACGTTGAGCGTCGCGATCACGGCCTGCACCATGGCGATGGCGATGCCCGGCCGGGCCAGCGGCAGCGTGATCCGCGTGAACATCTTCCAGCCGGTGGCGCCGTCGAGCGACGCTGCCTCGTAGAGCTCACCGGGGATGTTCTGCAGCGAGGCGAGCACCAGGAGCGCCGACAGCGGCGTGATCTGCCAGACCTGCACCAGCTCGATCGCCAGGATCGTGACGAACTGGTTCTGGCCGAGGAACACCTGGTAGTGGTCGATCAGGTGCAGCGACGACAGCACGCTGTTCAGGAGCCCGTTGTTGCTGTCCCAGATACCGGTCCAGACGATGCCCTCCACCACGCCGGGCAGAGCCCAGGGCAGGATCAGGATCGCGACGAGCACGGAACGGCCGCGGAACGGCTTCTGCAGCGTCACCGCGAAGACGATGCCGAGCACCGTCGAGAGTGCGACGCCGATGATCACGTAGAGCACGGTGTTGCCCATGCTCGCGATGATCCCCGGGTCGGAGAACAGGGCGAAGAAGTTGCCCAGCCCGGTGAAGCGGTCCGGCGGGTTCAGCGGCTGGATCTTGAAGAACGCCTCGACCAGGGTGATGCCCGCGGGCACGAGCGCCAGGCCGATGATGAACACCGCCAGCGGCGCCACCAGGACGTAGGGCAGGAAGTCGAGCCGGCGGACGAGCCGGGAGCGCCCTCCGCCCGGCCCCGGCGCCGGCCGGGTGGTGCCCGGCCGGCTGGGGGATGCGACGTCGACGCTCATCGGCGCTCGTCGCTCATGATCGGTGCTTTCATGGTGCCTTCTCTCACGAACCGTTCGACAGCTTCGTGGCCTGTGCCGCGATCGCCTTGATGGCCGCCTCCACGCTCATGCTGCCGACCGCGGCGGCGTGCAGGTTGGTGCTCGCCGAGCGCGAGAACTCCGGGTACCAGGACGGCGCTCCGGCGGCGAACACCGGCTTGGACTTCGCGAGGAGGTCGCTGAGCACGGCGCCCTGCGCGAGCTGACCGTTCTGGGTGAGGATCTTCATGGCCGAGAGCCGCGACGGCGTCGGGTAGTTGGGCATCACCTTGGACGGGCCGCTCGCGCCGGCGAAGTCGGCCTGGTTCTGCGAGGCCGTGATCCACTCGATGAACTTGGCCGCCGCCGCAGGGTACTTGGCCGCCTTGGGGATGCCGATGCCGTCGGGGTTTCCGAGGTTGCTGGTGACGCCGTCCACACCCGGGGTCGGGATGTACACCGTCTTGCCGGTGACGGTGGACGTGGCCGGCACGTCGTACAGGCTGCCCACGTTGCCCGAGTAGTCCGAGAACGTGGAGGACACCACGCCCTTGGCCATCAGGTTCTGCATGCCCTGCGAGTCGGTGACGTTGATGTTGCCGTCAGGGACCAGTCCGTTCTTCAGGCTGTCGACCATCCACTGCGCCGCCTTGTAGCCGCCGGAGCCGGGGCTCGTGAACTGCGGCTTGCCCTGGGAGTCGAGGACGGTGCCCCCGAACGCCTCAGTCGCCTCGTACCAGTAGGTCGAGAGTCCTTCGGCGGCGGCGAACGGGATGTTGAGCGGCGTGCTCGAGACGCCCTTCGCCTTGATCTGCTTGAGGTCGTCGGTGTACTCGCTCATCGTGGTCGGCATCGTCGTGATGCCCGCCTGCGCGAACTGCTCCTTGTTGACCGTGGTCACCATGTAGGAGGAGTCGAACGGGAGGCCGATGACCTTGCCGCCCGACTGGAACGAACTGAGCTGAGGCATGTCGGCCTTCAGCTTCTTCGTGTCGATGTAGTTGTCGATCGGGTAGAACCAGTCGAGCTTGCTCAGCTGACCGACGCGGGACCAGTCGACGTCGGTGACGTCGGCGAAGTACGTCTTCGAGGTCGCGGCGGCGGCGATCTTGGTCTGCAGGCTGTCCCAGTCGATGCTGGTCCACTTGACCGTGATGCCAGTGCTCTTGGTGAAGGCGTCGAGCGCGGCCTTGGGCGGCGCCGGGTTCATCCACGCGACGGTGATGGTCGCGCCCTTGGTCTGGGGCGATCCACCGGCAGTGCCGCCGGTGCATCCGGTCAACGCGAGTCCGAGGGCGACGGCGCCGGCGAGGACTGCGTTTCGTGTGTGGCGTCTGGGCTTGAGCGTCATGGTGCTCCTCCTAGGGCGATGGGAGCGTGTCAGCGGCGGTGCTGAGCGACACGCGATTCGGGCAACCATTACACGCGATGCGCGCAATTGCAAAAAACTCGTGCAAAAAATCGGCTGATTTGCCCAAATGAACAAGAATCGCGATTAAAAGTGATTTTGCGCACATCGTTCTTGCTCATTCGATATAGTTCGAGTGTGCAGCGCAAAGAGAGACTCCACCACATCGTGTCCTCCATCGTCGACAACGTCTCGATGGAGGTGCCCGACCTCGCTGTGCAGTTCGACGTCTCGGAGGCGACCATCCGGCGCGACCTCGAATACCTCGAGGAGCAGCAGCTGGTGAGCCGCACACGCGGCGGGGCGACGACCCACGTGGCCTTCAACGACCTCCCGCTCGGCTTCAAGACCTCCCAGGACTCGGCGGAGAAGCAGCGCATCGCCCGCAGCGCCCTCACCTTCCTCGACGGGGCGCGCGTCGTCGGCCTGACCGGGGGGACCACGACCAACGAGTTCGCCCGGCAGCTGATGGGACGCCGCGGGCTCACCGTCGTCACGAACGCCTTGAACATCGCGAGCAGCCTGGTGAGCAACCCGGGTCTGCGCGTGTTCGCGGCGGGCGGGGAGGTGCGCAGCAGCAGCCAGGAGGTCGTCGGCCCGAGCGCGGAGTCGTTCCTCATGGAGTACAACATCGACGTGTCGTTCCTCGGCGTCGACGGCGTCGACACCCAGGCCGGCTGCACCAATTACGACCCGATCGGCGCACGCGTCAACGGCGTGATGTGCAACCGCTCGCGCATGACCGTCGTGCTCGCGGACGCCACGAAGATCGGCCGCGTCGCGCTGGCGAGCGTGTGCTCGATGTCGGAGGTGGACGTGCTGATCACGGACACCAGGGCGCCGCAGTCCGCCGTCGACGCGATCCAGCGCCTCGGCTGCCGCGTGATCTGCGCCTGAATGCGGGCCAGTCTGTCCGAACTTCAGAAACGCGCAGTTCTGCGCGGTATTCGTGCGCATGAATTGTGCGAAATGCGCAGTTCGTGCAATATTGGCCGAATGGTCAAAGTAGCCTTCATCGGCGCGGGAAGCGTCGAGTTCACGCGTAACGTCGTCACCGATCTCTGCAGCTTCCCCGAGTTGCAGGGCCAGTTCGAGCTGTCCCTCCACGACATCGACGCTGAACGGCTCGGCTACGCCGACGCCCTGGCGAAGCGCATCAGCGCCCAGCTCGGCGCGGACGCGCGTGTCACCTCCAGCCTCGACCGCCGCACCGCCGTGGCCGACGCCGACTACGTCGTCAACGAGATCCAGGTCGGCGGCTACCGCGCCACCCGCACGGACTTCGACATCCCGGCGCGCTACGGCCTCCGCCAGACCATCGGCGACACCATCGGCATCGGCGGCATCTTCCGCGGGCTGCGCACCATCCCCGTGCTCACCGGCATCGGGGACGACCTCGCGGAGGTCGCCCCGGACGCGTACCTGCTCAACTACAGCAACCCGATGGCCATGCTGCCCTGGGCCGTCACCGCCGGCACCGCGTTCTCGCGCGTCGTCGGCCTCTGCCACTCCGTCCGCGACACCCACCGCCAGCTCGCCGAGCTCGTCGGGGTGCCGGAGGACGAGATCGTCTTCGAGACCGCCGGCTTCAACCACCAGGCGTTCGTCCTCCGCTTCGAGCGCGACGGACAGGACCTCTACCCGCGGCTGCGCGAGGTGGTCGACGGCGACCCGGAGCTTCAGCGTCGCGTCCGGGTGGAGCTCTTCCGGCGCTTCGGCTACTTCCCGACCGAGTCGAGCGAGCACAGCGCGGAGTACGTGCCGTGGCTGATGCGCCGCGACCAGGACATCGAGCGCTTCCGCATCCCGGTCGGCGAATACCTCACCCGCTCCGAGCAGAACATCGAGGAGTTCGACGAGACGCTCGCGACGCTGCAGGCGGAGGGCGCCCTCGACCTGCAGCCGACCTCGGAGATGGCGTCCGAGTTCATCCGGGCGCACGTCACCGGCGCTCCGGCCGGCCTGTACGTGAACGTGATGAACGACGGACTGATCGACGACCTCCCTGCCGAGTGCTGCGTGGAGGTCCCCGCGATCGTCGACGCCGACGGCCTGCACCCGCAGGCCGTCGGCGCCCTGCCGCCTCAGCTGGTCGCGCTGAACCGCACCTTCCTCAACGTCGTCGAGCTGACCGTCAAGGCTGTGCTCGAGGGCGACCGCGAGCACGTCTACCACGCCGCGATGCTCGACCCCAACACCGCGGCGACGCTCGGGCTCGACGACATCCGGAGCATGTGCGACGAGCTGCTGGTGGCGCACGGCGACCTCATCCCCGAGGCTCTCCGCCTGTCCTGAAGGAGAGTGCACGCGTGAGAATCGGCATCCTGGGCACCGGGTCGATGACCGCGGCTCTCGGCGCCGGGTGGACGCGCGCCGGGCACGACGTGGTCATCGGCTCCAGGGACCCGGACCGCGCGCGGCGGCTCAGCGAGCGCCTCGGCGCGGCCGGAGGGACGGACTACGAGGAGGCAGCCCGGTCCGACGTCGTCGTGATCGCCCTCCACGACACCGAAGTGTTTCCGATCGTGGCGTCCCTCGCCGACGCGCTCGACGGTGTCGTCGTGATCGACCTCAACAACCCGATCGACCCGCCCGCCTACGAGAGCAGGTACGCGGGCACCGCCTCCCTCGGCGAGCGCGTGGCCGCCGCTGCGCCCGGAGCCAGGGTCGTCAAGGCGTTCAACACCGTCTACGCCGAGCGGCTCACCGAAAGCTCGCACGAGCCGTCGGGCCCGGTCCAGGTGTTCCTGGCCTCCGACGACCGGATCGCCAAGGAAGTGGTCGCCGGTCTGGTCCGGCAGCTCGACGCGGAGCCGGTCGACGTGGGGCCGCTCCGGGTCTCCCGTCACCTGGAGGCACTGGCCGGGTTCGAGGTCGACCTCGTGGAGCGCGGGTTCGCGCGCGTGGTCGGGTTCCGGATCGTGGTCCAGGGCGAGGAGTGAGGGCGGCTGCACCGTTCGACTATCGGAGACGTCGTCATGGTGTTCTTCCTGCGTGAAGCGCTCCGGTCTCCACCGCGTTGTCGGCATGGCGCAAGGCGATTTCAGCTCGACGGGCGCCGCGACGCACGCTCGTGACGAGCACGACGGAGCGCGCCGCCACGGCGAGGATGACGCCCGTGACGAGAGCCACCAGCAGCCACGCGACGAGTTGCCAGCCGGGGAAGGCAGCGACCGCCGCCCACTCCGCCCCGTATCCGCCCGCGGCCGCGACCGGGAATGTGAACGACCAGAATCCCAGGGTGAAGGTGAGGCGTCGGTACCGCGGAATGAGGGCCACCTGCTGGAGTGCCATCAGAACGAGCAGACCGAGCAGTGCCATCGAGACGACGTCCGCGTGCTCGCCGTTGATGGTGAACCACGCCGTGCCGGCGACGGCGGGAGGGGCGAGCAGGATGGCGCATGTCGGGGTGAGCGCGTCCGGCAGCGGCGCGAAGAACGCCAGCCGGGCGAGCAGCACGGTGGAGACGACGATCCAGAAGAACACTCCGACGGCGAACGCCCCGATCGCCAGGGCGGGCAAACCGATCTTGGACGACGTGGTGGCCGCGATGAGTCCGGCCGCCACAGTGGGCAGCAGGTAGCCGCCGTGGAAGGCCTCCGGCGGGAGGCTTCCGCGGTGCCAGTAGGCCAGTATCCACCCGGCGAAGATCGCTGCGACCGCGATCGAGGCGATCACGAGGATCTCGCCGGCGAGCGGAACGAACCGGTACAGGTCGGCTCCGAGCAGCATCCCGACCACGGGCACTAACGCCGCGATGGGGCCCTGCGCAGGATGCTGCAGTTGCTGGCCCAGCGACTCGTCGCTGCGCGCTCCGCGCCGCAGGTGCGCGACGATCAGCCAGATCCAGGCGATCGCGGCCACCACCCAGAGCCCCTGCCCGATGAATTCCGGCACGCCAAGGAGCTGGCCGGCGACCGTCCAGACCGCGGCCAGCCCGGCGAGGCCGAAAGCGATCGCCAGGGTGTTGAGCGGGATGCGCTGTGCGGAGCTCATCGGAGCACCATCGTCTCGAGCTCGACGGCTGCCTCGTTCGCGGGTCTCACGTCAGGTTCGGCCCGACCGCTGAGGACCTCGCCGAAGTGGTGACTCAGTTCGGTGAGCATCTCGTCGTCGATGTCGCGCACTCCGTGGACGACCAACGGAGCACGCGAGCGCATCCCGAGCCGGTGCGCCGTGGCCCGGAGCGGGGCGAGGATGGTGTCGTATTCGTAGCTGTGCAACTCTCCCGGACGGTATCCGGTCTCACTCCCTCCGGTCGTCGTGACGACGCGCAGCGTCTTCCCCGCCAACGCGCCAGGTGCGCCCGTGCCGTAGGCCCAGCCGCGCATCATGACGGTGTCCAGCCAATTCTTCAGCAGCCCGGGCATCGAGTACCAGTACGTGGGATAGAGAAGGACCACGTCGTCCACCCGCGAGAGGGCGGCCTGCTCGGCGATGGCCTCGGCGACGCCTCCGGGATAGAGGTCGGCCAGGATGCGGACGTCCACGGAGGGGATGTCCGCAGCCTCCGCCGTCAGGGCAGCGCTGAGACGTGAGGCGGCCAGGTCGGGGTGCCCGACGATCAGGGCAGTCCTCCTGGTCGATTCGTGTCGATCGCTCACGCGTTCACCGCCCGACTGTCGACGAAGCTCAGAATGTGAGCGGCGACCTGTTCGAGGTGCGACTCGAGGAGGAAGTGGCCGCCGTCGAGCAGCTCGACGCGCGCATCCGGCAGATCGGTGGTGAACGCGCGGGCGCCCGCGGGACCGAAGATCTCGTCGTTCCCACCCCACACGGCCAGGAGCGGCACCGCGCTCGCGCGCAACGCTTCGTGCAGGAGCGGGTAGAGATCGCGGTTGGTGGGGTAGTCGGCGTAGAGCGCGAGCTGCACCTCGGCGTTTCCGGGGCGGTTGACCTGGGCGACATCGTGGAGCCACGAATCGGGCGCCACGACGCTCGGGTCGGCCAGGCCGTGAGTGTACTGCCAGTGGATCTTCTCCAGGGTCAGCGAGTCGCGCAGAAGAGCCTCATCGGCCGGGTTCCGGTCGGCCGCGTAGCGCCAGAGCGGCGCCCAGAAGCTGTCGACGAACCCCTCCTCGTAGCCGTTGCCGTTCTGGGAGACGATCGCAGTGATGCGCTCGGGGTCGCGCAGGAAGAGCCTCCAGCCGACCGGGGCTCCGTAGTCCTGCACGTACAGCGCGAAGCTGCTCACGCCGAGCGTCGACAAGAGGCCCTCGGTGATGTCGGTGAGGCGGTCGAAGGTGTAGCTGAACTCGGCGACGCCCGGAGCATCGGACAGCCCGAAGCCGATGTAGTCGGGAGCGATGACGTGGAAGCGCTCGGCGAGCAGGGGAATGAGTTCGCGGAACATGTACGACGAGGCGGGGGCTCCATGCAAGAGCACGAATGCGGGGAGCCCAGGGTCACCGGCCTCGCGATAGAAGACGGTGCGCCCCTCGACCTCGGCGTAACGGTGATGCGTGCGAACCATGACTAACTCCTAAAGATTATTTAGTTGGTTTCGTGCGTCAGGTTACGGCGTTGAGACTAACTTGTCAACTGCGGTATAGTGGTTAGGTGATTCGCGAAGATGAGTTCTTGATGCTGCTGAACAGCGCCCCCGTCATCGACGGCGTCGTCACCGAGACGCTGACCGACGTGGGCCTCCGCCGACTGCGTGAGGACCTTCGACGCGTCATTCTCGAAGAGGCGGAGCCGTCCGTCCTGGCGCCCTACCTCACGGGCTTCAGCAAGCGTCCATCGATCGACGCGGAGGGAGTCCACTGGACCCTCACCGGACCGGCCGACCGCATGCCCCTGGCCGAGATCGTTCTCGAATGGTCGCGAGTGACCACGGAGATGCCGGGCCGGCTGCGCCCGTGCGGCAACCCCGAGTGCAACAAGTTCCTGATCGACCACAGCAAGCCCAACACGGCCAGGTGGTGCTCGATGGCCTCGTGCGGAAACCGCATGAAGGCCCGCCGCTTCCAGGCGCGCCACTCGGGGGCCTCGCTGTAGCCTCCCGGCCGCCGCGACCTGCGCCCCGCCGAGCTGAGCCGGTTCACCTGCGACGGCACCGCTGAAGGCCCTGGATCAGGCATAGCCGCGACCGAAGCGCCCTCCTATACTGGCGGCCGAACGGCAGATACCGCCCTTTAAGGAGACCCGACATGACCGATGCAACATCCACTCCCGCCGACGACACCGGCGCGGACGACGGGGCCGTCAGCGTGCAGGCTGCGGGCATCAGCGACGGCGCCTACACGCTGATCGCCGCCGATTTCGCGGACACCGACGTCGCACTGGAGGCGTACGAAGCACTCAAGACGGTCGAGGACGGCGCGACGGTCAAGATCGACGGAGTCGTCGTCGTCAGACGGAACGTGGACGGCAAGCTCGAAGTGCACAAGGCCACCGACCACAGCACCCGCGAGGGCCTCGCGTGGGGCGCTGTCGGCGGCGCCGTCCTGGGTGTCCTGTTCCCGCCTTCGATCATCGGCAGCGCCCTCGTCGTGGGCGCAGGCGGCGGCCTCTTCGGCAAGCTGCGTGAGCGTCACCACAAGAAGGAGCTGGCGAAGGAGCTCGAGGATGCGATCCAGCCCGGCCACTCCGGCATCATCGCACTCGTCTCCGACCCCGGCGAGGTGAAGATCCGCAAGGCGCTCGAGAAGGCCGACCGCATCGTGGAGAAAGCCGTCGACGACGCCGCCGCGGCGGACATCAAGGCAGCGGGCAAAGATGGGGACAGCGCGGCCGACGCCGGTGCCGCGGCCGACGCCGGTGCCGCGGCCGATGCACCGTCTGCCACAGAGAGCGACTCCCCCGACAAGAAGTAGACCGGCAGCGCGGAGCCGCATTCGGGCTCCCAGAACGGCACGGTTCCCGCCGTGCCGTTCTGATGAGCAGCGGTCAGATCAGTTCGACGCGGCGACTAGACGATCCCGCGGAGGAAGCCGGTGACGACACCGAGAGGCAAGACCGGAAGCTTCGGAAGCGGCAAGGAAGGCAACGGCGGCGTCGGCGCGTGGACGACCGGCGGTGGTGTGACCGGCGGCGCCGGCTGCGGGACCGCCGGCGGCTGCGTAGCGGGTGCCGGCGCCGGTGAGGCAGGCGCGGCGCCACCACTACCGGCCCCGCCGGTACCTCCGGCTCCGCCTGCATTTCCGGCCCCGCCGGTGCCCCCGGCTCCGCCCGTCGCGGGCGTGATACCCGACGCGGCCGGCGCCGAGACGGTTCCCGGGCCCGTCGGGGCGCTCGCATTCTGGGGAGGCGTCGAGACAATGGTCCCTGCCGGGGCGACGGTCAGGGCGATCGTCGTTCCCTTCGCCACATGCGATCCCGCGCCCGGAGACTGCCGCGTCACGACGTAGTCCGTCCCGCCCGTCGCGGACGCTCCCGGCTCGGTGCGGGACTGTGTCGAGAACCCGCGCGCACGCAAGGTATCCGTGGCGCGGGGCTCCGAGAGGCCGATCACGTTCGGCACGGACAGGGCGACGACGGCAGTCGCACCAGGCGCTGACGACTGTGATCGGGCGGGCGCCGGCACCAGGTCCGCCGTCACCAGGGGCGTGACGACCAGCGCCGCCACCAGCGCGCCGGTCACGACCGCGCCGGCCCGGAAGGGGTGTCCGACGACCACATCGCCGACTCGGCGCAGTCCGCCGCCCCGCGCGATGTGCCTGCCCACCATTCTCTCTTCTCTGCCGATGATCGACGCGACGGGCGTATCGCCAGCCGTCCGCGGAGACAGTACGCCTCGCGCGCAGTATTCGGGAGGGATGCCCAGGAGGCTCGGAGAAACGGAGATCTGTGTCACTGACATCCCGGCTGTTACGATCCTGCGAAGGGGGAACGGATGAAGCGGTTCGCGGCAGTTGGTGTGCTCGCATTGGCTGTGTTCACGTTGAGCGGTTGCGTCTCCCCGCCGTCGCCGTTCGACGGAGAACGAAAGGCCGGGGACGAGCTTCCTGCCGTGTTCTCCGACATCCCGATCAGCGGCGACACGTCCACGTCCCGGTACCAGGGTCAAGCCGACGGTCACAGCTTCTATTTGGTGAAGGCGACGACCGGCGATCTTCAGTTCTGCCTGGCGTACACCGACGGGACGAAAGAAGGCTCCGGGGCGGCATGCTCCGGTGGAACGTGGGTGAAGACGACGCTGCCGGATCACGCAGAGTTCGAAGTCCAGCTGAACGGCTTCACCGACGCGCCTCCGGCGGGAGAGAAACAGATCTCGGAGTGGGTCAGGCAGACGTCGAGGGCCAGCGGCGCATAGCGCTTCGAGCGCGTTCCGGGAAAGCGAAAACCCCCGCATCCCTTGTAAACACGGGGATCGCGGGGGCTTGCACGTGGTGGTACCGGTGGGATTTGAACCCGATCCCCACCCTTGAAATCTCAGGGCACGCGGGTTAAATCGCTGGTCAGTCGATTGATTTGGGTCACGCATGATCACGTAGAGTCACTTAGAGTCACGTACGGTTGTGGGCAAAACGTGGGCAAACGAAAGAACCCGCGCCCAATGTGATGTGTGCAACTGACGGAGGCCTATGACAGCGGGTCCTGTGTTTTCTGCTTGAGTCGCTCGTAGGGGGTTTGGCCTGCGAGGGCTCCGTGTGGTCGAT
>NZ_JBHTXK010000024.1:0-54340 GCF_042791795.1 Leifsonia sp. NPDC056665
CTCACCGGCCGACTACGAGAAGATCGTCCCGACGACAGTCACCCTGGCTGCCTGAAACGACACATCAAACTGTCCGAGGAACCGGGGGAAGATCACTGTCGCTGGTTTATCTCTTGCTCCCTATTTGGTCGTTGCTCTTCTTTGCCTTCGTTCATTAGTTCGGCTTCATTCGTCCCCGGCCCTACTCTCGTCGCGTGCATCTTCTACAGCACATCGCTCCAGGTCGCTACCGCTGCAGAGCGTGAGAGACGCCAGGCCCAGGTTGTTGGGTTGGGGATCTTGAATTCGCACAGGAGCTACTGGTCGAGCATCCGCCTTTTGTGTACCGCGCAGAGGACTCGTGCAGCCGAGTCGCGAATCACAGCGTCCATCGGAGAAATTCGAGCTGCTCGTAGATACCACCGACCATGCCAAAGCTTGCACGCTAGGTGGGAAGCACCCGATTGGGTGCGTGCGGATGTGCGATGACTTCGAGCTCCTGGTGGCGCTCTTGCTTCGGCGTCAGGCGGCAAGCGCCAAGGCAGGCTTCCCGGCTATCAGCTGCTCCGGGAGATCAGCCGTGACCATCTCGGCGTTCCAGGCGCGGCGCAGGCCTTCACGTGCTCGGTAGGTCAGGGCTGCTGCTGCAATGGGAGTGATGTCGAAAATATCGGCCAGTTCGGACCCGGTCAGCTGTTCGACTTCGCTGAGCCAGAGCGCCTGTCGCCACCGTGGTGGCAAGACTCGGAGTAATTCGACGACCCCGGACGGGCCCCAGAGGCTGTACTCGTGCCCGCTGAGGGCGTTGCCCGTGTCGTAGGTCTCCAGGTCGTCCAGGGCGATCTCGTGGCGAGTTCCTGCCCACGTTGTTACGAGATTCCGGATCGTCGCGTAGAGGTATGCTCGAAAACCTGTGCGCGGGCCGTTGCCGTTCTTGAGTGTTGTGAAGATCCGCGTGAACGCCTCTGACACGAGGTCGTCCGGGTCAAACGTGGATGTAACAGACCGCGCGTACCGTAGGCCGGCCTCTGAGTGCTGTCTCCAGAGTTCAGCGAAGGCTTCTTTCTCGCCGGCTCGGCTGCGGGCGACCAGCTCGGTGTCGATGTGTGTGTCGGCGGGGGAAATGGTCATCGGGTCTGTTCCTTCCAGGAGCTGGAAGAAACCGTATGTGCGCCGCTTTTCGCTGATTAAGCCGATATGCGACAGGGTTGCGGCCACTTTCTGCCAGCGACTGGGCTGAAAGTGTGGGCGAGCGTCCTTCCCCGCTAGCCTCGGCGCAGCGTCTCAGCAGGGGAGACACCGAACGCCTGGCGGTATCTGGTTGCGAATCTTCCCAGGTTGTGGAAACCCCACTTGGAGGCCACGCTGGCTACGGTTGTGGTTCGGACTGCGCCTGCAAGCAAGTCCTTGTGGGCCTCTTCAAGTCGGACTCGAGAGAGGTACGTGCCCGGGGTCGTGCCGAGATGGTCGATGAAGCCCCGTTGCAGGGTGCGATAGCCCACGCCGGCGGCCGCGGCGATGTCCGACACTGTGATGGGCAGCCACGCGTTCTCGTCGACGAATTGAATGGCCCGCCGTATGACAGGTGGTGCGGTCGGGCTACCGTCGCTGTCCAAGCTCTCACGGAACGGGTGGTCTGCGGCCAGGAGCAGACCATCCATCAACAGGCTCTCGAATTGGCCCCGCAGGATCTGATTGTCGAGTAGGCCGTCGGGGCTGCGAGCGGTTTCGCACAGCATCCGCACAATCTGCCACCATTCCGCGCCGCGGCCGGTTCCGATGTTGAGCACATACGAGAAGTCGATCGGTCTCGTGATCTCTAACCCCAACATCCGCGCAAGTTCCGCCTCGAGCGACCGGCGGTTGAATCTGACCATCGTCAGAGCATCATCCGGCGTGTCCCAACCGGACGCGCCAACTTCTCCGACCGGCCCGACGATGACTGCCTCGCCAGGCACGACCAACGCATGCCGGCGACCCATCGTGACGTTGAACCCGCCCAAACTCGGCGCGCTGACGCCGTACACCTCCTCGACTCCCTCAATGGCAAGCCTCACTCCGCAACCGTACACAGCGCTTCCGATCGACACGCTCCCCAGCTGGAAGCCACCCAGCTCGTACGAGAACGCACTTCCCGCAGCGGTAGGCGTCAACGTGTGGCTGTAGAACAACCTCGAACCGATCTCGGCTGACTCATCGACATCCGTCGACGCAAACGACGTGTATCCGGACACCTCTGCCACTTCCTCGTGCAGCTTGCAACCCCCGGCAACCTCCGATGTGGCCTGACCCTATACCCGATCGCGGCACTGGACCAATGGTGACCAGCTGAGCGCGGGTTTCAGCTCGTGGCGGCTGGCAGGTCCTGTGCTTCGCGGGCGGGGTCTCGGCAGCTAGATCGCGGTTGTCTTCCACGGCCGCACCTCGCACCAGCGCCTTTCGGGTTGGCGCCGGTGCGGGAATGGTTCATGTTGGCCGACCATCACTGGCTCGTCACTCTCACTACGTCAACACCGAGTCGGGCCCGCGCACGCTCCTCGATGGTGCCGTAATCTACGCAGGGGATAACCGGACCACCGTCGCCCCGAGTCGGATTCTCGACCCGAACCCCTATCACTCCGGCGGCGCAGGCACCGAACACAGAACGCGCGCGACCGAGATCGCGCGGCCTCAGGTGGCGGAGGTGAACACCATCCTCGACGAGGGAGCGGTGCCAAGCGGCCCGGCGTCCGAGATGGTCATGCCGCAGTGCATATGCAGCGTAGGTGTCCCCGCATGGCCTAACCGAAAAGACGCCTGTTTCCGCGCCCTGGGCGGAGTTGTTCATCGATGATTGGGAACGGATCGCCGTTGTTGAATGAACGCTCGCGTCGCTCGACTTCGCGAAGAATCGCAGTTTCCAGGAAGTCAGCCCAGGAGCGGTCGCCTGCTTGTTGTGCCGTCTTCCGGTAGGTCTCACGCGCCCGGACTCTGAGGGCCGTCGCGATCATGAACGTGACACTGTCGCGTGGCTGATGCTTCACTCGTCGGACCCGATCGGTTGGCTCATCGTCTCTCGGTTCGAGTGCGAGCGGTATCGCGTCGACGGCTGGGGCACTGCTGAAGCAGTGCGGGCGGTCGCGAGAATGTGGAGGGGACCGATCGGGTGACGGCTACGGCGAGCACCCTGTCGCTGAACGCCTCGAGTCTTGTTGTGGGCATGACGAACGCAGTCGTTGCGGTGCTGATCACGGCTGAGTTCGGCGTCGACGAATCAATGCGGAGGTGAGGAGGGCGAGCCCCGCGCCGAGGGCCAAGGTCGCGGCCGCGGCCGAGAGGATCAGGTATCCTTTGCTCGCGAGTTCGCCTCCTGTGTTCACTGTGGCCCCGGTGGTCGTAGCCGGTGCGAGCGTCGAGCTTCCCGACGGCACCGGCACGGCAGCCGTGGCAGGAGCGGTCGGTGTGCTCAACACTGTCGGGATCGGCGTAGGGGCGGGCGTGTGCACCGGCGTCGGCGTGGGGGTGGGCGTCGGGTTGTTGCCGTTTGCGCCGCCGCCGACGCTGTAGGACGTGACGGTCGTGGTGGCAGTCCATGGGGTTCCGTCCACCGTGATCGTGGCGGCGTCAGTCCACGGGCCGGGACCGGTGAAGGTCATGTCGAGCCAGAGTTGGATCGCCTGGCTGGGTCCTGTGGTCGTCACTAAGAAAGTGCCGTCCGGGTTTGTGATGAAGGGGACGGTGTCCCATCCTGGCTGGCAGGACCCGTCCGGCTGGAGAAGTCCTGGCGCGCCCCACACATCAGCGCAGTCGAAGATGATGGCACTTTGGGGGCCGACGATGGTCTGTTCATGGGCGGTGAGGGTGTCTTTGAAGGTGACGGTGGTCCCGGCGGCTTTTACGGTGGGGGACTGAATTTTCACCACTCCGGTGCCGTCTGTGTTCTCCCATCCCCATTTTGCGGCCGCTGTGGGCAGGGCTGGGCAATTGGTGGTGCAGACCGCTCCCGTGATCGATCCGACAGGCACGCTTACCCCGTTGACAGTCGCGACTACAGGCTCGCTCACCCCGCGTTTGATCGACTCGGTGACGACGGCAGTGACGAACCCGTGTGCGGACACGCTCGTGTGGGTTGCGGCATAGCTCGTCAGTGTGAAGGTGATCGTGTTGCTGGCCGGGTCGACGGCCATTGCCGCAACGGAGTCCGTGTGCTGTGTCGCAGAGCTGGTGCCGTCCGCGTTCAGGTAAAGCGTGGTGGACTGCAGCCCGTAGAACAGCGACGGATCTATCGACACAGTCGTCGTACACCCGTTGGCGAGCCCGTCCAGGTGCGAGAGGCCCGTTGTCCACAGGAATGAGTCGTTCCCGCTGACCGACGTGTTCGATCCGGAGGTCGTGTCGGTGAGGTTAGTGGAGACGTCGGAGGTGGGAATCACGCACCCGGCCGCCAGGGCTGGCCCGGCCCAGCCGACGCCGGCAAGTGAGACAGCCGCCACAGCCGTTACGGTCATCACTGACGCTAGAGCATGACGGATATTCACCAACAGACCTCCCAGTCTTGCGGCTGCGCACCAGACGGCGAGCGTCGACATCGAGTCACGATCGCACCTGCGAAAGACTGCGCCTCGAGACAGGCAGCCTTCCCCATGAGACCGGCCCAATAGAGAGAGCACTACGCGGCCGGATTATGACGCCGCAGGGAGCAGCGGGTAGGAGCTCTTGCGGTGCGTGCGGTGGCTCGGCGGGTGGCGGTCGCCTCGGGTCCGCCGGAGCTGCCGACGTTGTTCGGGCGCGCAGGTCTTGAAGGAGTCCGAAAGGTGGTGCTCGGCTACACGCCTTCGGCGACCCGGTGGCAGGCCCGGGCGGGTGTGGAGCATCCCGGTCCAAGGACTTGGTTTCTCTCGGGTGAGCGCGGCTGATCCTCCGCTAGAGACCCTGGTGGCCGTACCTCGCGGCGCAGCCACGGTGGCATGGTGCTGCGCCGTCACGTTTCCGCCGATCGGGGCTCTCTTAATTGCAAGCGCCCCTCGTGGGCGTGCAGCCCGGGCACGCACTGTGCCGGGCAACCGCTGGATGACCAGGAATGAGAACTGAGATGACCAACTTCTTGCTGATCTACCGAATCGACCCGGCCCACATCGGAGCGATGCCACAGCCCACGGTTGAGGAGGGCGCGCAGATGATGGCTGCCTGGAAAGACTGGGCCTTCCGCGCGGGAGGGACCATCGTTGATTTCGGTGACCCCACAGTGCCAGTCTCACCCAGCGCCGATCCTACCGTTGGCGGGTACTCCGTGCTTCAGGCTGAGTCCTTTGCAGAAATCACGGCTCTCCTGCAAGGTCATCCGCATATTGCAATGGGTGGAACGATCGATGTTTACGAGACCCATCCTGTGCCGGGCGCCTGACGCTCGACGCTTGGCAAGCGCCCCCCGTACTGGTAATGATGCACCGGTACGGGGAACCGCCGTCGATTTCAACCGACCGCGTGGATCAAAAAGCGGCTAGCTGCCTTGAGCGCGACGAGCGAGCGGCCGCTTAGCGCGATCGACTGATCGTCTGGGGTATCCCCTGGAAGAGCTGAAGACCTCAGTCCAGTCCGTACGCTGCACGCCCGCCGTAGCGCGCGATCCATTCGGCGTAGGTGTGGTCAATGCCGATGGGGCAGTCGCAGTAGATCCCTACCCACTTTCCTGTGCTCGCACTGAGAACGCGTTCGACGTGGGGTGCCACCAACTCGATCCGGTCATCGGTTTTGGCGTCGGAGGGGTCGTCCATCAAGTTCCTCAATTCGGGTTTGCGCGGTCAGCTGGGTGCCGAAGCGGGCCGTAGCCCCGCGGGGCGGTCAGTCGCGGCGCAACCGGGTGAAGCGCTCGCACAAAAGAGAGCGTCGCGCGGAGAAATCATGACGCGGAGCCGACACGTGGCAGGGGCCTCGAATCGATTCCCGTTCCCTCTCGATTCGCTGATTGATCAGCATCCCGATAGCAGCCACACGCACATGCGTTCAGTGCCGACTGTGACAGGCAGGCGGGTTCCACTCGACTCATGGACCGGATGATCTCCACCCGAGCGGGCAGCGGCTGGAGGCACCTCCGGGATCCCGCAGGGGGCGCGCAGTGTTTGCCGTCGAGGGTGAGGCTGCTAGTGATCCTGGGAATCGGCTCAGTTTCCTGCCGATTCTTCCGCGTCCGCGTCATACCTCGGCGTTGTCTCGCTCTCTATTACGAGGCAGCTCGCAAAGGGAGCCGTCTCTCATCGCCCGAGCTCCGAGATTGGACCGACTTTCATGCAAGGCACCGACCCGAGACCTCGGCGCCCTTACCGACTCGCCCCCCAGGGGCGCGGCGCTAGGCGTCACCGGTCAGGCGTTGGGGCACCGGGCCGACGCCGTATGGGCACGCTCGTCGCGATCGTCGCGACTGTCGGACTTGCGCTGTCTTCGGTGGCGGTTTGGTCGCCTACGCTCCCGGCGCAAGCGACAACACCGGGGACACCGGGCGTAACCCAACCGGGTACCACGGTCTTCAACGAGGACTTCGAGAACAACCCGGCGGCATCGGCCGTCAACTACTCCACCTACGTCGGCACGACCCCGGCGGGTGAGACCTACACGGGTTCGCCGAAGTGGATCAACGGGGCCCGCTGCAACGGTGTCATCCTCGACTACGCGAACGTGACGACCCCCGCGTGGGCGCAGTCGGGCACGTCCGCGTCGAACTCCGGCGCCAACGGCCTTTGCTCCGACTCGGCGACGATCGAAAGCTACCAGTTCCTTCGGATGCTTGCGCTCGCGATGGGACAGCAGTTCACGCCGGGCTCGCCCACCACCGACCATGTCGTGAGCTCCTACACTGAGTGCCAGTCGAGCAGCACCGCAGGAGGAGCCTGCGACACCCTGCCGACCGGCTCGGGCGTGGCGACTGGATCGGTCATGTTCAAGACGGTCCAGCCAATCGCGACTATTCCCGGCCACTATTACGTCTTCGGCGTCAACACGGCGTACATGAACTGTGGTCTGGCAGGTGCCGACCCCGGTTATCAGTTCGCGACCGTCGACCCGATCACGAATGTCGTCACGAACATCGGTCAGCCGTTGGACGGGTGCCAGGCCAGCAGCAACCCAAACGTCACCGATTACACGCAGACAGTCACGAGCAGCGTCGGCGGCGCCTTCGGGACCGTGACGAAGACCGTGGCCATCAACTCGATGACGACCAACCAGGCGTTCCAGGCCACGGGAACGAGCATGGGCCTGGAGATGTACAACACCAACGGGACGACGAACGGCAACGACGGCGCGTTCGACAACGTCCGGTTGGTGGATGTCACACCGCAGATCGACAAGTCCTTCACGCCGGCCCTCATCGCGCCGGGCCAGACCTCGACGGTGACCCTGACGGTGACGAACACCTCGGAGCTCGACGCGAAGAACGACTGGAGCATCACCGACAACCTCCCGGCCGGTGTGGTCATCGCGCCGACGCCCGCCGTCGGGGGCACCTGCGCTCAGGTGACGGGCGCCGCGTTTGTCCGGACTGCCGTCGCAGGCACAGGGGTGTTCTCGGCGACCGGCGGCGACCTCGCGCAGGGCCAGGCGTCCTGCACGCTCTCCTTCAATGTGACGGCCGCCGCGGAAGGCACATACGTCAATGGGCCGGGCAACATCGTCTCCAATCTGAACCCGCCCGCGAACGCGACCCTGGTGGTCCGCGCGCCGCGGATCACCTTGACGAAGGCGCTGGGCGCCCCCCGCGAAAGCGCCACCGACCAGTTCACGATGGCGATCCTCGCTGGTGGACCCACAGGCACCCCAGTAAACAGCACAGCGAACTCGACCACGACTGGCACCGGATCGACGGTGACCGCCGGCACCGGCACAACCGGAACCGTTGTGGCGACAGCCGGAACCGCCTACACCATGTCCGAGTCCGCCTCCGGCACAACATCTCTGGCGAACTACACCGCGACGATCACCTGCACCGACAGCAACGGGCTGCAGACCGGACTGCCGAACGGTGCCCTGTTCAACCCCGCATCGCCGCCCACCATCACACCGGTCGCGGGCGCGAACATCTCCTGCACGGTCACGAACACCGCGCAGCCGATCATCTCGTACGCAAAAACGGTCGACAAAGGCGCTGGAACTCTAGTGAATCCCGGGGACACCCTGACCTACACCGTGTCGATCATCAACTCCGGGTCCGTGCCCTCCACCGTCAACTCCCCGTTCGATGACCTCACCAACGTGCTGAACAACGCCACCTTCAACACCGGATCGATCACGATCACCCCGGCAGGCACCGGCGCCGCCGTCTTCGACCCGACCTCGAAGCACCTGACCTGGACCGGGAGTGTTCCGGCGAACACCACGGTGAAGGTGTCCTACTCGGTGACGATCAACGCTGCGGCGTTCGGACAGGTGCAGAACGCGTTCATGGGCACCTCCGTCACCAATCCGATCGGTGCGAGTCTGCAATGGCGGAAGATCGACGCGACCGCGTCGAAGAACATGCTCTCGGGGGCAGCGTGGGCCCTGACCCCGGTGAACGCTGCTGGTCAGCCGACCGGCGCCGCCGTGACCGTCACCGACTGTGTGAGCTCCCCGTGCACGGGCGCGGACACTAACCCCGCGGGCGGGCTGTTCCTTGTGAAGGGCCTCACCCCCGGCACCTACCAACTCGTCGAGACAAAAGCCCCGGTCGGTTACGTACTGAACTCCACCCCCATCCCCGTGACCGTCTCAGCCACCACCCAGACCACCGTTTTGGTCGACGTCGTGAACCAGCAGGCAGCGCCGATCGTCCTACCGCTAACCGGGGGCCTGGGAACGGACGTGATCACCTACTGGTCACTCTCGCTGCTGGGAGCAGCTGCCGTCCTGATGGGCTGGCAACTGCGTCGACGCTCACGGACCAGGCGGCCGCGATGACCGCCCGCGCACATATGGCCGCCGGACCATGACCCCACCGTGCAGATCCAGTTCACCCACCATCACACTCGAAAACCCGAAAGACAGGAAGCATCTCATGAACAGCAATCACAGCCGGCCCCGACTGCGGCAGCTAACCGCAATCGTCGGCGCGGGAGCGCTCGCCCTGCTGGGAGTTGCGGTGATCGCCGCCCCCGCGCAGGCCGACACCACCGGCGGCAACGTCCCCGCCGGCCCCTACAATCTGACGATCACGAAGCTGCAGAACCCCGTGACCGGCGGAACGGCCACCAACGGGACGCAGCAGAACGTCAGCGCGCTCACCCCCATCCCGGGCGTGGTGTTCAGCATCGCACCGGTCAACGGTGTGGATCTGACCACCCCTGCCGGGTGGACGACCGCGTCCGGTCTGACCGTGAACGCGGCCGGCCAGGTCGTGAACGGTGGCACCACCTACACGACCGGCACACCGACCGCCTTGACGGCGACCAACGCCAGCGGGGTGACCACCTACTCCACCTCCACGCCGGCCGTGTACGAGGTGACGGAGACCAGCGCGCCTGCAGGGGTTCAGCTGGGAGCCCCGTTCCTGGTGACGCTACCGCTGCCGCAGAGCAACAACTGGCTGACCAATGTGTACGTCTACCCGAAGAACACCGTGCAGAACGCCCCGGTTAAGACGGTCAACGACACCGGCGCATACGGTGTCGGTGCTTCGATCACGTGGACGATCAACTCGACCGTCCCGAACCAGACCCCCGGCAACCCCATCACCGGTTACTCGATCACGGATGCTTTGGACGCACGACTGACCCCGCCGGCAGCTTCTGCGGTGACGGTGACCGCGAAGACCTCCACCGGGGCTGCGCTGACGATTCCTGCGGCTGACTACACCACCACGGTGACGGGACAGACGGTGTCGGTGGTCTTCACCGCTGCCGGCCTGACCCTGTTGAACGCAAACCCATCCGCCGTGATCACCGTGGGCATCCCGACCGTGGTCGCCTCAGACGGCAACGGCACAATCCCGAACACGGCGAACCAGCTGATCAACACCCAGAACGGAAGCTCGACCACGACGCCGACCAACACGGCCAACGACACCTGGGGCAACGTGACCCTGCACAAGGTCGACCCGAACGGCACCGCGCTCTCCGGCGCGCAGTTCCAGGTGTTCACCAACAAGGCTGACGCCCAGGCGTTGACGAATCCGGTCTCGGTCAGCGGGGCGACCACCTTCACCTCGGACACCAGCGGAAACGTGGCGATCAACGGTCTGAAGGCGCAGAACAACGGAACCGGCGCCAACCTGACCTACTACATCGTGGAGACCAAGGCACCGGCCGGTTACGTCATCGCAACTGCATTCCAGCAGTCCACCGGCGGCTACGCCGAGACCGTCGCTCCCGGCACCAGCGCCAACGCCACCATCACGGTCACCGACCCGCAGGTCGCCCCGGTCGCACTCCCGCTGACCGGTTCCACCGGAACCGCCATCTTCATCGGCGGCGGACTCACCCTGGCAGCGATCGCGGTGGCAGCTGGCCTGCTCCTGGTCCGCCGCCGCCGCGCCGAGGCCGGCGACCCGGTCCTGCTCGACGAGGCAGCCCAGCAGTAGTCTCCGCAGCACCAACGAGGTGGTGGCCCCGGTCCTGGATCGGTGCCACCACCTCGACCGCATTTCTCACCTCCATTCACATCCCAGGGAGCAAGTAGTGACCGCCGCACCGCCCGCACGGCCCACCCGGAGACGGTGGCGTCTGTCTGCGTTGTCGATGCTGATCGCCGTGATCTGTCTTCTCGGAGTGAGCGTGGCCCTTTACCCGTCGACGGCGAGTTGGTTCAGCGCTGTCCAGGAGGCACAACAGATTGCGAAGTACGGAAACGATGTGAAAGTCATCGGACCCGCCAGCCGCATCGAAGCGATCAAGCAGGCCCATGCCTATAACGCGGCCCTCGAAAGTGGCGCCCAAGTGAAAGCGAACGAGCGGATCCCGGTGGACGCGGGCGCGAAACTCCCGGCGGGTTACGCCTACAACACCCTCCTCGCAGCGGACGCATACGGGCTCATGGCACGCATCGTCATCCCCTCCATCGGAGTCGACTTGCCGATCTACCACGGCACCAGCGACGCCACCCTAGAAAACGGTATCGGTCACCTCGAGGGGACCTCCCTCCCCGTTGGCGGCGCCGGCACACATGCTGTCCTCGCCGGACACCGCGGTCTGGCCTCAGCGACTTTGTTCACAAACCTCGACAAGGTCGTCACCGGTGACACCTTCACCATCTACGTCTTCGGGGAGACTCTCACCTACAAGATCTTTAGCATCAAAGTCGTAAATCCCGACGAGACCAAGACTCTGAATCCCGTGCCCGGAAAAGACCTCGTCACCCTGGTCACGTGCACCCCCATCGGTGTCAACAGTCAGCGCATCCTCGTCACGGCAGAACGCGTGACCCCCACCCCCGCTTCCGCGGTCGCAGACGCGAACAAACCCGCTCCAGGACCCGGATTCCCATGGTGGGCCCCCGGCTTCACCGGGGCGGCCATTGCCGCTGCCTTCTACATCTGGTGGTCTGGGCGAGCCCCGGCACCACGCCGTAATGCGACCGGTGGGCGTCGCCGTGCGGTGCCCACCGCACGCCGTTCGCTCTCCCACCCGCGGCACCAGGAGCTTCCCGATGTCTGAACAACGATTCCGAGCGAAGACACGCTCCAGTCGGCGCAGGGTCGGGCTTCTCCGTATCCTTCTGGCGGGAGCGCTCTGCGCGGTCGCTGCGGTCGCAGGCACCTGGACGGTGTCCACCTACCTCAGTCAACAGTCCTACCCGAAGGACATGCGCGGTAACCCGGTGATTCTGCCGCCGCCATCCACCGCTGTTCAGGAGAAGACCAACGCTGTTTCGCATGTGAAGGCGATGACTCTGCGTGTGCCCTCCGCAGGCCTCACGGTACCGCTGGGGGAGCTGAACGATGTCGACGGGGTCATCGATCCGCCCGGCTTCGCCTCCGCCTACCTGGTCCGTAACTACGGAGCCAACCTCACCAACGCCGCCAAAGGAACAGTGTTCGCTGTAATGCACTCTTGCCGCGGCGGAGCAGTGTGCCCCGGAAACTACCTCATCAACGTCAACTCGGGCACCGCAGCCGTCGCTCCCGGTGCGGACATCTATCTGGGCACCCTCCACTACCGGGTGATTGGTTCCGAAAAGGTGTACAAGCCGAACGTGCACCTCGAAACAAACATCTGGGCGAATACCCCTGGTCGGCTGGTCCTGCTCACCTGCCTCCAAGTACCAAACCAGACGGCCTCCATCGACAACATGGTCATCACCGCCCAACTCGTCACCAGCGGTGTGGGCGAATAGGGGCACAAACTGTGCGGGCTTCCGTCATGATCGACCAACGCTGCGGTCTCTAAGGTAGGAAGCATCATGACACTTCCGCAGCCGGATCCAGCTCCGGTCGGATTCACGTCGAGGCCCAGCCCGACGTGTTTCACCAGGGTGCCGGCCCCTTCCTTGTGAGGAGCCGGCACCCGTCCACTGCACTACTTCAATTTGCTCTGGACCAAGTGGTGGATCAACTCCTCGGGTGAACGACGTCGGCGGCCCATTCCACCGTGCCCAACGGGGAAATCGGATCCGTTTCGCCGAGCGCGTTGCTGCCTGGGTCCGTGGTGGCATCTCACGCTCAGAACTTCGTCAGCATTCCGCGGCTCCCGCGGCTGCAGGTTCGTGAGCGGTCAGGTGGTCAGGTTGTCCCAAATCATGAAGCAGCTGCTGTCCTGGGTGTCATCGAACCGGTCAGTGTCGACGATCTGGAAGCCTTGATTGCGTAGTTGGTGAAGAGCGAGGCCCCGGGCCTGCAGGATGTGCTCTCGAAGCCGCGACCCGATGCCTCGAGGGACGCCGATTGTGGTCACTGTCGCGCTCGCGCCGCGGATCACGACATGGACATTTTGTGCAGCGAGCACATCGAGTTCGTGCTCGTCACCGGTCACGTAGCGTGTCATCGATCGCGGCCTGTTGGCGGGAAATGCACCTCGTACAGCCATGCCTGGACGGGTGCGCCATGTCTGATGGTCTGCCGAACGGTCACCCCTTTACGACCGCACCGGCTACAGGTGCGGCGTCCCTCGCGAGCCCCTGGGGACACGGCCCGGATTGTGGTCACCGCGGAATCCTCCACGTTCTTGGTACGGACGGCTGGACACGGACGTCGATGCGATTCGACGGAAGTCATCTGTTGTCGCGGTGCTCGGTGATCGAGAGGGTGGGCCGGGGCCATAAGAGTCGGCCACCCTGCAGGCCGCGGGCATGCACGAACACGGCCGTCCGCGATCGATGCGCCGCATCACGTTGGCTCTTCTCGCCCATCACCATAGCTTCGACAAGAGCGGGTGGTTTTGCCCGCCCGACATTGCTTCGAAACGGCGCGCATGATTCACCGTGTGACGCTCGCGAACGTGGTTGTCGCCGGAAGGGCGATGGGCGCTTGCGGGAGCCTGTTCGACCGGATCTTCTCGGGCGATTCTGCTTTCGGGAGGAACGGTCCGGGGTTGATGGACGATGAGGTTGTGGTGCGCCGCTTCGAGGGCCGCCGAGAAGTGGTTCCGCTGATCGCCCCCTTCCCACGGACATGTCGGGCACTGAGCGACGTGCTCTCCGTTGGAAAGGCTCAGCACCTCCGCGTCGGTGGGGGAGGATATCGTCCCCCGCTCCAGTTCGCTCATACCCGTACTCCTCGGCCCGCCTGCGGCCGCCGAACAGCAGCGTTGACGCTGGGCACAGCGCTCCTCGAGGCACCGTAGGCGATGTGCTTGTGAAGCTCCGCGGCTGTGCTTGCATGTTCCCGCGGTGAATGCCACGGTCCAGACCATGGAGCGGTTTGATCGGGAACGGTGCGTGCTGAACTCGAGGTGCGTGTCATGGTCGGGACCCGGGCGGGTGCCGGTGCAGTGCCGGCTTCTGCTCCGCTGGCGGAAGTGATGCGACCGGGCACATGGCTGGTGTTGGCAAGGGGTTCCTTAGGGTGGGCATTGTGGAAAGGGTCAGGCAGGAGACGACCGGATTCGGGCGATCAGGACATCCGGTTACTCCCGCGGTCGTGGGCCGTGATCACGGTGACGGTTTCTGTCCGTGCTCCCCAGAGGCAGCTGAGGGGGGACTGTCCTCGCCTGCGGTGTCGACATGGGCATGCCTGGCCGTCGATACGGGCGGGGCGGCAAGCAGATCGCGGATTTCGGCCAGGAGCTCCACCTGTAGGTCAAAGGCCTCTGGCTTGTCTCGCGACGCCCCCCGGTTTCGACTTCGGAGGGCGTTAACGGGAAGGACCAGGAGGAAAAAGACCACGGCTGCGACGATGAGGAACTGCAGCAATGCCGCCGCCACGGCGCCAAACGAGAGGGATGCTGAACCGAGGCGGACTTCGCCGGCTTTGGCGAGATCTTCCGCGTTGAATACGGCGCCAATCAGCGGGTTGAGGACATGGATCACGATTGAGTTGATAATTGCTGTGAAGGCGGCGCCGATGACGACCGCGACAGCGAGATCGACAACGTTGCCTCGTAGAACGAACTCTCTGAACTCCTTCAGCACCGTTGCCCCTTTCCTATTGTCGTGCTCATGCTTGGTGATGAAGGTTGGTCAGCTCCAGAGACGAGTAACTTGGACTGCGTCGATCGTTGGCGATGCCGCGCCGAGGGTGCCGCCCGATTGGGGGAGGACGTCTTCGAGCGCAGGGCGGCCATCTTGTTCGCTAAGAAGACGTAGGTGAGCCGGTCGATGCCCTCATCGTCGAGTCGGCGACCGACCCGGGCCATGGTGGTGGCGACCTCCAGCGCTGCTTGGCGTGCGCGCCAGCGGAGCGCGAGGTACTCAACGGGGGATACTCCCGTCCGCAGGCGAGGTTGCGCGGCGGAGCTCACAGGGACCGGTATCCACGCCAGAGCGAGAACATGCCGAAAAGCGCCAGGACGATCGCGGCGAGCGAACCGAGGCGAACACCGATCAGCCAACCGTCGGGGGCGTGCAAGAGGATCGCCAACCGGTGGTTGAAGGAGGCGTTCAGAAGGGACCCGCTCACTGCCAGCAAGAGGATACTTGCCAGCATTCCGACCGCGACGGTGCGTCGCACCTGGCTTCTCGTCTGCCTCCAGCTCATCGGTTGAGGATTTCATCGACAATTGTTGCCACCGTGCGCCCGGTGAGGCTGGCCCGCTGCGCCAATTCATGAGAGGCCACAACTGACACCGTGATCTGCTCTGTTGACGCGTCGGGCGAGTCTGCGGGGGACGCCACTGACCGGGTTCTTAGGAGGGTGAGCGTGCCAAGGAACGGGACATTCCGGCGAGGGGCCATACCGATGAACCCGTTGTGTTTGGTCAGCTTCAGGAGGCCTGAGTCGATGTCGTCTTGAAGTTCTTGAAGCGACCGTCCAGAGATTTCAGGCAGCGAGCGCAGCGGGATGAAGTCCGGCAGTTTCTCTAAGTACTCGGCGAGGATTGCTTTACGGAGCTGCTGCCGGGGGTCCGGGTGTGAAGCGCCGCCCCCGTTCTCAGCCGATGCGCGCACGGACCGGCGGTGTTCGAGTTGTCGCAGCGATACTGACATCGGGTTTCCTCCCATATTTCCCTCACTAATGAGAGAGCCGGGAGCGCCGATTATGACGCGCGCCGCCCTGAGCAGGAACCGACGAAGCCGCCCGTCGGCATGTCCACTCGGGTTGAAGACCCTGAAATTGCCGCCCCATCACAGTCTGGTTATCGTCCGCATGGCGGCCAGACTGTCCAGGGCGTCCGTGAGCGTACTGATTCATTTTCGATCTGGCGCGCTGACAGTGATGGCTGGGCCGTACCGCCCCTCTGCTGCGTATCGCACCAAAATCGAGCTCGCTTGGCCGAATTGGTGAAAGTCAACCGGAACAGAAACCGTCCCCGTTTCATCGAGCGTCGCTGCAGCCCAACCCCCGGCGCCGACGGCGACTTGGATGGTTGCCAACGGCGTCCCTGTGATGAGAGCGGCTGAGGGACGGTTTGTCACGGCGATCGTTGGCACGCTCAGAGTGATGGGCAGGACCACTGGTGGGGAGGTGCTGCCCTGGGCGTCCGTTTGTGTGATTGCCAGGGTGTTGATTCCGGCGGTCATCCCGGCTTCTGCGATCGCCGACCAGTGGCCCGCCTGGTCGGCAGTAGTTGCAGTCGATGTTCCTGCGGCCGTCAACGAGATCGTTGCCCCGGGCAGGCTGCTACCGAAAATGAGCGGGTAGAGGGTTCCGGAGTTCGGGCCGTCCCCCGTGTCAACCGTTGCAATCACTGGGGTATCCGGGCGGCGGATGATCTCTATCGTGAGCACGGTTGTCGCGGTGGTTGCGCCTTGAAGGGCTTCTTGGACGTGAAGCTCGTAAGTGCCATCCGGAAGATCAGCGACGTTTACGATCTGGCGCCACGCTCCGCTGCGATCGACGGAGGAACTCACGGCGGGAAGGGTTGCCGTGTGCGTGGGGGTGCTGAGCTGCACGGTGATCAGGGCCCCGGGGGTGCCGGATCCGGTGACGGTGAAAGCATCTGACGTCACGATTGAACCTGCCGCTGGGCTCAGAACCTTGGGTGACAGGGTGACTATTGGCGAGGTTGGGGGAATGGTTGGCGGTGGGGGTGCCACGTTTACCGGCGACGCGGCAACTGCTCCAGGCGCTGCCGGGACGGTCACCGACACAGAGGGGGCAAGTGGCGAGGCGACAGGCGCGGGGGCTGGCGGCGCGGGTTGAGGCGCGACGGGCGCTGGTGTTTGTTTCGGGGCGGATGGTTGTGCGGGCGGGGCCTCCTGCGCACTAGGTGTTGAGGTGGGATCGGCGGCTGCGGAGAAAGGAGCGTTCTCCGAACGCGACGGTCCACCTGCAAGCGCGACGGATACGGAGACGCCGAGGGCGGATGCGGCCACCACTGCCGCCGTGATCACCAGGGCTTGAGCTCGGATCGAACGCCAGCCCACTGCGCCGTGTCCCATATTGGGCACCACTTCGGCGGCGACGGCAGCGCTGCCGGCGGAGGTCGATTGCCAGGCGGTGTATGCGGCAGCGCCACCGACGCCTGCAGCCAGTGGCAGCAGGATCAGAGCGATGCGGCGGTTGGCGTCGGCCGCTTCCTCAGCAACGATCGGGCACAGGGTGCAGTCCTCGAGATGGTCATTGACACGGCGAAGATCGCTCTTGCTCAGCCGCCCGCGGAGTTTCGCACCTAGATGCTCAACTGTCCACCGGCATTCGGAGTCCTCGGAAAGGGTCGACAGGTGGATCTGGATCCACGATTGGCGCAGTCCCTCCCGGGCGCGATAGGCAAGCGCAGCGACCGCGTTCGCGTTCATGCCCAGCAGCGGGCCGACCTGCCGAGGACGCATCCCCTCCACTTCGGTGTACCAGAGGACTTCCTGCCACGCGGTCGGGAGACGCCGGAACGCTTTGACAGCCAGGGATTGATCAAACGCGGTAAGCAGTGCCTCTTCAGAGAATCGTTCATCTTCGACCTCATGCGCCTGTTCCAGGCTGGTCCACTCCTGCGACGCACCCCAGGAAGCTGCCGTGTTGCGGATTACGGTGAACAAATAAGGCCTGAAACCCACGGTTGGGCCCCCACCGTTGCCGATGAGCTTGAACGTGCGTGCAAACGCCTCAGAGACCAGATCGTCCGGGTCAAGGGACGAGCTGAAGGATCGGGCAACGGCAAGGCCAGCGGTGTAGTGGCGGCGCCAGAGTTCCGCGAAGGCAGAGTTATCGCCTTCTCTGGTCAAGGCCACGAGCTCGGAATCGGAGGACCCGTAGTCCTGATCTGATTCTGTGGGTTTGACGCGTCTGGCCACGAGCACCTCCGCTTTCGGGTATGAGGCGGACACCAGCCGGCCAGGCAAGGAAATTACAGGCATCCACTTAAGAGAGCGCTTGCGTCACGTTTCATGACGCGTGAGGCGAAAGTTTTTTTCCCGAAGCTCCCTGATGACGCGGAATGCGCCTGTTCGGCTGGGGGCAGATCCCGATGGGGTTCAGTCGTTTGATTTGAGGACCTGCGCTGCGATGAGCGCGTCGACGGATCCGTACGCGCGACTCGCCCCGGCGCATCGCCGAGTGTCCTGCGCGAGAACAAAGTCGGCGACCACGAGAGAAATCGCGTCGCGCGCGGCGGTCAAGCCCGACACATACGCGGTGATGTCGTCGATGACCTCGCGGTCGCTTACCAAGGCACTGAGGGTGCACTCCCGCACAGGCACCGACACTCGAACACAGGGGTCAACAAGTACCGACAGCGCGTGCGTGTGGGAGTCGTAACTCACGGCCAGACCACGCAGCCGATTCGTGCCCCGACGCCAACGAACCAGGTGTCCGACTAACGGGTGCTCCGTGTTACTCATCTCATATTCACCCATCGAGGAGACATTCGTCTTGCGTTAGGAGTGCGGGGTGCCCGGTGCTCACCCCGGACACCCCGCAAGCAGCCAATCCCCCGGCTGCACCGGGACGTGCAAAGGACGAGCCCTGGCATTAGAGAGAGCGCCACCGGCCGAGAATATGACGCACTCGCGGCGATGCCACCACAACAGCAGTGCACAGCCCCCGGAAAAGCGGCGATCGCCAGACACCGGGGTGCTAGCTACTTATCCGGCATCCCTGCGGCTAGAAGTACAACAGCCGAGTCGCCCGGTCATAAAGCGACAGTTCGTCGCCCCGGCGTAGCAGCCAGTGCATCGGGCTACGCCGAACCAATCGACCGGCGGCGACTACTGGAGCCTCCTGTCGCCGACAGCTGGGGCAGCCGAACGAGATCGATCGGACCGTGCTTGGTCGAGTCGGTCAAAGCTGCAGAGCGGTGCCACCCAAGTGCCTCAAGGCTGGTCGCCCTCCTGCCGGGGAATCCACCATTCAATGTCGTCCGCTGCGTGGTCGCCGAACCTTGTTACCCAATCGGCGAAAGTATGGTCGTTCTCCAGCGAGCAATCGCAGCGAGTCTCCACCCACTCACCCGTAATCGCACTCCTGGTCCTCTCGACGTGAAAGAAGGAAATCGACCCGGTCCACCACGCCTCCGTGGGGGTCTCGGAAGGGTTATCCATCGGTGCTCCGCTCTCCCGTCGATGTCCAAGAGGGCGGGGTGCCCAGGACCCGAGCAGAGCACCCCGCGAGCAGCCAACCCGACTCGGCTGCACCAACACGGACGAACAAGGCGCAAGTGCTGGCATTAAAGAGAGTGCAAACTGGTGCAAATATGACGTCGGTTGGAGCACCGCGCACCGTGTCAGAGTCTTCTCGCCACATCCGGACAGACGAGTGTACTGCTGTGCCGCGCCGTTGACGGTCGCGCCCCTCAGCCGTGAGGATGAACTGGGGCAGATCAGGGGCAACGCGCAAAACGCCACTCCAGACGAAGCGGAGCGCCACCACGCTGCGTACCTCGCCTCCGGGCCCGCAGCGTTCGTCCAGTTCAGCGAACCCAACTCGCGAGATCCTCCCTCGGAACGCTCAACATGGTAATGGCCGCTGAACGCGTTCACTCCCTCCGCCCAGCAGCCCGTCACATGCATGGCTCCGGGCGGACTAAGTCCTTTACAGACCTGGCGCCCCACGGTAGCCGGATCGGCGAGTGAAGGTCACGCATGGTGGAGGAGAGAGATTGTCCGACCCTCTCCAGCCAGGGTCAGCTCAGGGAAATCCGGCAGCTAGCCTCAGCCAGATCCACAAAGGAGCCGCCTGCGGCCTGGTCCGACCCGGGAGAATGTGCTTATGAAGCGGTCCAGAGTGCACGTTATGGGAGCGAGCGGTAGCGGAACGACGACACTCGCTCGCGCGCTCGCTGATCGCTGGGCGGTTCCTCACGCGGACGCGGACGACTACTTCTGGCTGCCATCGAATCCGCCTTATGTCGCGCAGCGTCCCAAGGATGAGCGCGCGGCGCTGATGCGCGAGCTGTTCGTGCCCCGGGAGGCGTGGGTATTGTCCGGGTCGATGCTCGGTTGGGGTGAGGCTGTGGTCGCCGAGTGTGATGCAGTCATCTTCTTGTCACTCGATCCCGTTGAGCGACTCCGCCGGCTTGAGGAACGCGAGGCGCGGCGTCGGGCCGGGATGGAGTACGACGACGCAGCATGGCGCGAGTTTCTCGATTGGGCAGGGAGCTATGACGACCCGGCCTCTACCGGACGTAGTCGTGTCGCCCATGAGACCTGGCTCGCCCGCATCGACAAGCCGGTACTTCGGCTGGACAGCGCAGCTTCCGTGGATGAGATGCTGGGCACCGTTCTGGAATGGGATTGCCCGTAATCGTCCGAGGAAGGCCTGATCCACTTTCGTCGGCCGGCCGCGTACGGATCCGTCGACGCTTCAGCGGCGAGGCGGTCACCGATCCGCGTGTAACCAGTTTTCGTAGTGAGCGGAGCGCTGGCGAGGACCACGTAGCCGCATCGGGTAGCGTCGACGGCGCCCCACATGTCTGGGTCCCCGTGTGCTGAACTGAATAGTCTTAGCCCTTGTGTTCGGCTCGATATTCGCGAGGCGTCGACCCGTGAATCTTCTTGAACTGACGGGCGAAGTAAAACGAGTCGATGTAGCCAACCCTTTCGGCTACCACAGAGATGGGTTCGTCCGTGGTGTCGAGGAGCTCCCGCGCTCGTGACATACGCAACTGCGTTTGATACCTAAGGACCGGCATCCCCATCCTCTCTTTGAACAGGGCTGCGAAGTAGGAGGTACTCAGACGTGCCATCGCGGCCAGCTCTTCGACGCGCACTTGCGATTGCGGGTGCTGCCGCAAGTACGCTGCTGCGTCATCGATGGCGCGGTCAAGTCCGCCTCCTCGCGCAAGGTCGGTTGCCAGAAGCGCCAACGCATGCCACGCTGCGCCCGCCGCCGCCAGGAGGCTCGCATGAGTTTGATCGCGTTCCATCCATTGCAGGCACTCGGAGATCAGGGAGGTGATCTGGTACAGCGAGGCGGGGCGTCGGACAGGCCCGTCAATGTTCATGCCGGCCCCGTCGAGGAAGGCGGCTACTTCCGGACCTGAGACGTGGAACCACCACAGTGTCCAGGGCCGTTCAATGTCGGCGCCATACGAGTGCGGGTAGCCCGGCGGCAGGACGACAGCGTCACCCGTTTCGACGCCGAAGCGTCCGCTGGGCGTTTCGCACCATCCTTTGCCGTCGACGCACACGAGAACGATGGCTTGCTGGATCGGCACCGGCCGGGATCGGCCATGCGAGGCAGCGTGAGGAAAGTAACCGATGTTGGTCACTACAAGCCGGGGAGACGCCGGGTTCGCGAGGAACTGTCGAGCTTGCGTTGGAGGCAAGACCAACATGCGTTGGCCTGGGAAGCCTTCAGCGATCGGCGGCGCCATTCCAAAAGTGTCTACTAGCCGGGTGGTTCTGTCCAATCCGTAACGGTCGCTTGTGGAAATCGATTCGTCCTTGTCAGCGGTCCCAACGAATGGAAGCACCAAGCACACCGCCTAGTCCGTTGTCGTACACGCCGCGATAGAAGTCGGGCGCGTTGTCTGATTCGATGCGGTTTGTTATTGTCGCATCCCACCGCAACCGGCCCGCGCCCATCGAATCAAGAACCGCTCGGCGGCACGGGCGAAGGCCATCGTCGCTCGGGAACAGCATTCTGACGCGACGATAGTGCGCCTCAAGGAACTGGAACGAAACCTTGCCTTGACCGTAGTTCCCCTGCCACACGAACGTGCCGTGGTCGCGAAGGAGGCTGATGCCCAGGTCGATCGCGTCGGTGGTGCCCGTTGATTCGAACACATAGTCGACGCCGTCTGGACCGAACGTGTCGCGAATCACGCTGGCAGCGTCGGCCTGAGTGCTGTTGACAGTCCAGTGGGCTCCGAGTTTCGAGGCGACTTCGAGGGGGTGATCGCGGATGTCGATGGCGAGGATTCGGGCGCCTCGTTCGGCAGCAGCTGCCACGACGGCGAGTCCGATCATTCCGACGCCGATAACGACGACGGTGTCGCCGACAGACACCCCAGCATCGTTGACGCCGTTCAAGCCAACAGCCGGCAGAACGAAGGTGCTTGCAAGGTCGTCGGGGACGCTGTCGGGGATGTGATCGGCTCCGTGGTCTCCACGCGGGTCGATTACCGCAACGGAAGCGTGCACACCGAGCGCGCTGGCAAGCGGGGCGCCGCTGGAGAGAGCGAGCTCAGGGTTCGCGCGGTAGTAGACCCGGTCACCGAGCGAGTATCCGTCAACGCGAGAGCCAACGTGGACCACGCGCCCGGCTCCCATGTAGCCGGTCACCAGAGGGTAGCTGCCCCAGTTGAGCTTTCCGCGCAGAACAGCGAACTCGCTGCCGAAGCTGACTCCGGACCATGCGGTCTCGATCCCGATCGTGTCCGGAGTGAGTGGCCCGGTTCTGATCGACTCGAGTCCGAAGCTTCCTTCTCCGTACGCGACTAGGGCAGTGCCCTCCAGGCGCTCCTCATTGATTGCCACGATGCGTTTCCACCTTCCATCACTGCGTCTATGCGGGATGTTCCTTTCAAGGCAATCTAGGGCGGTCTTTCGGCTGATTCCACGAGGAATGAACTAGAAGTCTAGACAAAACGGTGAACTCACTAATAGTCGAATTGTCCAGATAGTTCACGATTTCTCCCTATGTCGGAATAACTTTCCGACCTACCTTTGACCAAAAGAACGCCGACAGTTGGCGTCCACACAGCAGTGATAGGAGGTCGACGATGACCGAGGCAAGACAGGGCTCCCGCTTGGAGCCCATGACTTTCCCGTGCAGCTTGTTCGACACGGAAAAAGCAAAATGGTGACGGTCGAAGTGGCGCCACCCGAGCGAGTCACGCGTACCAAGCGCGCGTCCCGAACTCGCGACACCGGGCTCGGATCGCCAGCACACCGCAAAGACCCGCTCGTCGCATGGCTGCTCATCGCGCCTGCAATGTTGGGCTTCCTCCTTTTCGTGGGGTACCCGACGGTTCGAGGGATCTTTCTCGCGTTCACGAACTTCGACGTGCTCGATCCGCCGAAGTGGGTGGGGCTCCAGAACTTCAATGACTTGATCCACGACGGAGCGTTCTGGAACTCGCTCTTCGTCACCGTCTATTTCGTCATCCTGACGGTCGTCATCGGCACAATCGTGTCCCTCGCGACCGCTGTCGTTCTCCACCGGCTGACAGCCTCCACCGTTATCCGCGGCTTGATCATCCTGCCGTTCCTCGTCTCTGGCGTCGTCGCTGGAACAATTTGGGCCTGGGTGCTCGACCCTTCGCTCGGCATCGTGAACCTGGTCATCACCAAGATCTTCGGTCACCCGATCCTCTTCCTCGGGTCGCGGCAATGGGTCATCCCGACATTGGCGCTCATCAGCGTCTGGAAGTCGATGGGGTACAACGCGATCATCATTTTCGCGGGCCTGCAGACGATTCCTCCGACCATCTACGAAGCGGGCCGCCTGGACGGTGCCAGCGAGTTCAAGATGTTCCGCCACCTGACACTGCCGCTGTTGCGGCCCATCATGGCGCTGGTCGTGGTCCTCTCCGTTATCGGCGCGTTCCAGGTGTTCGACATTGTCCAAGTGACGACGAAGGGTGGCCCGGCGAATGCGTCGAACGTCCTTCAGCAACGTATCTATGACACGGCCTTCAGCGGCAACTTGAACTTTGGTTATGCATCGGCGATGTCGCTCGGTCTGTTCGCGATCCTGATTGTCATCACCTTCCTCCAGGTGCGGCTGCTCCGCGCCAGCGAGTCGGATTTGAACTGAGGAGGATGACTGTGACAAACACTCTCGTACGCAGCCGGCCCCACCGCACCCGGCGGGACGCCAAATCGAAAGCGCTGCGCGGCATTTCCTGGGCATACATCTCGCTGATAATTCTGGTGACGATCTTCCCGTTCTACTGGATGCTGAGGACCGCACTCTCCAACAACTTTGCGTTGAACACGAACCCTGCCTCGCCGTTGCCGGTCGGTTTCACGCTCGGACCGTTCGAACGTGTGCTTGGGTTCGCGACCCGTGCGCAGGCGATTGCTGAGGGCGGAAGCGGAGCGTCGGTAAACCTGCTCCAGTCGGTCTTCAATTCGATCGTCTATGCCGGCCTGGCGACGGGCATTGTGGTGTTCTTCTCAACGCTGGCCGCCTACGCATTTGCACGGCTGAAATGGCGAGGGCGAACGATCATGTTCGGGGTGGTGCTGTCCGCACTCATGGTGCCAGCGCTGCTGACCTTCCTTCCGAACTTCCTCTTCGTCAAAGACCTCGGGCTGCTCAACAGCTACGCGGGGCTGATCCTGCCGATGGCGCTGTTCTCAGCGTTCGACATCTTCTTCCTGCGGCAGTTCATGCTCGGCCTGAACAACGAGATCGAAGAGGCTGCATTGTTGGATGGTGCTGGCCCGCTGATGGTGCTGTTCCGGGTCACCATCCCATTGACTTCGGGACCGCTTACAACCCTGTTCATCCTTGGCTTCATCAGCATTTGGAACGACTACTTCTGGCCTCTGTTGGTGACCAGCGACACCTCCGTCGCACCACTGACCCTGGCGCTCGCTGTCTTCCAGCAAGCTTCGCCGGAATCCGCACCCGACTGGGCGGGACTCATGGCGGCAACGCTTGTGGCGGCTTTGCCGATGCTCCTGTTGTTCATGGTTTTCGGGCGCCGAATCGTCAACTCGATCGGTTTCACCGGCGTGAAATAACGCCGCCCTATGCGTGTGAACGTCGTCGTTCACATCAAACGGCGGGAACCTACCCGCCCCCACCCCCACTGATAAGAGGTAATCACATGAAACGCAAGGCGATTGCAATCATCGCTGCCGGCGCTGCTGCCGTGGCGCTCTCCCTTGCTGGATGCACTGGCACCGGGAGTTCGACGAGCTCGAACTACACCGTGAACTGGTGGACCTGGGACCCCAACCAGGCTGCCGCGTACGAACAGTGCATTCCGGCTTTCGAGAAGGCCAACCCGGGTATCAAGGTCAAGGTCTCCCAGTACAACGTCGCTGACTACTTCACCAAGCTGACAACGACCGCTGTTGCGGGGACCGCACCGGATGCCTTCCAGGACGCTCTGCTCAACAACCTGAGCATGCTGGAGCCGCTCGACTCGTACCTGGCACCGGACCAGCTGAAGAAGTTCGCCCTCGGCGTGAAGTCCGGTCAGGGCCCCGACGGCAAGCAGCTTGGTCTGCCGCTGGACTGGGCGTCCGCGGCCATGTACTTCAACGAGAAGGCCGTAACCGATGCAGGGCTGACGACGGACCAGATCGAGAACATGACCTGGAACCCGCAGGACGGTGGGACGTTCCAGAAGATCGTCGCCCACATGACCATTGACCAGAACGGTGTCCGCGGCGACCAGCCGGGCTTCGACAAGACCCACATCAAGCAGTACGGCGTGGGCGTTATCGGCGCCAACGACTTCTCGGGACAGACGTCCTGGTACCCGTTCGCCGCATCGACCGGCTGGTTCCCCCGCGACAAGGCGGCGTGGCCGACGAAGTTCACCTACGACGAGCCGAAGTTCGTCCAGACGATGGACTGGGTGAAGAGCCTGATCGCGGCGGGGTACTCGCCGAACTTCAACCAGACGTCGCTCAGCGACTCGCAGCTCATCGGTAGCGGCAAGGTCGCGATGACTGTCGGCGGATCATGGGAGGCCACCGGATTCGCGGCCCTTCCCGGAGTGAAGGTCGGAATCGCCCCCACCGTGAAGGGGCCGGAAGGCATCAAGAGCCTGAGCAACTCCAACACCAACGTGATGTGGAAGGGCAGCAAGAACAAGAAGGCGACCTTCGCGTGGATGAGCTACCAGGGGTCGGAAGCCTGCCAGACCAAGGCTGCGACGTACAACGGTTCGTTCTTCCCGTCGATCGCTAATTCCATGAAGGCTCTCGTTACTTCGGAGCAGGCCAAGGGCGTCGATCTGAGCGTGTTCCTGAAGCAGCAGACTGACAAGCAGCTGATCGACCAGCTTCCTGCCAAGAACTGGAACCAGATCGGTACCAACCTGAACCCGCTGTTCGAGGCGTACTTCACTGGTGAGAAGGACAACTCCGTCTGGCCGGAGGCAGTGAAGGTCAGCCAGGACACCCTCGCCGGTAAGAACGGTTGAGCTTCGGTTGGGACGGCCGGCAGCCCGGCCGTCCCAACCTCGCCGGCCATCGCAGCATCTACAAAGGGAAGTGCATGAACATCGATACACCGCGAGTCCTCGTTACCGGGGCCAGCGGCTACATAGGCTCGCGTCTGGTTACACACCTGGCTGACCGCGGCTGCGCGGTCACCACACTCGGGCGAACAGCGGTGGACTCTCCGGCCGAGAACATCGTGGGGAGTTTCGCGAACCCGGACGATCTCGTCCAACTGCGGGACCACTCCTTCGATGTCGTCGTCCATCTCGCCGGAGTCACCGGTGAAGCCAACGAAGACGACGCGTTCCGGGTCAATGTCGACGGGACCCGGCACTTCCTCCGTTACCTGATTGATCACGGCACGCGTCGGTTCGTCATCGCCAGCTCAATCGCTGCAGCCGGCTGTCTAACACAAGACTTTTGGCCCATTGCAGTTCCCATCCCATCCGACCACCCCTGTGAGTCGGTCAACGTGTACGGGGTCTCGAAGTACTTCATCGAAGAAATGTCTCGATACTTCGCGCGCAGCGACGCCGCGTTGGAGTTCGACCTCTTCCGCATCGGAGTCGTGGTCGCCGACGACGACTACAAGGCCATACTTGATGAAGTTGTGCTGCCATTCACCCAGCTTGGAACGGTCCCGGTCAGCAAGGTCTTGGACCAGTTCACCGACGCGGTCGTTCGCCCTCTTCGACCGGGGGTTCGCGTCGCGAACCTTGTCGACACGGCAATCCCATCACCCGTGCCAACCATCGAGACTCTGCACCGTGTCCTCGGTGAGCGAGTGAACGAACTGGATCTGGCGTTCTATCGCAGGCCCGAGAACGAATTTGCGGCCCTGTGGGCATCGGACGGTGAGCGAGCATGACGGACTACCGCAACGACACCGACATCGTTCTGACTTGGGCGGATCCCGCCCAAGCCTGGATCGAAGCAATGCCCGTGGGCAATGGGCGACTTGCCGCCATGATGTTCGGCGGCACCGACCAATTCCGACTTCAAGTGAACGACTCCACCGTCTGGTCCGGAACGCCGGCTCTCCCTTCCGACAACCTCGGCGAGGTCCTCCGTGGCGGTGCCGGGCCGGAACGTCTCGACGAGGTGCGCTCGGCCATCGACCGCGGGGACTACACAACGGCTGAGTCCTTGATCAAGACCTTCCAGGGACCCTATAGCCAGGAGTTCCTTCCGTTCGTTGATATCCAGATCGAAACGCCGGGACTAGAGGGGGCGACCTACCGTGGTCGCACACTCAATCTCAACGCTGCAATCGCCGAGGACGAAGCAGAAATCGACGGCGTCATGGTTCGCAGGAAAGTCTGGGCCAGTAAGCCGCAGGACGCTCTGCTGGTCGAAATCGAGGTCGTCGGCGGACTTCTGTCGTCCACGTTGCGACTCAACTCGCCCCTGCCCATCGCTGATCGCGCGGCAGCCGACGGCCGGCTCGGTATCGGTGTTGAACTACCCGTCGACGGGGCACCGCAACACGAACCAGACATTGACCCGGCATGGACGTACACGACACCCGGTCACGGTTCCTATGATCCCTACGCGACGGCCCAGCTCGTCGTGACCACGGACGGCGACGCAACAACCGTCGGGCCGTCTGCACTAGTCGTCGAAAACTACAGCCGTCTGCTCGTAGCTGTCAGCAGTTCGACAGCTCCCGCCTCGGAGTGGAAAGCCAGGCTCGGCCACGAACCGGGGCCACGCGCCAGGGAGGCCCACCGCAAAGCAGCGCTCGCGGCAGCGACCAACGCCGCTCAGACACCCGCCGGAGAACTGTTGGAGGCACATGTCGCTGATGCGCGACGCCTCCTGGACGCGACGACTCTGCAGATCGGCCGACCGGCCGGCGATCCTATCCCAGCCGAGTGGCTCCTCTCTGACGTCCACAGCGAGCCCGAACTCATAAGCGTTATGTTCCAGCTCGGTCGCTACCTGCTGATGTCAGCATCTCGGCCCAACTCAGGGCCTCCGGCGAACCTGCAGGGAATCTGGAACGACCAGATGCAACCGGCGTGGTCATCGGGCTACACGAACGACATCAACATCGAGATGAACTACTGGCCCGCCGAGACCACCGGTTTGTCCGAATGCCACGGCCCACTGTTCGATCTCGTCGACGTCGTTCGCAAGAACGGAGCCGACGTCGCCCGAGAGCTCTACGGAACCGACGGCTGGGTCCTGCACTCAAACACCGACATCTGGGGTTGGGCCCTTCCCGCAGGAAGAGGCAAAGGTGACCCCGGGTGGGCGGCGTTCACTGGCGGCGGCGCTTGGCTCGCGACACACTTCTGGGAACATTTCGAACACACCAACGATCGAGACTTCCTCCGCGATCGCGCTCTGCCGGTGCTCACTGGAATCGTTCAGTTCTACCTCGGTGTCGTCGTTCCGGGAGAGGGCGACCGCCTCGACATTTCACCGTCCATGTCCCCAGAGAACAAGTTCGTCGCCGCGGACGGATCAGCGCAGTCACTTTCCCGATCGACAACAATTGACCTTACGTTGGCGCGATCGAACGGTCAGGCATACCTGCAGGCGCTGGAAGTTCTGGGGATCCAGGAGGCCGTCCCCAGCGCCGAGGCAGTCCAGACGATGCTTGACCGGCTCCCACCGTTCGGGATCGGCGAGGACGGCTTGCTGCTCGAATGGGAGCGCGACCGTCAGCCTGTAGACCCTCAACACCGGCACATCTCACCGCTTGTGGCCCTGTACCCATTCGACTTGATCGATGTTGACTCCGAGCCGGAGCTCGCCAGCGCGGCCGAACATCTCCTGGACCAGCGAGATGACGGCGCGATGGGCTGGTCATGGGCATGGAAGGCAGCGTGCCGCGCTCGTCTGCGTGACGGTTCGGCTGCTCGCAGGCTACTGCTCCAAGCGATGGCACGCCTCGACGGAAACCCGGACGTCAACGCACCCTGGGACGGAACACAATGGGGCGGGCTCCTGCCCAACCTGTTCTCATCGCACCCTCCATTCCAGATCGACGGCAACTACGGTTTCACCGCAGCCATCACGGAAATGCTCGTGCAGAGTCATCGGGGCAGGATCCAACTCATCCCAGCGCTGCCGGCCCAATGGCGAGATGTTGCGCTGCGGGGCGTGCGGGCGCGAGGAGGCATCACGCTAGACCTCGACGTCAGCGACGGCGAGGTGTCTGAGGTACGCCTCACTCGCGATAGCGGCGATGGCGACGTGCCGGTCACGGTTGTGTACGGCCTCGTCGAGGTTGCTGTCCAGGTGCCACTAGGGGAAACAGTGACCCTGAATGGCGACCTGCGCCGAGTGGCGGCAGGCATCCCCGAACGAGTCAGCTCGTGATGGCATTCACGCCCATCGGCAGGGTGCCCAGCGCCCACGCAACGCGGCGTTCGACCGCGCCAGCCATCTGACCAAATCAACGAATAGTCCATTAGATACCTGCCCTGCGGCGCAAAATCCAACCCTGGATGAGTGTTTTATCCAGATACTCCGTTGAACTCTTGTGCCGTAACGATTGTCGAGGTCCTTAGCATCGTGAACATGCTTGACTCCAGTGCCCGGTTGTCCCTTCCCCCTGTCCCATCCTCAAAGGCGGATCGCGCAGTAGCCGGCTGGGCCGAAACTGTGTCCATGCTCACCTACAGCCCTGCAGAGGCGAGCCGCTTTCCGGCCTTCCTCGACAAGCGGGTGTACCAGGGTTCCTCCGGACGGGTCTATCCAATCCCGTTCATCGAGGCGGTCGATCGCGACGCGCATCACCAGGAGTGGCTGGCCCTCCATCTCGAGAACGAGTATCTGAGGCTCATGATCCTGCCGAGCCTCGGCGGACGAATTCATGTCGCCTACGACAAGCTGTCTGGCCGGGACCTGTTCTATCGAAACAACGTGATCAAGCCGGCCCTGGTGGGGCTCGCGGGTCCCTGGATCTCCGGGGGAGTCGAGTTCAACTGGCCACAGCACCACCGACCGTCAACATACCTCCCGGTCGACTGGTCGATCGAAGAAGAAGACGACGGGTCTGTCACAGTGTGGTGCTCCGACCACGATCCGCAGAGCCGGCTCAAAGGGATGCACGGTATTCGGCTGCGGCCGGGTAGTGCGATCATCGAAGCGCGGGTGCGTCTGTTCAACCGGACTCCTCTCACGCAGACCTTCCTCTGGTGGGCGAACGTGGCAGCGGCGGTACATGACGACTACCAGAGCTTCTTCCCGACGGACGTGCACGTTGTCGCCGATCACGCCAAGCGTGCGGTGTCCACCTTCCCGCGCGCAGAAGGCCGGTACTACGGCGTGGACTACCCGTCTCGCGTCACGCCGGAGCGCCCCGACGGGGACCGGCTCGACTGGTACAGGAACATCCCCGTCCCGACCTCCTACATGTGCTTGGGCACCGACGATGACTTCTTCGGCGGGTACGACCATGCCGCAAACCTCGGGTTCGTCCATGTCGCCGACCATCACATCGCTCCGGGTAAGAAGCAGTGGACGTGGGGAAACGACCCGTTCGGGTGGGCGTGGGATCGTAATCTCACCGATGGTGACGGCCCGTACGTCGAGTTGATGGCCGGTGTCTACACCGACAACCAGCCCGATTTCGCGTGGCTTCTGCCTGGTGAGACGAAGACGTTCAGCCAGTTCTGGTACCCGATTCACGAAATCGGAATCCCGCAGCAAGCAACCAAGGACGCGGCGGTTCATGTCGCGGTGGAGCGTGGCGCGATCGAGTTCGCGATCGCCGGTAGCCGAGCCGTGAGCAACGTTCAGGTGTCCGTGCTCCATCAGGACGTGACTGTCTGGCGCGAGGAAGAGCTGACCCTTACTCCGGGAACTGCTGTGCGCAGGACTGTCGCACTGGAGCACGCGGAGGATGGTGAGCTCGAACTCGTCATCTCGCAGGCTGACGCTGAGCTGTTGCGCTGGCACCGTCGAAACGCGAGTGACGACGACCTCGACCTCGACCTCGCCGAGCCAGCCACGGAGATCCCGGCGCCGGAAACGATCTCTTCAAACGATGAGCTTTACCTGGCGGGAGTCCACCTCGCGCAGTATCGGCACGCTACTCGTGACCCCGAACCGTACTGGGAGGAAGCGCTGCGCCGTGATCCGGGCGATTCGCGGTCAGGGATTGCGTTGGCCGAGCGCCGACTCCACGCTGGACGAGTGTCGGATGCGATCGAGTTGCTCGAGCGCGCGATCGCTCGACAGACCCATCGCAATCCCAACCCGCGAGATGGTGAGTCCTACTACCTGCTCGGAGTGGCCCGCTGGTACGCGGGCGAGACCAAGCGCGCCGACGACGCGTTCGCCAAATCCGCCTGGAACGCCGCCTGGCGAGGAGCTGCCGAACTTCTGCGGGCACGCATCGCGGCATCGGAAGGTAACTGGGCTGCAGCACTGGTTCATGCTGAGAACGCATTGCACGTGGACTCGGACCAGCTTCAAGCTGCCGCGATCCGTGTCATTGCCCTCCGCCGAACGGGCGGCGCCCGCAAGGCAAGCATCGCCCTCGCCGCTGCTCGCCAGCTGGACCCGCTCGACGCGTGGCTCAGCGACCTCGATGGCGGCCCCGTGTCCAGTAGCCCAGACGTCGTAGCTGACATCGCCGTCGAATACTTCTCACTCGGGCTTTGGGATGACGTTGTTCGCCTCTGCGATGTCGCGATCCGTCTGGAGACCGAGGCACCCGTCAACGGGATGCCCACATTGGAACCGGTCCTCCGGTATCGCCAGCGGGAGGCGCTCGCACACAATGGCGACTCACAGCCGAGCCTGAACGCAGACCGGTCGACCTGGGCCGAGCGGAGCTTCGTGTCGCGACTCGAGGATGCGCTGTTGCTTGACCGAGTCACCGCTCACGACAACGACGATGCACAAGCGGCAGCGACATACGGTCACTGGCTCCAGGCGCACGGACGATTCGATGACGCGAAAAGGATGCTTGACCGGGCGAGCCGCCTGCGGCCTTCCGATTCGGTCGCATGGCGCGGTCTAGGCATGCTGCGAATGAACGTCGACCATGACGCGAGCGCTGCAGCAGACGCGTACGCACATGCCTTGGCAGCGAGCCCGGCCGACCCGCGTCTGCTTCTCGAAGCTGATCAGCTCGCTCGGTTGAGAGGGGTCGACCCTCAACGACGGCTTGCCGCACTGGAGAACCAGCGCTCCGCAGTGGCGCAGCGAGACGACCTGCTTCTGGTGTTCGCGGAACTGCATGTGCTGACGAGGAATCCCGAACAGGCCGTAGCCCTTCTTCGCGCGCACGCCTTCCAGCCGTGGGAGGGCGGTGAGGGAGAAACAATTCGCGTGTGGACGAGCGCTCACCTCATGCTTGCGCGTCGAGCCCTTGCCGGAGGGCGCCCGGACGAAGCACGCGAATTAGTCGACCAGGCGTTGAACCTTCCAGAATCGCTCGGCGAGGAACGCCATCCATTGGCGAACCTTTCTGATGTCCTGCTGCTCGCAGGAGACGGAGCGTCGAGGTCTGGCGATACCCACGCAGCCTTCGAAGCGTGGACTCGCGCCGCTGAGAGCGCGGGCGACTTCACGACAATGTCGGTCGTCCCGTTCTCCTCCATGACGTACTACTCAGCTACCGCAGCACGTCGGCTCGGAGACGAGTCTCGAGCGCTCGGGCTGCTGGAGGGCCTGGCAACGTACGCAGACCACCTTCGCGCGAGCACACCGAAGATCGACTACTTTGCAACGTCATTGCCTGAGCTGTTGACGTTCGACGACGACCTGATCGCGCGACGCGACCGTCTCGTGGCGTTGCTCGACGCTCAACTCGCACTCGCCACCGGCAGCATCGACAGTGCTCGCGAGCATCTGGCCCGTGTCCTCGCGGAGGACCCGGCAGACGCTCACGCAGCAGCACTCCTGGAAACAGCAATCGATCGCGAATTGACCCTGGACGGATTCAATGCCTAGCAACGACGACCTCATCCACCTTCGTCATGCCGGCGTCAGCCTCGTGCTCGCAACCGGCGGGGGACTGCTCCCACGGATCGTTCACTGGGGCGCCGATCTTGGAGAAGTCGAGACCGCGGAACTGGCCGCCCTCTACTTCGCACGCCGACCCCCGATGGAACACAATCTCAACGACCAGGTTTGGGACATTTCGGTTCTGCCCGACTTTGCCCACGGATGGGTAGGACGACCTGGAATCCAAGGCTCGCGCGGAGGCCGAGACTGGTCGCCATCGTTCCGCACCGAGACGATTCAGGTTGAACGCTCAGTAGACCTGGAGGATGGTCGGCGCGGTGACGCCGTCCGCGCGACAGGGCACGACGAGTCCGCAGGACTGGGTGTGCTCCTCGAGATCGAGTTGCTTGAGACCGGGCTACTTCGAGCGCGAGCAACGTTGACGAACGAGCGTCCGAACGACCCGTACACCGTGGAAGCTATCCGCCTCGTTCTCCCGGTCGGTGGTGAAGCCGACGAGTTGCTGGACTTCACGGGGCGTCATCTCATGGAACGAGCCGAACAACGATCCTCCTTCCCCGTAGGTTTGCACTCGCGTGAGATGCGGGGCGGTCGCACCGGGCTCGATGCCGCCGGGCTTCTGGCCGCCGGCCGCAAAGGTTTCGGATATCGTGCAGGCGAACTGTGGGCCTCTCACCTGGCTTTCAGCGGAAACCAGGAGTTGTACGCCGAGCGAACCTATAACGGCGCCCGAAGCATCGGTGGAGGGGAGCTCCTGCAAAGCGGCGAGGTCATCCTCGACGCCGACGAACGCTACACGTCGCCGTGGCTCTACGGCGCTCATAGCGCCGTCGGACTGGACGCCATGTCGGCCCGATTCCACGAACACGTGCGCAGCCGACCCGGATACCGACAGACCCCCCAACGCGTCATCGTAAACAGTTGGGAGGCTGTCTACTTCGAACACGATCTCGAGGTTCTCGGCGAGATCGCTGAGATCGCTTCGGACATCGGCGTTGAACGATTTGTCCTCGACGACGGCTGGTTCGGTTCCAGGCGCGACGATCGCAGCGGGTTGGGCGACTGGACGGTGTCGACCGACGTTTGGCCGAACGGACTTCAACCGCTAATCGACCGCGTTCACGCACTCGGGATGGACTTCGGCCTCTGGGTTGAACCGGAAATGATCAACCTCGACTCCGATTTGGCCAGAGCACACCCCGACTGGATCTTCTCTGCCGGTGGACGCGAAGGATTCTCTTCGCGGAATCAGCATGTTCTCGATCTCACCCACCCCGAAGCGTATGAGCACATCCTCAACGCGCTCGACCGTCTGCTGATCGAGTACGACATCGCCTACCTGAAATGGGACCACAACCGCCAGCTCGTGGAAGCGGGCCACCAGCCTTCGGGACGACCAGCCATCCACGGACAAACCCTCGCCGTCTACAGACTGATGGATGAGTTGCACCGCCGGCATCCCGGTTTGGAAATCGAGTCATGCGCCTCCGGCGGCGGCCGAATCGATCTTGAGATGCTCGATCACACCGATCGAGTCTGGGGCAGCGACACAAACGACCCCCTTGAACGCCAGCGCATCCATCGCGGACTCGGACTCCTCGTTCCACCGGAACTGATCGGCGCGCACGTTGGAGCCTCCCCGTCACACACGACCTCGAGGATGCATGACCTGCAGTTTCGAGCCGAAACCGCATTCTGGAAGTCGTTCGGCATCGAAATCGACCTACGCAACAGCAGCCACTCCGAGCTCAGTGAACTCGCGTCCTGGGTGGAGTTCCACAAGCAGCAGAGACCTCTCATCCATCACGGCGAGACGATCACCGTAGACAGCGCCGACGATTCGGTGTGGGTGTCAGGGGTTGTTTCCCCTGATCGGTCTAGTGCTCTCTTCGGTGTGGCCATGATGTCCCGCCCGGCCACCTGGCCGCCCGGAATGCTGCGCCTGCCTGGCCTGAGCCCAGACCGTCACTATCGGGTGAGCGTCTGCCCGATTACAACTCTCGAAGCAGCTCGACCAAAACCGCCGGCGTGGGTGGACCAGGAGGTAATTCTTTCCGGGCGCGCCCTAGAGATGAGCGGTGTTCAGCTGGTGCCACTCGCTCCGGAGCACGCCTACTTGCTCTCCATTGAATCGATCATTTGAACCTGCTGAACCGATCCTTAAGGACTAGCTGTGACGACGATTACCAGTGCCCAGGCGTACCTGGTGGACATCGATGTGGAGACGGTGCGAACGGACGCGGTCCAGGCTTTCCTCAAGCAGGAAACCGTGTTCGTGTCCATAACAACAAGCGACGGCCTCACCGGGGTTGGATACTCGTACACCATCGGGACCGGTGGGCGCTCTGTCCTCCAAATGTTGCGGGACCATCTCGTGCCCCGCCTCGAAGGGCAAGACTCCTCGAAGATCGAAGCCATTTGGATGGATCTATTTGCCTCGACACGGGCAACGACTGTCGGCGCGATCACATCGCTGGCGCTTGCCGCCGTCGACACCGCGCTTTGGGACCTCAAATGCCAGCGCGCGGCCGCGCCGTTGTGGAAGGTGGCCGGTGGTTTTCGTCGCGACGTACCGCTCTACGATACTGAGGGTGGATGGTTGCACCTCAGCCAAGACGAGCTGGTCTCAGGCGCGATCGCCTCGCGCGACGCCGGCTGGGGCGGCGCCAAGCTGAAAGTTGGTAAGGCCAGTCATCGTGAGGACCTTGAACGACTGCTCGCTGTCCGGGAAGCGGTGGGTGACCGATTCGACATCATGGTTGACGCCAATCAGTCGATGACCGCTGCAGAGGCGATTCGACGTGCCCATTCGTTCGAACCTGTCGACCTGTTCTGGTTCGAGGAACCCCTGCCGGCCACAGATATTTCTGGTCACGAACGACTCGCGCGAGCGACCACCATTCCAATTGCCGTTGGTGAGTCCATGTACTCGATTGCTCAGTTCCGGGAGTACCTGGAACGTGGCGCTGCAAGCATCATCCAGGTCGACGCAGCGAGGGTCGGCGGGATCACCCCGTGGATCAAGGTGGCGCACCTGGCTGAGTCGTTCAACGTTGCTGTGTGTCCGCACTTCCTCATGGAGCTTCATGTCAGTCTCGTAGCCGCCGTGCCCAACGGTCGCTACGTGGAACACATTCCCCAGCTGCGGTCGATCACCCGAAACGAGATGGCCATAAAGGATGGGCACGCCCTCGCCCCAGACACTCCGGGTCTTGGCATCGAATGGGACCCTGACGCAATCGACGACCGGAGGGTGGCGTGACCGGCCAAGGGCCTGACCTCGAAGGGCCGACACGGGCCGGTGCCCGTGTCATCGATTCTCACGCTCACCTCTGGCAGCGACACCGCAATCCGCAACCGTGGATCGACCCTGTATCGATGGCCGCTATTGATCGGGACTTCTGGATTCCCGAGCTCGAGGCGGACCTTCCTGCCAACTCGGGTGCGGTAGTTGTCCAAGCATCCAATTCCCTCGATGAGTCCCGAGACCTCTTGGCAGCCGCCGCGACAAGTCCCGCGATCCTAGGCGTCGTGGGGTGGGTCGACTTGGAACGCGACGTCATCGACCAGGTGTCAAGCCTGCTCGAAGCGCCCGGCGGGGAGTTTCTAGTTGGGATTCGGCACCTCGTTCATCAAGACGCAGACCCTCAGTGGCTCGGACGCGAATCGGTTGGAGCCGGACTAGACGCTCTGGGACGCATCGGACTTCCATTTGAACTGGTACTCAACCCGTCCCAACTGCAGCTAGCAGCGGAGGTTGTTGCCTCGCATCAGGGGACCCGCTTCATCCTTGATCATCTCGGCAAGCCGCCGATTCGAAGCGGCTCCCTCGACCGCTGGTCAGAAGATCTGGTATCCATCTCGTCGAACTCGAATGTCGTAGCCAAGCTCTCGGGTCTAACCATCGAAGCTGATTGGCTGACGTGGATCGCCGAAGATCTTCACCCCGTCGTGGACGTCGCTCTGCACGCCTTTGGTCCTTATCGGCTCCTGTTCGGTTCAGACTGGCCGTTGGTTCTTCTAACCGGAGGGCGACGGCTTTGGGCGACCGTGCTCGACGGACTGTTGACCTCGATCAGTGAGAACGAGCGAGCCGCGATCTTCGCTGACAACGCGGCCAGGACGTATCGGATAGCAAACTGATGCAAACCAGAGCTATCAGGTCAACGGGAGTTCACGTGTCCGAGCTGTCGTTCGGGGCGGCAAGCCTGGGCAACCTCTTTCGTGAAACGACCGAGTCGGAAGCCGCCGAGGCAGTGCAGGCAGCACTTGACGTCGGAATTCGCTACTTTGACACGGCCCCGCACTACGGGCTTGGTTTGTCGGAGCGCCGTCTTGGCTCGGCGCTGACCCGCTTCCCTCGTGATGAACTCGTTATCTCCTCAAAGGTGGGACGTTTGCTCGTACCGAATGAGAACCCGACGGGACGCGACAACGATCTCTTCCTTGTCGGTGATGAGCTTCGCCGGGAATGGGATTTCAGCCGTGACGGGATCCTCCGATCGATCGAAGCTAGTCTCACGCGGCTGCAAACGGACTACCTCGACATTGTTTACCTACATGATCCCGACGTTTCAGGCGACCCCGATGCCGCCGAGAAGGGCGCAGAAGCGCTGATCGAACTGCGCAGCGAAGGCGTCGTGCGAGCCGTAGGAATCGGCTCCAACGATGCGGCCGCCGTCACCGATCTATTTCGAGTCGCCGATATTGACCTCGCAATGGTGGCCGGGCGATACACGCTGCTAGACAACCGGGCCGGTGATGACATCTTTGAAGCCGCCGACGGCCGACCCATCGTCGCAGCGGGAGTTTTCAACTCCGGACTACTAGCAAAACATCGTCCAGACGCCGGAGCTCTGTACGACTATTCGCCGGCGTCCGCGGACCTGATCGCACGAACAAATGAAATCGCGGACATCTGCGATCGGTTTGGCGTGACGCTTCCTCAGGTCGCGATCGCATTCCCTCTCCGCAACCTTTCAGTTGCGAGCGTCACCCTCGGAATGCGCAGTGCAGACCAGGTCAAGCGAAATGAACGGCTGTTTCGCGCGGGCGTGCCTGATGCACTGTGGGTTGCGCTCGCGGAAGCCAGCCTTCTAACGAGCGGGGAATGACCACAATGCGAGGTGTATTCCTTCCGGGCGACAGCACCGCTGTTACGAGAGAGATTCCGGTGCCAGAGCCCGGTCCGGGTCAGGTGCTCGTAAAAGTCGGGGCGTCCGGGATCTGCGGAAGCGATCTCGGACTCATCTATAACGGTCACCACACCCACCGCGGTCTCGACGGCGCCCCCGCCTACAAAGGAGTTGTAGCAGGGCACGAACCGAGCGGCCGAATCGTCAAAGCAGGCCCCGGCCTGGTCCGCTTCGGGGTGGGCGACGACGTAATCGTCTATCACATCCAAGGATGCGGCAGATGCGGCAACTGTCGGGCCGGGTACTACATCAGCTGTTCCGATCCGCGGAACAAGGCGTCGTACGGGTGGCAGCGTGACGGCGGCCACGCCGACTACGTGTTGGTAGACGAATCGACCTGCATTCCGCTACCAGACGGCCTGAGCTTCGTTGACGGCGCCCTCATCGCCTGTGGTTTCGGCACCGCATACGAAGGGTTGAAGCGCACCGGCATTCACGGGGGAGAGGACCTCCTGGTAGTCGGGCTGGGACCCGTCGGACTAGCCGCCGCAATGATCGGCCGGCTTCTCGGTGCGCGACGGATCATCGGTGTGGAACGCAGCCTCGAGCGGATCGAGGCCGTGCGATCAGGCGGCTTGCTGGACGACATCGTTCAAGCCGACTCGTCTGCCGTGGCCAACATCATGTCGCTTACGAAAGGAGTTGGCTGCCAGGTGAGCGTTGACTGCTCTGGCAGCACACCTGGCAGGTCCACCGCCGTCGGGGCCACCGCCGAGTGGGGTCGCGTCGGCTTGATCGGAGAGGGAGGTCGACTTGAGACGGAGGTCTCAGACACCCTCCTTCACAAGCAGCTCACGCTCACTGCCTCTTGGGTTACTTCGCTGCAAGGCATGGAGGAGCTCTCCCGGCTCCTATCTGATGCTGGGCTCCGACCAGAAGACGTTGTGACCCACCGATTCGATCTTGCAGACGCCGACGAGGCGTACAAGCTTGCCGCGTCCGGTTCGACCGGAAAGGTGGTTCTCATTCCGGCAGGGGCACCGCAGCGAGAAGATCGATCTGATGTCCCCGCGTGAATCCGTTGGGACCCTTCGTTGCCGTCCTTCCTGGAAAGTCCTGCCGTGACGGACGGAGAACCAGGCCCATTTGTCTATACGGTTCCTGCTCGGCGGGCGCTGGCTGACGACGTCCACGACGCCGTGCTCGGCCTGCTCATGGATCAGGTGATCGAGCCCGGCAGCCGTGCCAGTATCGACGGCATCGCACGCAGACTCGGCGTCTCGCCCACACCTGTGCGCGAGGCGCTCGCCCGCTTGGTGTCCGACGGTCTGGTGGCGAAGAAAGCGCTGAAGGGCTACACGGCAGCGCCGCTGCTGGACAGCGACGGGCTACGCGAGCTTTTCGAGATGCGGCGCCTCCTGGAGCCGTACGCCACCCGCAGTGCCGCGGGGGAGATCGACCCCGAGACGCTGGACCTACTGGACCAGCTGTGCGAGGACGTGCACCGCAGCGGCGAGGCTGCGCAGACCGGTGAGGACCGCTTCAAGGACTATAAGGAGTTCGCCAACCAGGATGCCGAGTTCCACCGACTGATCGCAGCCCACTCGGGTAACACCCTCCTCGAGGACGCGATCGTTCGGCTCCGTTCGCACATGCACCAGTACCGCATCTACTTCAAACACGGAGTGGTTGCCGAGACCCTGAGAGAGCACGAGGCGGTTGTTGCGGCGCTGCGGGCCCGCACACCAGCGGAGGCCGAACAAGCGATGCTCGACCACATCGACAAGTCTTACGAACGCATCTCCGAAGACGCGGACTACACCGCGGCATAGCAGAGGGGTAACCCCTGCCGATCAGTTCGTAAGACTTTCGGGCGACACAAGTCGCTCGCTCCGAGAAGCCAAGTGCAATCGACCCCGGAGCGAGAACTCTCGGGCCTTCGTCAGCGGCGCGGGCGGAGGGAGTACATTCCGCCGTCGACGGCGAGGATGACGCCGTTGGTGGAGGCGGAGCGCGGTGAGGCGAGGTAGGCGACGGCGTCGGCGACCTCCTGCGGCTGCACCAGCCGGCCGCTCGGCTGTCGGGCCTCCAGCGCGGCGCGTTCGGCGTCGGGGTCGGCGGCGCTGTCCAGCAGCCTCCCGACCCAGGGGGTGTCGGCGGTGCCGGGGGCGACGGCGTTGACGCGGACCCCGTGCGGGAGGCAGTCTGCGGCGATCGCCAGGGTCATGGCCGAGATGGCGCCCTTGGAGGCGGAGTAGAGCACGCGCTGCGGGAGACCGGCCCACGCCGCGATCGAGCTGGTGAGCACGACGGCCGGGGCCGGGGACGCCTTCAGGTGGGGCATGGCGTGGCGGATGGTGCGGGCGGAGCCGATGACGTTGACATTGAGGACGCGTGCCCATTCGGCGTCGTCGTTGGCCTCCACATCGCCCTGGGCGCCGATGCCGGCGTTGGCGATAACGATGTCCAGCCGCCCGGCGTCGGCGACCACCTGCGCGATCGCGGTGCGCACGCTTGCGTCGTCGCCGATGTCGCAGCGGACGCCGATGTGCGGCGCAGTCACCGTGGACGCGTCGAGGTCGAGCGCGTAGACGCGGGCGCCGCGGGAGGCGAGCTCGTCGGCGATGGCCTTGCCCAGGCCGGATGCTCCGCCCGTGACCGCGGCCACGAGCCCTTCGAAGTCGGACAACATCGTCTCCTTGTCGGTGGTGCGGGTGGTCAGTGCGTGGTCAGAGTGCGGGGCGCACCGTGCTGGATTGTTCGCCGAGCCCGTCGATGCCGAGCGTCACCGTGTCGCCGTCGCCGAGGTAGGGGAAGCGGCCGGAGAGGCCGACGCCCTCCGGCGTGCCCGTGTTGATGAGGTCACCGGGCTCGAGGACGGTGAACTGGCTGAGCCGGTAGACGATCTCGGCGACGCCGAAGATCAGGTCGGAGGTGTTCGAGTCCTGGCGCGGCTCGCCGTTGACCGTGGACCAGATCCGCAGCCCGGACCCGTCGCCGACCTCCGCGGTCGGCACCAGCCAGGGGCCCAGCGGGTTGAAGGTCTCGAAGCTCTTGCCCTTGCTCCACTGCCCGAGCGAGCGCTGCAGCTGGTACTCGCGCTCGGAGACGTCGTTGGCGACCGTGAAGCCGGCGATGTGTCCCAGCGCCTCCTCGGGGGAGGAGAGGTAACGGGCACGGGTGCCGATGACGGCGGCGAGCTCGACCTCCCAGTCGGTCGTGGTGGAGCCGGGCGGCAGCAGGATGTCGTCGTCGGGGCCGACGACCGTGTTGGGGTGCTTGTAGAACACGACGATGTCGCTCGGCGGCTCGGCCCCGGACTCGCGGGCGTGGGCGGCGTAGTTCATACCGATGCAGATGACCGCCTGCGGCCGCGCGATCGGGGCGCCGACGCGCAGGCCCGCCGCGTCGAGCTGCGGCAGCTCGCCCGCCAATGCAGCGGCCTCCGCGCGCGCCAGCCCGTCGGAGGCGAGGAACGCGCCGTCGATGTCGGCGGTCAGCGGGCGCAGGTCCCACGTGCTCTCGCCGTCGCTGACGGCGGGGATCTCCGCACCGGGGTCGCCGAGTCGCATGAAACGCATAGGAGTCCTTTCGCAGAGGTCGCGCCTGGCTTGCGGGGCTCGCGAGCCCCCATGTTGGGATGGGCTTGCTTGTTGTGCAGAAACAAGGGGCAAGCGCCAAGACGTCGTCCGCAAATTCAATCCCACACTGCTCGCGCCAGCTCAAGCCCAGATACTTTCCAATCTGGGATTTGAATCTCAACGGGCTACCGATTGTGATCTTACGGTGGGAGCAAAGGACTTGAATGGCACATTCGACTGGAGACCTAAACGAAACGACTATGGGGAATTCGTTGGCTGGCGACGGCCTCGCGTGGCTGTGTCCGTTTGCCTATTCACTCGAGCAAAGGTGCCGTCGCAAGCCGAAGACGATCTAAGCGTCCCCGATGTCCTGAAATAGGCTGTCAACGAGGTATTGGCACGTCACAAGACGGTCAAACTCTTGGCGGGCTGGTCGACTCCATCCTGACGATGACCGTAAAGGGTCGTATGTCCTAGTCGACGACGGAAGCCCATTCGATTGGCCCTCCGCCGAATGATTGGCCGGAATCGTCAAAAACTCGGGTCCCTGAAGTTGAGTTCACATCTCATGGAGAGCCATTCCGAGACTGGTCCAGTCTGATTTGCCTTGCTCGCCAGCCGATTTCATGGCAGGTAAGTCGGTTGGGGGCGTCGAAGATCGGCAGGATGTGCCCGAGTGCGTCAACCTAGACACCGGATTGGGGCCGCCGTTGGCGGCGCCGTTCTTGCCGGTTTGTGTGTCTTTCCGCGGGGCGATCGTAGCTCGTTCCCGGTGCTTCCGTGCCGGGCTTTCGCGGCATATCCTCACTCGCTGCGCTCCCTGCGGTATTCCACGGTCCCGGCACTGCGCCCCTCCCACTCGCTCTCGATCTCTCCGCCGGAAAGGCAAACAAAACGATCAACCAGGGGAGTGATCAGGATGCGGGTATTCACCATCGATACGAGAAATATGGGCCCGGAACTGCAAGGCGGACTGATCGGGGTGGTCGGCTCGAGCAGCCCATCAGCGGGGGAGAAGAAGGAGTGCGTGGACACGGTGAGTCGGTATGCCGCAGACGGGTGGGCGATCGCCGCGGACCCGCGCACACCGATCGGCCGGCTGGCGGCGCTGACGGCGGAGACGGCGTGTGTGCCGTTCGTGGCCTTCAACCGGGTGGCGCAGCGGGGCGGTCCGGTCGTCGGGCCGGCGACGGTTGGGGCATCGACTCACGGACTGTCCTGAACGCGCAAACGGAAGCGGGCCCGGTGTGCGGGCCCGCTTCCGTCCGGTGTGATCAGTCGCCGTCGCCAGGCTCCGCACTGACTGCAGGGGCGTTCCCCTCCGCGTCTGCTGCCTTCTCGGTGGTCACGATGAGCTCGACGTCGCTGAGGCTGTACCCCCAGTCGGCGAGAAGGGCGAAGTAGTCGGCGTCAGTGGGTGAGGGGTACCGCCAGGTTTGCTTGCTAGTGACGGATTCGCACCCGCCGAGCACGACCGCGAGGGCGACGTGCTGAGCCTTAGCCGGGGTCTGCTTGATCAGCGCCGCGAGTTTGTCGTTCTCGAAGTAGCCGGACGGCTCCAGGCCGAGCAGGTGGTGGGCGAGCTCGTTTCCTTCGCGGGTGGCGGTGCTGATCGCCTGCCGGTGGACGGTGAGGCCCCTGGCGATCACGACCGCCGTGTCCTTGGGGAGGGTCTTGCGCGAGAGGAGGGTGGTGAGCCATTCGCGGCGGACGATCTCGGCGGATGCCCACGCCTTGTTGTTGGCGATCAGGATGCGCCGCTCGGCCTTCTCTTCGTCGGTCATCGGTCCGGACTTGGGTTGGCTTCCGCCGAAGGTGTGGAACCCAGCGGCCTTCGCGTCGCGCACGAAATACGTCACGTTCGTCTCCCCGTCGGCGTAGACGCGCACGTGGGCTGCGCGTCCGTCGAGGTTCTCGATGTGCTCAATTGTGACGCATTGGTCGTCGGTGGTGATGAGTTCGCTGATGTGGGTGTACTCGGTGTCGTAGTAGCCGGGATCGTTGTCGAGGATCAGGTACCCGCGTCCCGCCAGGTCGGCTTCCGTGTCCGACTTGGTCTTGCTGCGTGCTTTCTCGTCGCGTGCCCGCTGGGCCGCGTGCGTGAATTGCGCCGGGTCGGTGGTCGCGACCTGGATCAGGTCGGCGCGGATTCCGTCGTCGCCGTCGAACTCGATCAGCACCGCCGCCTGATCCAAAGTCAGCTGGTGCTCCTGGATCGCGGACGCCGCAGCCTGGTTCTCGACGACCGCCAACGCGGTCTTGACCTCTTTCTGCTTCGTCCCGGTGCGCCGTGCGATCGCGGTTACGGTGAGCCCTTCGAAGGCGAGTTGCTGGAACGCGGCGGCCCGGTCGCTGTCGGTGAGGGCTTCGCGCTGGTCGTTCTCAACCATCTGCTGCACGATCCGCTCCGCCGTGGCCTCGTTGGCGTCCACCAGGTAGACGGGGATGGTGGCTAGTCCGGCTTCTCGTGAGGCGAACACCCTGCGTTGCCCTGCTCTCACGGTCACCTGGCCGTCGTCGCTGCGGTGGCCGAGGACGGGGGTGAGGACGCCGTTCTCTTTGATGGACTGGACGAAGGCGGGGGTGATGGGTGCGGAGGGTCGCACGTTGGTTTCGATGATCAGGGTGTGCGGGTCGAGGTGCTCGATGGTGCCGGCCACGGTGGTTGTGTCGCTCATGGTTCTGTGATCCCTTCAACTGTTCTTGTTCGCCTGTCTGGCAAGGGGATCGAGGGTGAGCGGGAGCGGAGCGCAGTGCCGGGTCGTGGAATACCGCAGGGAGCGAAGCGAGTGAGGATATGCCGCGAAAGCCTGGCACGCAGCCCGCGGGAGCGAACTACGATCAACCGGCCAGGCAGACGGACAACCCATCAAGCACGGCGTCGCTCGCGGCTCCATTCACGTCTCCCCAGCACAGGAATCGAGCCCGCGACCGGCTGGCGTGGGCTCGTCGGGGCTTACTGACAGCTATCGCAGCCCAAGTCGTCCATCGGGTCGATTAGGACCAGGTATTCGAGGGTGTCGCGTCGGATCCCGGGCGCCGCGTTGCGTGACCATGACTCCTTTTCGACGAACCGTGACACAAGTGCTCTACGCAGCGCATCGAAAGACGCATGACGCCGCCGTGACCGGGCTAGAGCGCGACTGGTCGCTTTGGCAAGTTTTGGCATTTTGGCGCGTTTTGGCGGTTGCGGATGTGACGTCGTCAGACGTAACTTCATGCCAAGACGTTTTGCCAAAACGTCTTGGCCCCTTAGAATGGTCCAATCACATGCAGCGGGAGCTGCTCTTCACGATCCGGAGTAACGATGCTTCGCAAGAAAATCGCAGCAGCGACGGCAGTGGGTGTCGCCGTCGCGCTGGCGCTCGCCGGATGCGGCGTGTCTGGAGGAACGTCTTCGTCCTCCTCTGCCAAATCCATCACGGTGCTCGTCGAGGCCGGCGGCCACGCCGAGCTTCAGCCGATCGCCGACCAGTACACCAAGGACACCGGCACCAAGGTCACCTTCGTCGAGCTGCCATACAACGGTCTCTACAACCGTGTGAACAGCGAGCTCTCGACGGGGAGCATCTCGTTCGACGTGGCTGCTCTGGACGCGATCTGGCTGCCGGCGTTCGCCGCCGGGCTCCAGCCGCTGAACAGCATGTACACGTCGGAAGTGAAGTCGGACAACTTCCCCGCCGTCGTGCAGGAGGCGAAGGTCGGCGACAACTACGTAGGAATGCCCGCCTTCGCGAACTCGGAGATCCTCTACTACCGCACCGACCTGTTCAACGACGCGGCCAACCAGGCGGCGTTCAAGGCGAAGTACGGTTATGACCTGAAGCCCCCGACCACCTGGCAGCAGTACTCCGACGTGGCTGAGTTCTTCACGAAGGACGGCATGTACGGGGCGCCGCTTCCGGGCGCTGTGGAGACACAGTACCTCGCGACGCTCTCACAGGCCGGTGAGAAGAACATGGTGCTCAATGCTGCCGGCACGAAGTCGACTCTCGGCGACGCAGCCAGCCTGAAGGCGCTCGACTACTACACCAGTCTCGCCAAGTACGGTCCGTCGGGCGCCGCGGCTGTGGACTGGAATGCCGCCCAGAACCTGTACAACCAGGGCAAGGCCGCGATGATGCTCTTCTGGGCGCACGCCTACCGCCAGATCCCGACCAGCGCTCCCGTGTACGGGAAGACCGGAGTCGCGCCGATGATCGCAGGCCCGGGCGGGATCGCCGGCGTGCCAGGCCCCTTCTACCTGAGCATCCCCAAGCAGGCGGCCCACCAGGCGGCATCGACCGCGTTCGTCAAGTACGCGTACGACCACAACGCCCTGAGCGCGAAGACCTCCCTGGGTCTAGTCGCCCGGATCTCGGCGCTCAAGCAGTACGCCGACAAGCCGGGCTACGAGGCGTACGGCCCGATGGTCACGACCCTCTCGGCCCCTGGGACGGTCACCCGGCCCGCGAACGCCAACTGGCAGAACATCGTCAACAACGTCCTCGTGCCGATGATCCAGAAGTCGCTTCAGCCTGGTGCTGACAATGCGGCTCTGCTCAAGTCCGCGTCCGACCAGATCGATCAGATTGTCCAGCAGTAACATGACCACCGCCACACGTGAACGGCCGGCCGCCCGGCCGGCCGTTCACGGCCCCCGCACCCAACCACGACGCCGTTCGCGGTTCCGCCTCACCGACGCCCGGTTCGCGCTGCTGATGATGCTTCCCGCGGCTGCCTTCCTCGCCGTGTTCGTTGCGTGGCCTCTGGTCCAGTTCGTCGTCAACAGCTTCTACCGGTACAACCCGATCGCCGGAAGCCCCCACACCTTCGTCGGTTTCGGCAACTACGTCGCAGCGTTCACCTCCTCAGAATTCGGCAACTCCGCCTTCCGCACGATCGCCTACACCGTGATCGTCGTCACCTTGGAATTCGTGCTCGGGCTGACTGTCGCGCTCCTCTTCAGCGGACTGGGCAACCGGTCCCGAATCTTCCGCACGATCTTTCTCTACCCGCTGATGATCGCCCCCATCGTCGCCGGACTGCTGTGGCGGTTCCTCCTGATCGACAACTCCGGGATCGTCAACCAGCTCCTCTACGAGGCGCACATCATCTCCTCGCCGAACCAGATCCAATGGCTCAGCGACCCGAGCATCGCGCTGTTCTCCGTCGCACTGCCAGACATCTGGCTGACGACCTCCTTCATCACGCTGGTCCTGTTCGCCGGTCTGCAGAACGTCCCAGGCGACATCATCGAGGCGGCACGTCTCGACGGGGCCAGATACCCGACCCTGCTGTTCCGGATCATCGTTCCGCAGCTTCGCCCGATCATCGCCGTCGCGCTGATCGTCCGGGGCGTGGACGCCGCCCGGGCCTTCGACACGATCGTCGTCCAGACCAACGGCGGCCCGCAGAACTCCACCAATGTGCTGTCGCTGCTTGTGTACAACACGCAGATCGCGAACGGGAACCCGGGCCTTGCCAGTGCCATGGGGACGATCTATCTGATCGCGATGATGGTGATCGCCATCGTCGCCGTCCTGACCATCTGGCGACCTGGGAGCGAAGAGCGATGAACGGACTCGAGACCCGCCGCGTGGGCACCCGCGCTGTCCTTTGGATCGCTCTGAGCGTTCTCGTGGTCCTGTACGCGTTCCCGTTCGTGTACATGCTCTTCACCTCGTTCAAGACGCCGATCGAGACGAACGCCATCCCGCCGCAGATCCTGCCGTCGACCTGGACGATCCAGAACTACCTGAACGTCCTGAGCACCCAAGGGGTGCCGGAGTCGTTCGTCAACAGCCTCCAGACGGCTGCCTTGAGCACGGTGCTCTCCCTCGTGCTCGGAGTGCCGGCGGCGTACGCGGTGACCCGCTATCGCACCCGGCCAGGGCGCATCTTCATCTTGCTCGCGCTGATCATGCGGATGGTCCCGGCGATCATCGTCGGCGCTCCGCTGATCACGATGTTCCACAGCCTCGGGCTGTCGGACACGTCCCTGGCTCTCGCGATCGCCCAAACCACGATCTCGCTGCCGCTCTCCATCTGGCTGATGGCCAGCTTCTTCGAGGCGGTCCCCGACGAGCTCGACGAATCCGCCCGGGTGGACGGCTGCTCCCGCCTCGGTTCGCTGTGGCGGGTCGTCCTGCCTGTGGCGAGGGGTGGAGTGGCGGTCACCGCGATCTTCGCCTTCCTCGCCTCCTGGAACGACTTCATCTTCGCGCTGCTGCTCACCTCGGTGCGAGCCGTGACGACCCCGCTTCAGATCGCGAACTTCCAGAGTCAGTTCGGGCTCGACTGGGGCAACATGACATCGCTCGCTGTGCTCTACTCGGTCCCGGTGATCATTCTGGCGATCGTGCTGCAGCGGCACATCGTGGCCGGCCTCACGCTCGGTGCGGTCAAGGGCTGACGCGCGCGATATGAATCATCAGGAATCGGGGGAGGAAGAGCTGTGTCAGTGAAAAGCGCTGGAATCCGAGACGTAGCCGAACTGGCCGGCGTATCGGTCACGACGGTGTCGCACGTGTTGAACGACACGCCGCACACGAGGGTGGCAGAAGAGACGCGGGAACGTGTTCGTCACGCGGCGAAGTCGCTGGGCTATGGTCCGAACCGTGCGGCGCAGGCGCTGAGGACGAATCGGTCCGGGCTCATCGGCTTGCTTAGCGAGGAGATCGCCACTACCCCGCACGCGGGCCGGATCATCCTCGGCGCTCAGGACGCCGCGCGCGAACACGATCTCACCCTGGTCATCATCAACACGGAACGCGAATCCGCCGGCAACTCGCACAAGGACGACGTGCAGGCGTTGCTGGACCGGCAAGTGGATGCGGTCCTCTACGCCACCATGTACCACCGTCGCGTGTCCCTCCCCCCGAACCTGCAGGCACTGCCCGCTGTCCTGATCGACTCGACGGACCGCGCCGGCATCGTCCCGGCAGTGGTCCCCGACGAGGTCGGTGGCGCGGTCGCAGCAGTCACGCACCTCGTGGAGGCGGGCCACACCCGAATCGGGTTTCTCAACAACGATGACGATGTCCCAGCGACACACCTCCGGTTCGAGGGCTACCGCCAGGTGCTGGACGCACACGGCATCCCGTTCGACGCGACCCTCGTCTCCACTGCACCGTCTGAGACGCTGCCCGGCTATGAGCTGGCGCGCGAGATGCTCTCCCGGACGGATCGGCCGACGGCGCTCTTCTGCTACAACGACCGGATGGCGATGGGTGCGTACCGGGCAGCCACGGAACTCGGTCTCAACATCCCGAACGACCTCTCTATCGTCGGCTTCGACAACCAGGAACTCATCGCAGCCAACCTCTTCCCCGGGCTGACGACCGTCGCCCTTCCCCACTACGAGATGGGCGCCTGGGCCGTGGAGACACTGGTGCGCCTGATCCACGGCGAAGCCGAATACAAACTGCTCGCCGACAAGCCCACACTGCTCGACTGCCCGCTCATCGTCCGAGGATCGGTCGCACGACCGACTTCCGCCTGAAAGGTACACAGATGCTCCGACTCGCCTCGTCCTGGGTATGGGACTTCTGGCTCGCTGACGACGGCGACCGGTACCACCTGTTCTTCCTCAAGGCTTCCCGCGCCCTCCTGGACCCCGACCGCCGCCATTGGCGCGCGACCATCGGGCACGCCACCTCCACAGACCTGACCACCTGGACCGAGCACGCCGACGCAGTGATTCCGGACGACGCCCCTGCGTTTGACGACATGGCCACCTGGACCGGTTCGGTCGCGCGTGAAGACAACGGAACGTGGCGCATGTTCTATACCGCGGTGAGCCGATCCGAAGGAGGAATCGTCCAGCGCATCAGCTCCGTCGTTTCGGAGGACCTTTTCACCTGGCGGCGGGAGCCCGGGCGGCAGGTGCTCGAACCGGATTCGCGCTGGTACGAGACAGCGGAGACCCGTCAGTGGCCTGACCAGGCTTGGCGGGACCCGTGGGTCTTCCGCGACCACGACAGCTGGCACATGCTGATCACCGCCCGCGCCAACCACGGCGATCCCGACAACCGAGGGGTCATCGGTCACGCGACGTCGCCGGACCTCACGACGTGGACCGTGCAGCCGCCCCTTTCACAGCCTGGCGCCGGATTCGGACACATCGAGGTCGTGCAGACGCTCAACGTCGAGGGGAAGCCAGTTGGCGTGTTCTCGTGTCTTGCATCCGAGCTCGCGCACGATCGTTTGGCCGCAGATCGTGTCGGAGGCGTTTGGGCATTCCCCACCGAGTCGCTCGCAGGGCCGTTCGACACCCGGGAGGCCTACCGCATCACAGACGAACGACTCTACGTCGGCCGGCTTATCCAGGACCGTAACGGGCAATGGCAATTCCTGGCGTTCAGGAACGATGACGAGGACGGCGGGTGGATCGGCGAGATCACCGACCCCCAGCCGGTTTCCTGGGTGAATGGTCGCCTGTCGGTCGGGTCTGAGAGCCAGCTCGAAACGCGGGAAGTCCGAGTCTCATCGTGAACGCGGGCGCACTCATCGTCGGTGAGGCGCTCATCGACGAAGTCGTCGAACCGGGTCGGATAAGCCGTTACCCGGGCGGATCGCCCGCGAACATCGCCCTCGGGCTTTCCCGACTCGATCTCGTCACCCGACTCCACACGACAATCGGCGATGATGCCGACGGTGACGTGATCAGGGCGTACCTAAGCGAATCCGGGGTGGTATTGACGCCGCAATCGCTGACGGCAGCGCCGACTTCCAAAGCGGTCGCCATCCTTGCCGAGGACGGATCGGCGTCCTACGAGTTCTCGCTGACCTGGGATCCTCGAAATCTCGATGATCTCGGGGCGCCGAGAGTTATCCATGCCGGCTCGCTTGGTGCTTTCCTCGATCCGGGTTCGGACATCACCAGGGACATCGTCAGGCGGGGGCGCGCGGCCGGTGCAATCATCACGTTCGATCCGAACGTGCGTCCGTCGCTCGTTCCTCAGGCTGACAAGGCGCGCAAGCTCTTCGAAGCGCTGGCGTTTTCCAGCCACCTTACGAAACTGAGCGATGAAGACGCCGCGTTCCTGTTCCCCGGCAAGTCCCTGGATTATGTACTCGATCTGCTCATCGACGGCGGAGTGGCCGTGGCCGGCATCACCCGAGGAAGCAAGGGGGCTGTGCTGTCGAGCGGGGAAGGCCGGGTCATTATCCCCCCGGTCAAGACAGTCGTGGCCGACACCGTCGGGGCGGGTGATTCGTTCATGGCCACCCTTATCTGGGCGCTCATCTTCGAAGGCGAGGGCTGGGACGGACGGCCGGTGCGGCCGGACCGACTGCAGGTGGCGGGCGGTAAAGCGGCACACGCCGCCGCCATCACGGTGTCACGCCCGGGTGCTGACCTTCCCGTTCTGAGCGAGCTCACCGCCGCCGCAGCGGCGGACTGATTCGGCGACCAGCGCCACTCGAGTTTCTTCTTCCATTCGGCGATACGAATCGCTACTCTAAGCCGCCCACATTGTGCCAAAACGATTGGGCAGAAAGGGGAGCACCCCATGACGGAGAAGATCCAGCCCTCCCGCCGCGCTGTCGTCCAGACCGCGGCGACAGCCGTGGCAATCGCTGCGCTCACGTACGTGGGCGCCAAACCCGCGGCCGCAGAAACCACGCCACCGCAGCAGGCACAACGGCCTGCACCAAAACGCCGAGTCCCTGTCGGCCTCCTGTAACAGCGAAGCTGCGACCGAACGAGAGGAATACAGATGGAATCCAACGTGTATGACGTCACCGATTGGAAGACTCCCGGGAAACCGATCGACCCTCAGTACGACATCGGTGCGGTGATCAACAGCATCATCGCCGATATCAAACAGCGGCAGAGCGACCCGGCCGACAAGCCCGGCGCCGTGATCTACATCCCACCGGGTACCTATTCCTTGAAGACCCGCGTCGTCGTCGACGTGAGTTTCCTCACCATCCGCGGGTCCGGCCACGGGTTCACTTCGCTCTCCATCCGGTACAACTCGGATACCACCGGATGGCACGAACTGAACCCGGGCGGTAGCCACATCAAAGTCGAAAACACCGATGGCACCTCGGAAGCGTTCCTCGTGGCCAGGAACGGCAACCCGAGGCTCAGTGCGGTCGCCTTCGAGAACTTCTGTCTTGACGGTGTCTCCTTCGGCAGCAACCAGAACTCGTACCGCAACGGCAAGGTCGGCATCCGCTTCGGCACCGACAACGATTCGGCGCGGATCCGCGGGATGGGGATGGTGTATCTCGAGCAGGCTCTGGTGATCCAGGGGCCGGATGCTCTCGATGTATCCGGCAACTTCATCGCCGAGTGCGGGACCTGCATCTTCATCCTCGGCGGTAGCCAGGCGACCAAGATCGAAGGCAATCACCTGGGCGCCGGCCCCGTCGGCTTCTCGATCTTCGCCGAGAACAGCAACGGACTCCTCATCACCGGGAACAACATTTTCCCGCGCGGAATCGACTCGGTGCACATCAAGAACTCGTTCCGGTCGAACATCTCCGCCAATCGCCTCCAGTCGTTCTATCCCGGAAGCATCACGCTGGAGGGCAGCTGCAAGGAGAACCTGATCAGCTCGAACGTCTTCGAGCGACAGGTCGAGACGTACGGCCCGTTCATCGGTACCGGAAACGGACTGGACGACGACTTCGGAGTCGTGCAGGTCAACGGTGACGGCAACACCATCACCTCCAACCACGTCACCCTGATCATCCCTCCCGACCAGGTGAAGCCCGCCGGCGGCACCGCCGCGATCTTCCGGATCAAGAACGGCGACCAGAACCTGATCGGCGCGAATCACGTGATCTCCAACCTCGCCGTCTACACCGTCGTCCTCGACGCGGGAACAACCAACTCGCACGTCTTCGACAGCGGGACCCAGGAGCAGTTGCTGGCGAACTCCACCAGTTACGGGTTCCGTCCCACGCCGTAAGTTTGGCGGGTGCGAGGGCAACCCCCTCGCACCCGCCCCGAACAGACGAAAGGCCGTCCATGTTCGCGAACCTCACCGGTTGGCACCTTCTTGTTGTTCTTGCTGTTGTGCTCCTCATCTTCGGGGCCGCGAAGCTGCCAGCACTCGCACGAGCGCTTGGTCAATCGGCCCGCATCCTTCGCAGCGAAGCCAAGGACCTCCACGACGGGCAGAGCCCCAAGCCGGACCAGTCCGACACGTGACCCGGCACCCCCTCGGATCAAGCAGCACACCATTGGAAAGACAGATGCCAAGCACCACCCGCTACGACGTGACCACCTGGCCCTTCGGCGACGCAACGGAAGACATCGGCGAGGTGATCAACAGCATCATCGCCGACGTGAAACAGCGCCAGAACGCCTCAGTCGAGCCAAACGGTGGCAAGCCCGGGGCGGTGATCTACATCCCGCCGGGGGACTATCACCTTCGAACCCAGGTGTTGATCGACGTCAGCTTCCTCCGGATCGAAGGATCGGGACACGGGTTCACCTCCTCGAGCATCCGGTTCAACGTCCCGGAGGACCAGTGGTCGGATCTTCACGAACTCTGGCCCGGTGGAAGCCGCATCCTGGTTGAGATCGCGGCGGGCGACGACGGGGACGAGTCAGGAGGCGCCGCCTTCCTCGTGAAAAGAACGGGGAGCCCGCGGATCAGTTCCGTCGAGTTCTCCAACTTCTGCATCGACGGGCTGCACTTCGTCGCGGACGAGTCCGAGCTGCACCCCGAGAACACCTACGTCAACGGCAAGACAGGCATCTGCGTCGCGAGCGCAAACGACTCCTTCCGGTTCAACGGGATGGGTTTCGTGTACCTCGAGCACGCACTCACCATCTACAACGCCGATGCGCTTTCCATTCACGACAACTTCATCGCCGAGAGCGGCAGCTGCATCGAGTTGCGCGGTTGGGGACAGGCCTCGAAGGTGACGGACAACCTGATCGGCGCCGGACCCAAAGGCTATTCCATCTACGCCGAGAACCACGGCGGGCTGCTCATCACAGCAAACAATGTCTTCCCCCGCGGCGCCAGCAGCGTGCACCTTAAAGGCGTCACACGGTCGAGCGTGACGAACAATCGTCTGCACTCGTTCTACCCCGGCATGCTGATCCTGGAGCAGAACGCTTCCGAAAACCTCATCGCCTCCAACCACCTGCTTCGCGACCGCGAACCCTGGGCGCCATTCATCGACGTGGACAACGGACGCGACGACCTCTTCGGACTACTGCTCATCGAGGGCACCAACAACTCAGTGATCGGAAACCACTTCTCCGAGATCGTCGACTCGCACAAGCTGCGACCCAGCGGAGCGACCCCGGTCATGATCAGGCTCACTGAGGGAAGCAACAACTACGTCGCCAGTAACCATGTGGTCGCGCTGGATGTACGGTCCTCGTCAGGAGACTCGGCGTTCGACGCGCAGGTGGACGCGCTGCTCACAACCGCGGCAGCCGAGGCCCTCGACGTCGTCACCGTCCTTGTTGAGCCGAGCTCCGACCGGAACACGATTCTCGATTCCGGAACTGACGCCCAGACGAATCTCGACCGGACAGTCAATGCCTTCCGGCCGACACCCGGCATCGGCTCCTAGGGTTAGCAGCGTCGCTCCTGTGTTACCCAGCAGGCCGACTTGCGCATATAAAACTGACGGAGGTTGTTGACAGTCGGGTCTTCCACTTGGGAGGAAGACTGCATGACATCAACACTCTCCGCCTCGGCCCAGCGGGCGATC